>NZ_JAPZKZ010000005.1:0-434257 GCF_033804605.1 Mycobacterium sp. RTGN6
TGGCACTGCTGGCAAGACCACACCACCTACGACCCCACCCAGCATCGCGCCCTCCAAGCACTGCTCGACAGACCCCAACCGGGAGCGGCTTGACACAGGGCAACTCATGCGGTCGCACCCTTCGGCGCCAGCCCGATCAGCGTGTCGAGACCGGTGCGCACCGCACCCGCAAGCGGCCCGGGCACCAGGCCGAGCAGCCCGAGCGCGGGCCGCACCAGCGCGGGCGTGACGAGGGTGGCCAGCCGGCGGATGCGCAGCACGTCGCCACCTGCCCAGCCGGGATCGGTATCCGCCAAGTGATGCGGGTCGGCCAACCCGTCGACGGGACGCGGCTTGCCGCCCGACAACGACAGGGCGATGGCATGGTCGATGCCGACCAATCCGTCGGTCGGGTCAGGCACCAACGCGTGCAGCCCGTCGGCCGAGGCCATCATCGGATGATCAAGCGACTCAACGAGATCGGCAGTCAGGCCGCCTGGAACCGGCAACGCCGCCGCGGCGACACGCGAGAGCACCGACATGTCGACGCCGGGCACGGGAAGTCCGTGGCGCCACTTCCCCGACAGCCGAGCGTAGCTCAGCATCAGCTGACCGTACGTCGTCCGCTCCGGGCCGTGGATGTCGTAAGCGCCCGCGGGCACGCGCTCGTCGAGGGCCGCGACGAGGTAGTACAGCACGTCACGGATCGAGATCGGATCCATCGAGTTGGCCGTCCAAGGTGGCATGGGGATCACCAGGAACCGGTCGCCGACGTAGCGCAGCATCTCGAAGGACGTCGACCCCGCACCGAGGATCATCGCGGCCCCCAGCCAAACCACCTCGGGGCCACCGTCCACGGTCAACGCGTGCGCGACCTCGGCCCTGCTGGTGAGGTGTTCGGACAGCTCGCCGACGTCGGGCACGAAGCCGCCCAGGTACACGATCCGGCGGACTGCCGCGTCGCGCGCCGCCGACGCGACGTTGGCCGCGGCGCGGTTGTCGGCATCGCGGAAGTCCGGCTGCCCGATCCCGTGGACGAGGTAGTAGACGACGTCGACGGGACCTGCCACGCCGAACGCGCTGGAGACGGAATCCTCGTCGGCCGCATCGAGGTACACCGGTGTGACGCGGTCGAACCAGCCGAAGTCGGCGAGCCGGGCGACGTTGCGGCTGGCGACGACGACCTCGTGCCCTTCGCCGAGAAGTGTGCCAACGAGCCGCGAGCCGACATAACCCGTTGCCCCGGTCACCAGTATCCGCATCGACGTCACCGTACGGCTGTACCCGGAGCCGTTCCAGTGGAACCAGTGTGTCGCCGACCTCGCACGGTGAAGACTCCCGCGTATAGCGCAGCGAGGGCCGCGTCGGCGGCGCGGGTGGCATCCCGCCTCGTTAGCGGAGTCCGGCTGGTAAGCAACTGGTAGTAGAGCGGGGCCGACACCGAGCGAATGACGGCACACGCATCGATCCGACCCGACACCTCTTGGCGCGCAATTGCGGCGTCGATACACCTGGCCCACTCGGCGACGCGGCGCTCGTAGAACCCGGCCAACGCCTCGGCCGTGCGCGGGTCGAACGTCGCGGCGGCGATGATCGCCTTGAAGAGCGGCCCCTGGCGCGGGTCGGACAGAGTGTCGCGGACGAGTTGCGCACTGGCCCGCAGGTCGGTGCGCAGCGACCCGGTGTCGGCCCGCGCAACCGACTGGTCCGCCATGTCGGTGAGCAGGTCGGCGACGACCGCAGGCACTGAGCCCCATCGGCGGTAGACGGTGGACTTGCCAACTCCTGCCCGCTCGGCGATGACCGTGAGTTCCAATCCTGCGAGCCCGGATTCGACGAGCAACTCCTCGGTGGCCCGAAGCACTGCGCGGTGCACCTCGGCGGTACGACCACCGGGGCGAGCGGCGCCGGGACTCATCACGTCCACATCCTATCGGGAATATCATCCCGTTAAAGGCGTTGTGTCAGGAGATCAGTTAACGGGAAGATGATCCCAACAAGGAGGCGCACGTGGAGTATCGACGGGTTGGCGATTCAGGTCTGGTGGTGTCCGAACTGGGTTTTGGCGCAGCGACGTTCGGCGGAGTCGGTGACTTCTTCGGAGCGTGGGGCGACACAGACGTCGCCGCCGCGCGACGCATCGTCGACGTCTGTCTCGACGCGGGCGTCACGCTGTTCGACACCGCGGACGTGTACTCCGAGGGCGCATCGGAGGTAGTGCTTGGTGCCGCCCTGAAGGGCCGCCGCGACGACGTGCTCATCTCGACGAAGGCCGCGCTGCCGACCGGACCCGAGGACTGGGGTACCTCGCGCACCCGACTGCTGCGGTCCGTCGACGCGGCGCTGCGTCGCCTGAACACGGACCGCATCGATCTGTTCCAGCTTCACGGCTACGACGCCGCCACACCCATTGACGAGGTCGTCCACACGCTGGAAACCCTTGTCGCCCAGGGCAAGATCCGCTATCTCGGGGTGTCCAACTTCAGCGGCTGGCAATTGATGAAGTCACTGGCCATCGCCGACCGGCAGCATCGCACGCGGTACATCGCGCACCAGGTCTACTACTCGCTGGTCGGCCGGGACTACGAGTGGGAACTCATGCCGCTGGGCGCCGCCGAGGGCGTCGGCGCCCTGGTCTGGAGCCCGTTGGGTTGGGGCAGGCTGACCGGTCGCGTCCGCCGCGACACCCCGCTGCCGGCGCGCAGCAGGCTGCACACCACCGCAGAGGCCGGACCTCCCGTCGACGATGACCGCATGTTCGCGATCCTCGACGTGCTCGACGCACTCGCGGAGGAGACGGGCCGCACGGTGCCCCAATTGGCGTTGAACTGGCTCCTTACCCGCCCGACGGTGTCGTCGGTGATCGTCGGGGCGCGCGACGAGCGCCAACTCGTCGAGAACCTTGGCGCCGTCGGCTGGCGCCTCGACGACGCGCAGCGTGCGCGACTGGACGAGGTCAGCTCGACCGACGCGCCCTACCCGTACTTTCCGTACCACCGTCAGGAGGGTTTCGCCATGCTGAATCCGCCGCTGACGTAACGCGTTTCAGGAGTCGGCGGCGTTGCGGTGCATTTCACTCAGATGCTCGTAGACCAGCGCATTGGTGCGGTTGCCCGCCACCTCGTCATCGCTCAGCTCGCGCCGCACCTTTCCCGGCACGCCTGCGACCAGCGACCGTGGCGGAATGACGGCGCCTTGCGGGACCACCGCACCCGCGGCGACCAGCGACCCGGTCCCGATGACCGCGCCGTTGAGCACTATCGCGCCCATACCGATGAGGCAGTCGTCCTCGACCGTGCATCCGTGGAGCACCGCGTTGTGTCCGACGCTGACGCCGGATCCGATCCGCGCGGGGAAGCCGGGGTCGACGTGGATGGTCGAGCCGTCCTGAATGTTGGTTCCGTAGCCGATGTCGATGGGTTCGAACTCGGCCCGCAGCGTGACGGCGTACCAGACGCTGGCCTTCGCGGCGAGCCTGACGTCACCGAGCACGCTGGCGTTCGGCGCGACCCAGGATTCCGTGTGCAGTTGCGGGGCACGGCCGTTCACGGCCTTGATGAGTGGCTCGGGCATGGGCGCGATCTTAACCGCGGCCATCAACTGCCTTGATAGGTCTTGCGGTAACTCGACGGCGACATCCCCAGCCCGCGGCGCAGATGGTGTCGCAGGTTGCCGCCGGTGCCAAGGCCGCTGCGACGGGCCACCTCGTCGACGGGGAGGTCACGCGACTCGAGCAACTCGCGCGCCCGATCGACGCGCCGGTTGCGGATCCAGGTCCCCGGCGCCTGTCCGGTTTCCTCACGGAAGCGCCGATTGAACGTGCGCGGGCTCATGTTCGCGTGCCGCGCCAGCCGCTCGACGGTCAGCTCCTCGTCGAGGTGGCGCAACGCAAACTCACGAGTGGCCGCCGTCGAGGCGTCGTCGGCAGCAGGCACGTGCCGATCGATGAACTGGGCCTGGCCGCCCTCGCGCCACGGCGGAACGACGCAGTACTTGGCCACCGCGTTGGCCACCTGCGCCCCATGATCATTGCGAATGATGTGCAGGCACAAGTCGATTCCGGCCGCAAGGCCCGCGGAGGTAAGCACGTCGCCGTCGTCGACGAACAACACCTTCTCGTCGACGCGCACCGCGGGATGCAACCGTCGCAACGCGTCGGCGAACTTCCAGTGAGTGGTGGCGCGCCGCCCGTCGAGCAGGCCCGCCGCGGCGAGCACGAATGCGCCGGTGCAGATCGACACCAGTCGGGTGCCTGGCCGGATGGAGTCGAGCGCGGCGCGAACGTCCGGTGCAAGCACTCCGTCACGGCGCGCGGGCGCGTAGCGCGTGCCGGGGATGACGACGGTGTCGGCGGTGGCGAGCACCTCCGGTCCGGCCGCGGGGACGATGCCGAAGCCGCTGGTGGCCGGAACGGTGTCACGGGTCAGCGCAGCGGTGACGACGTCGTAGAGCGGATTGCCGTCGTCGTCCTCGGCGGAGCCCAGCAGCATCGGGGCGATCGCGGCGTCGAATCCGACGACGGGCGGAATAAGGAGGACCACGACGCGGTGCACGAGACCAGTTTGGCATGTTTTTGACGATTGGTGTCATTCATGCCACTGGCGCCGCGGGTGCTCGACACGCGATCGTGATTGGGTGACCGTCACCGGCGACACCGAGACCACGCGCACGCCCCGTCTTCACTGGGCCTGGGTGGTGGCCGCGGTCAGCTTCATCGCGATCCTCGGCGCCGCGGCCTTCCGCTCGGTGCCCGGCGTGATGATGAACCCGCTGCACCACGAGTTCGGCTGGTCGCACGGCACCGTCGGCCTCGCGATGTCGGTCAACATGACGCTGTTCGGACTCACCGCGCCATTCGCGGCCGCTCTGATGGACCGCTTCGGCGTACGCCGGGTGTTGGCCGTGGCGCTGGTGCTGATCGCGTCGGGTTCGGCGCTGTCGACGACGATGACCGCCAGTTGGCAGCTGGTCCTGTTCTGGGGCGTGCTGGTCGGGATCGGCACGGGCTCGATCTCGATGGGCTTCGTCGCGACGGTGTCGACCCGGTGGTTCGAGCAGCGTCGCGGCCTTGTCACCGGGGTACTGACCGCGGCGAGCGCGACGGGTCAGTTGATCTTCCTGCCCGTCGTCGCCGAGCTCACCACCCGGCACGGCTGGCGCTGGGCGTCGCTGGTCGTCGCGGCGGCCGCCCTGTGCGTGGTGCCGCTCGTCGTCGCGTTCATGCGCGACCGCCCGCAGGACGTCGGGTTGACCGCCTACGGTGCGACGACGTCGCAGCCGGAGGCCATCCCGACGGGCAGCTTCCGCGCGGCCTTCGACGGGCTGCGGATCGGCGCGCGGGTGCCCGCGTTCTGGCTGTTGGCGGGGAGCTTCGCCATCTGCGGGGCGACCACCAACGGGCTGATCGGAACCCATTTCATACCCGCGGCCAACGACCACGGCATGCCGACGACGGTCGCCGCCGGCCTGCTCGCCACCATTGGCATCCTCGACGTCGCGGGCACGGTGTGCTCGGGTTGGCTGACCGACCGCGTCGACCCGAAGCTGCTGCTCGTCGTGTACTACGCGGGCCGCGGGATCTCGTTGCTCCTGCTGCCGTCGCTACTTGCGCCCCACACGGAGCCGGGCACCTGGGTGTTCGTCATCTTCTACGGGCTGGACTGGGTGGCCACGGTGCCGCCGACGATCGTGTTGTGCCGCAACTACTTCGGCGCGAGGGCTCCGGTGGTGTTCGGCTGGGTATTCGCATCGCACCAGTTGGGCGCGGCCGTCGCCGCAGCGGCGGCGGGTTGGCTTCGCGATCGCAACGGCGACTACGACCTGGCGTTCTACCTCGCGGCCGGGCTCTGCGGTATCGCGGCGGTGTTGTGTCTGAGCGTGCGGAAGGCACCGGCCGAGGCCGTGTCAGCCTCCGCGTGAAGGTGTGGCCCACGTCACTGCGATTGGGGTAACTCCGTGCCCTGCACTTACCATTTCGGGGGCGCCGTGTCGGGGCGGACGCAAGGAGCAGATTTGCACCTGTATTTCGCCAATCCAGAAAGACGACACGTCGTTGAGAGAGCTGAGGAGCCGAACGTGAAGACTCGCACCAGCAAGACCTTGGGAGTTTCCGCCGCGATCGCTGCGATCGCCGTGTCACTCCCGCTGGCGATCACCGCCCAGGCCGACCCACCGCCCCCGGAACCCACCGCGATCAAGCCGCCGCCGGATCCGCAGGGCCCGGGCTGCGACCCGATCAAGGCCGACCTGGCCACCGCGGGCCTGACCTGGACGAACCTGGACACCATGCCCGTCGGCGCCGCGCTGGCGAAGATCCCGGCGATCAGCACGTTCACTGCGGCCGTCTCGGGCGGACTGAACCCCGCGGTCAACATCGTGCCGGTGCTGGAGAACGGTCCCTACGTGGTGTTCGCCCCGACGAACGACGCGTTCGCGGCACTGGATCCCGCTCAGCTCGAGGCGCTCAAGGCCGACCCCGCCGCGCTGACGAGCCTGGACTACTACCACGTCTTCCTCGGCCTGCTGGCCAACGACGACGTGCAGGGCACCCGCCCCTCCCAGCAGGGCACCGAGTTGACGGTCAAGGGCAAGGGCGGCGACATCAAGGTCAACGACTCGGCCAAAATGATCTGCGGTGCCATCCAGGCCAGCAACGCCAGGATCTACGTCATCGACACCGTGCTGGACAAGACCACCGGTGCTGAGGCGGCCGCTGCCGCGCGCGCCGGCACGACGCTGTCCAGCACTGCGACCACGACCACCACGACGAGCGCCCCGGCCCCGGCCCCCGCGGGCTAGTTCTTCAGCGATTTCGGCGCGCTTTCGGTCTCCTAGCGACCGGAAGCGCGCCGAAGCCGCTACAGGCCTAGGTCGCGGCCGATGATCTCCTTCATGATCTCGGTGGTGCCACCGAAGATGGTCTGGATGCGCACGTCGACGTAGTCACGGGCGACCTTGTACTCGTTCATGTAGCCGTAGCCGCCGTGCAGCTGCACGCAGTTGTCGACGACCTTCTTGCCGAGCTCGGTGCACCACCACTTGGCCTTGGAGGCCTGCACGGCCGTCAGCTCACCGTCGACGACGGCGCGCAGGCACCGGTCGACGTACTGCTCGGCGATCTCGAGCTCGGTGTCCATCTCGGCCATCAGGAACCGGTTGTGCTGGAACGTGCCAATCGGCTGCCCGAAGGCCTTGCGGTCCTTGACGTATTGCAGCGTCTCGTTGAACGTCGCACGCGCCCCCGCGACCGCCGCGATGGCTATGGAGAGCCGTTCCGAGGGCAGGTTCGTCATCAGGTGGTAGAAGCCCTTGCCCTCCTCCCCCAGCAGGTTCGCGCCGGGCACCCGCACGTTCTCGAAGTGCAGTTCGGAGGTGTCGGCGGCGTGCAGACCCATCTTGTCGAGCTTGCGACCGCGGCTGAAGCCTTCCATGCCGCGCTCGACGACCAGCAGCGAGAAGCCCTTGTGGCCGGCCTCGGGGTCGGTGCGGGCCACCACGATGACGAGGTCGGAGTTGATGCCCGCCGAGATGAATGTCTTGGAGCCGTTGAGGATCCAGTCGTCACCGTCGCGCACCGCGGAGGTCTTGATGCCTGCCAGGTCGCTACCTGCGCCGGGCTCGGTCATGGCGATGGCGCCGATCAGCTCGCCGGTGATGTAGCCGGGCAGCCAGCGTTCCTGCTGTTCGTCGTTGGCCAGGTTCGCGAAGTAGGGGCCGACGATGTCGTTCTGCAGACTCACTCCCGGCGTGGCCGGGCCGAACTTGCTGAACTCCTCGACGATCACCGCGTTGAACCGGAAGTCGTCGACGCCTCCGCCGCCAAACTTCTCCGGCAGGTTGAAGCCGATCAGGCCGTACTTCCCTGCGGCGACATACGATTCGCGGTCGACGAGCCGCTCGCTCTCCCACTTCTCGGCGTGCGGCGCGCACTCCTTCTCGAGGAACTGGCGCGCGGTCTCGCGCAGCTGCTCGTGCTCGGGCTCGAATACCAGTCGCTTCATCTTCTCTCCCTCACTTGGCCTGCCATACGGGCTCGCGCTTCTCGGCGAAGGCGCGTGGCCCCTCCTTGGCGTCCTCGGAGCGCAACACACCTCCGATCTCACGCATGGTCCTGCTCCAGCCGGGTTCGTCGCCGGTGATCACGCCGTCGTCGACGCCATAGGCGACACGCTTGCTCGCCCAAACGGCAAGCGGCGCATTGCCGGTGATGCGCTCGGCGAGCGCGAGCGCCGCGTCCACCACGGTGCCGTCGGGCACCACCTGGTTGACGAGGCCCCACTTCAGCGCGTCCGCCGACGACATCGGCTCACCGGTGAACAACAACTCCATCGCGACCTTGCGCGGCAGGTGATCAACGATGCGGAACACGCCCCCGGCCGCGGCGATGAGTCCGCGCTTCACTTCCGGTAGCCCAAACTTGGTGCGCTCCTCGGCGACGACGAGGTCGCTGGCCAACGCCAACTCGGTACCGCCGCCCAGCGCGGTGCCGTTGACGGCCGCGATGGTCGGCTTGTCGATGTAGTGCTGGACGTAGCCCGCAAAGCCCCACTCGCCGTGCTCGGGGTGAAACAGGTTCTCCCGACGTGATATCGCCTTGAGATCGGCTCCGGCGCAAAATGATTGGCCCGCACCGGTGATGACGACGGCACGCACTTCCGGATCGCGCTGCGCCGCGTCCAGCGCGTCGCCGACGGCGGTGCTGACCGCGGCATTGACGGCGTTGCGGGCCTCGGGCCGATTGATGGTGATGAGCGCGACGTTGCCCCGCCGCTCGACGAGAGCGGCGGGGGCGGTCGCGGTGTCCGGCTCCGTCACAGCAGTTCGAGGATGGTGGCGTTGGCCTGCCCGCCGCCCTCACACATGGTTTGCAGGCCGTACTGAATTCCGTTGTCCCGCATGTGATACAGCATGGTCGTCATGATGCGGGCTCCCGAACCACCGAGCGGGTGGCCCAGCGCGATGGCGCCGCCGTTGGGGTTGAGCTTCTTCTCGTCGGCGCCAATGTCCTTCAGCCAGGCCAGCGGCACGGGGGCGAACGCCTCGTTGACCTCGAACACCCCGATCTCGTCGAGCGAGAGGCCGGAGCGCTTGAGTGCCTTCTGCGTCGCCGGGATCGGCGCGGTCAGCATGATCACCGGATCCGCACCCGCCAGGACCGCGGTGTGCACCTTGGCAAGCGGCTTGAGCCCCAACGACTTAGCCTTCTCGGCGGACATGAACAACAGCGCCGCCGAGCCGTCGGAGATCTGACTGGAGTTGCCGGCGTGGATCACCCCGTCCTCCTTGAAGGCGGGCTTGATCTTGCCGATCGACTCGATGGTGCCGCCACGGCGGATGCCCTCGTCCTTCAGCACCGGGTTTCCGTCCTGGTCCTTGATGCCGACGATCTGGGCGTCGAACGCACCGGAATCCTGTGCGGTGGCGGCCTTTTCGTGCGACCCGAGGGAGAACTGGTCGAGGTCGGTGCGGCTGAAGCCCCACTGGTCGGCGATCATCTCTGCGCCAGTGCCCTGGTTGGGGGTCTGGGTGTAGCGGGCGCGGAACGCCTCGGGGTACGGATGCCCGCCGTTGGCCAGCGAGGCGCCCATCGGGGTGCGCGACATCGACTCGACGCCGCCCGCGACGACGACGTCGTAGTGGCCGGCCACCACGCCTGCCGCGGCGAAGTGCACCGACTGCTGGCTGGATCCGCACTGCCGGTCGACCGTCACCCCTGGCACGCTCTCCGGCCACCCGGCGGCGAGCACGGCGGTGCGCGCAATGTCGAGCGCCTGCTCACCGGCCTGCATCACGCAACCCCAGATGACGTCGTCGACGAGCGCCGGGTCGACGCCGGCCCGCTCGACCAGACCGTTGAGGACCTGGGCGGACAGTTCACCGGGGTGAACGCCCGACAGGCCGCCGTTGCGCTTGCCGACCGGGGACCGGACGGCCTCGACGATGACGGCTTCAGCCATGGGACTCTCCTTTGAATGTGATGTCCCCCGAAGGTAGAGGAACAAAGTTTACTAGGTCAACCTACTGGTTGGTAGGCTGGCGCCGGATGTTCGAGCCCGGCTCAGTCCATCCGACATGGTTTACTGAGTTGCATAGCTCGGGAAAACACTGTTTGGGAGATGTTGTGACGCGAAGCACACCGCTGGCTCCGATGATCGGGCCGGAAGGTGTCGCATCGCTGGCGGGCACGCAAATCCGCTCACCCAAGACCGCCGAGCTCGTCGCGGGCACGCTGCGCCGCATGGTCGTCGACGGCCAACTCACCGACGGCGACTTCCTGCCCAATGAAGCCGAGCTCATGGCCCACTTCGGTGTCAGCAGGCCCACGCTTCGGGAAGCCGTCCGCGTGTTGGAGTCCGAACGGCTCGTCGAGGTGCGCCGCGGCTCGCGCACCGGTGCCCGCGTGCGGGTGCCAGGGCCAGAGATCGTCGCGCGGCCCGCTGGTCTGCTGCTCGAGTTGTCGGGCGCGACCATCGCCGACGTCATGGTCGCGCGCGCAGGCATCGAACCGATGGCCGCGCGGCTGCTTGCCGAATCCGGCACGTCTGAGGCGTTCGACGAGCTGGAAAAGATGGTCGCCGAACACATCCCCGTCGGCTGGCAGTCCGATCGGCTGGCCCAGACGACGGGGGATTTTCACCGTCGCATGGTGGAGTTGTCGGGCAACGCCACGCTCGCGATCATCGCGGGCATGCTGCACGAGATCACCGTGCGGCACACCGCATTCGTCTTCAAGGAAGGCCGCCCAGTCTCGAAGGCGGACTACGACAAACTGATGCGGTCCTATGGTCGCCTGATGAAATTGCTGCGCGCGGGCGACGGCGCGGCGGCCGAGGCGCATTGGCGCAAGCACCTTGACGTCGCTCGAGAACTGTCGCTTCAGGGACTCGAGGACGTCAAGGTCCGCGACGTCATGGGCTGATCGTCGTCGCCGACCACGTCACGTGAACCGGCACGGTGTCGTCCCACGGCTGGCGCGTCACCATGTCGGCGACGTTGACGTAGCCGCGTTCGAACTCTCCGGTGGCCGCGTCGACGAGGCGATACTGCTGACGCTGCTTGTGGATTGGTTGCGCGTCGAGCAATAGCACCCGCACCTCACCGGGTTCGAAGTGGCATCGCTCGTGCAAGGCGGCGATGAGCTGCTCGTTGTGCATGTGCCCGTCCCCGAAGTTCCAGCCGATCGCGGTGCTGCAGATCCGCTCGCCGTCGGTGAGCGTGTAGTCGGCCTCGTGCTGCCCCGCCATCGCCCGGTGGGCGAGCGTGAACATCGCGCGGCCGTGCGTGTTGAACGAACGGAACGCATACCCCATGTACTGGTACATCTCCGCGGTTTCCTTGCTGCCGTAGAACTTCTCCATCTGTGCGGCGGGCATGCTGGCGATCGCGACGATGCCCTCGGCGATCTTCTGCTCGGCCGACGGCTTGAGGCACCACAGTGTGGTGTCCCAGTTGCCTGCGTAGTACCGCATCCCCGGCAGGAAGGAGACCTTGCGCGGGAACAGGTTTCCCAGTACCACGGTGCCCGCGACGACGGCGAACAACACGATCGGCCACGGACTCGCCACGTCGCCCAGCCCAACCCCGGCGTGCCCGACGAACAACGCCAGCACGCTGAACATCATGAAGACGTTCCACTCCAGCGGCACTCCCATCGGGATCGACGACAGGATGCCGAAGTGGAAGCACACCATCACGAATGCGGCGACGTACGTCGGCCAGCCGCCGCTGGAGAAGAACAGTACGAGCGGCACCAACCCCTCGATCGCCGTGCTGAAATGCGCCAGCCACCGGGACGCCCGGCCGGGGCGAAGATCGTCTGGGAAGTGCTCGAAGAAGCGACGCTTGATCCACCGTGGCCGGAACACGGGGTTGTTGCTCATCATCGTCGAGATGACGAACGGGAAGTGCTTGTTGAGCTTGGACGTCGCGGCGCCAATCCAGATGACGAGGCAGACGAGCTTGGCGGCGATGATGATGTCCTCGCCACTGAACAGGAAGCACGCCGCAAGCGCGGCGTACACCTCGCCGCGAGCGGCCAGGAAGATCACCTTGTCGCGCAGGCCGGCGACCGCCAGCAGACCGAGGATGGTCGCGGTCTGCCACACCGGCAGCACGCCCACCTCGGTGCCGAGTTCGGGAATGGGGCCGGTGCCGTCGGAGAAGATCGCGACGATCAGCATGACCAGCAGCGCCGCGTAGAGCAGCACGTCGAGCGGGGTGCGCGCGTCGCCCTTGGTCAGCGGAACCCGGTTGGGCCACGGTGGCAGCCGAATCGTCTTGGGCCGCAACCAGTACAGGACGGATCCCATCGGCGGGAAGAACCTGTTGTTCAGCGGCCCGAACCCGCAGCCCAGCCCGACGACCTCGAACAGCATCGTGTAGAGCACGACCTTCTGATAGACGATCGGCTCGGCGTACCAGGACGCCACGTTTGTGAAGCCGTCGATGTCCGTAGTGCTCAGCACGATCAGCCACGCGACGAGCACGTACAGCAGGATCTTCACCACGTAGAAGAGGTGCATGACGACGGGTGTTCCGAAGCCGACCTCGGCCCAGTGCCGGGCCATGGGGACGATCCGCTCGGCGCGCGTGCCCTTGCTCCACTCTTCGTAGTCGACGACGGGCGCGTCCTGCTTCAGAAATCCCATGCGGGCCAGACTAGAACGTGTTCTAGTCTGGCGGATTCACTTCCGGTTTCTCACCGCGAGCAGATGGAACTAGGCGGCTTCCTTGGGCGCGGGCGGGCGGAAGAAGATCAGTACCTGGCCGATGCCGCCCGCGAGTCCGAGGCCAACCGCGATGAGCAGGCCCCACCAGCCGTGCAGGTACTCGTACAGCGACGAGGTACCGAACAGCGCGTGGTCGAGGCTGAGCTTGCCCGCGCCGACGCCTGCGATCGCCACCGCGGTCACGGCGAGGACCAGGTTGTACTCCCAGCCCTCCTTGACAATGAAGAAGCCGTTCTTCCGGTGCACGGTCCAAGCCGCGGTGAACATCAGCGCCACGAACCCGGCGGCCGGGATCGGGGTGAGCAGTCCGACGGCCAGGCCCAGGCCAGCGGCCATCTCGGTGGTCGCCGCGGCGCGCGCGTGGAACATGCCCGGCTTCATGCCGATGCTGTCGAACCAGCCCGCGGTCCCGGCCAGCCCGCCTTTGCCGAAGAACTTGTTGTAACCGTGGGCGGCCATGGTCAGGCCAAGCACGACGCGAAGCACGAGGAGGGCGAAATCGTAGGCAGTCACGCAACAGAATCTAGGCCATCTGTTAAGTCGCTGCCCACCCCCTAGCCGAGCGCCGCCTCGAGCCGCTCGACGTAGGCGTCGAGTCCATCAACACCGACCGCCGACTCCGCGGCGTGCACGCTGATCGAAATCGTGTCGCCGACCCCGCACACGCAGTGCGTCAGCCCCATCATCGGTGACAAGCCGGGGAACGCCGCGAGTACGGCGACGGGGGCGCCACCGAACGCGAAGTCCGCCGCGCCGCCGTTCACGCTGGAGACCACGGTATTGCCGTTGACCGAGGCCAGTTGTACGTCGGGATCGAATTGCGTTATCCCCCATCGCAACAACGGTGCGGGAGTGGCCGCGAAGGCCATGTCCGCCGCACGCATCGCGGGGTGGTCGGCCCGTCGGCGGCGGACGTCGATGTCCCCGGCGATCCGATCGGACCGGGCCGAACCGTCCAGCTCCGGATAGAGCCCGATGCCCGCCGCGCCGAAGTGGTTGTACGACCGCCGCGGCGCCGACTTCGCCATCATCAGCTCCGCCCCCAGCGTGGCCGCATCGTCGCCGAGTGCGCGGAGGTGCTCGGAGAGCGCCGCCGATATCCCGGACAGGGCGGCCACCGTCACCGTCGGCGTCGACAACGCGGTGCGCGGACGGACGACGGTCCGCAGGCCACGCGTTCCCGTCGGACGGGTGTTGGTGCGCAGCGCCGGATATGGTGTGGCGGGCTGCGGCAAGTCGCCGGCCGCGGTTTCGGCGACGATCCGACGATGTGCCCGCGCCGCGCGAAACCCCAACAGCGGCAGCTGAATCGGCCCGACATTCCACGGCGTCACCTCGGGCATCGAACCGACTCGGCCGAACATCAGCGCGGCCGACACCGACGTGCGTCCACCGCCACCGAGCGCGTGCGAGATCTGCAGCACCGCCACCGAGCCCGGCCCCGATACCGTTGGCACTCCATCGACCGCCGGAAACACGTGCAGCCGCCAGGCCACCTCGGTCGCGTCCAGCTGATCGTCGATCAAGGGAATCGTCGCGGCCAGACAGCCCGCCCACGTGGTGTTCTCGAGGCGGTGCACCACGAACTGCGCGGCTTCGACGCCACGATCGGCCCACACCGGGTACCCCAGCCCGCCGAGATCGTCGACGCGCACGCACAGTTCCGCGCACCGCCCGGCCCGCTGCCGGACCTCGTCGAGCGCGTCGTCGAGGTCGTCTGGGACGCCCGCGAATCCGAACAACAGGAACGTGTCGTTTGGGATCTTCGCCGCAGTCCAGAACGTCTGCGCGTCGACCGGCGTCAGGCGATGCGCACTCATGGGCCAAGGTTAAGCTGCGGGCCATGCTTCCATCGGCGAGTAGCAACGGGGTGGTACTCGTCACCGGGGCGTCGTCGGGGATCGGCGAAGAACTCGTACGGGAGTTCGCGCGCCGCGGACGCGACGTCGTGCTCGTTGCGCGCAGCGCCGACAAGTTGACCGCGCTCGCCGCCGCGCTTGGCACGGTGGCGCACGTGCTGCCCGGGGACCTCTCCAAGCCTGCCGAGCGCGCCGGCCTGCCCGACCGGGTGGCCGAGCTCGGGCTCGTCGTCGACGTGCTGGTGAACAACGCCGGGCTCAGCACGCTCGGCCCGGTGGCCGAGTCGGATCCGGTGGCCGAGCTCAACCTCGTCGAAGTCGACGTCAGTGCGGTCGTCGACCTCTGCAGCCGCTTCGTCCCCGGAATGGTCGCGCGCGGGCGCGGCGCCGTGCTGAACGTCGGGTCGGTCGGCGCGTTCGGCCCGCTGCCCGGCCAGGCCGCCTACGGCGCGGCCAAGGCGTTCGTGCTGTCGTACACCCATGCGCTCCGGCAGGATCTGCGCGGCACCGGCGTCACCGCGTCGACGGTGTGCCCGGGCCCCGTGAAGACAGGCTTCGGCGAACTGGCGGGCTTCTCGGACGAGGAAGCCGAGGCGGCGTTACCGAAGCCGATGTGGGTCGCCGCCGACGAGGTCGCCAGGATCGCCGTCGACGGCCTCGCGGCAGGCAAGGCGGTCATCGTGCCTGGCATGTTCAACAGGGTCGGCGCTGCCGCGAATCACCTGCTGCCGCGCCGCCTGCTGCTTCCGATGGTCGCCCGCAGCCACCCAGGGCTGAAGAAGCGCTAGCTGGTCGTTACACCGGCTCGAACTTGGAGATCAGCCACTTGCCGTCGACCCTCTCCAATTCGACGCGCACGCTCGATGCGGTGGCCGACGGTGCGTCGGCACCAACGACGACGGTCTGGTTCACGAACACCAGCACCACCGCCTTCTTCTGATCGGCCGAGACCGACGCAGCGCGTGGCACGGTCGCGACCGCGGAGATCTGCTTCTGCTGAGCGCCAGGGATCACCACGTCGGCGATCAGCTTCTTGTAGTCATCCTTGAAGGTTCCGGTCAGCAGTGCCTGGGCGTCGGTCAGCTGCTGCTGGACCTTGTCGGGTTGGTACGACAACAGGGCGATCGTGCTGTCCTTGGCGACCTGGATGGACTCGATGCGCGCGTTGACGTCGTCGCTCGCCGAGTTGTCGACGAACTTGAGCCATCCGGCAGCCAACGCGAGGATCAGCGCGAGCGCCGGAATCACGCCGAATGCCGCGATCTTCGCCCAGTCGATGCGCTTGCGGTCGGGCTGCGCGGCGGCCGCGGTCTCGTCGCCAGGGGCGGGCTCGGTCGCCTCGTCGGGTTCGGTCGCGTCGTCGGCCTCAGCCGTCTCGACGTCCGTCGCCGTGCTGGCCTCGGCCAGCTCGGTCTCCTCGATCGCTGTCGACTTCTCGTCAGCGGTCGACTTCTCGTCAGGGGTATCTGTCACGGTACGAACTCCACGTTGGAAACCTTGGCCCCGTCGTCAACCTGCTCGACCCGAATGCGCATGCGCCAGGCGCGGGGGGCCTGCTCGGGCTGCCCGGCGACGGACGTGTTGACCGTGACGGCCACTAGCACCTCGGCGTCGGTCGGGATCTTCGACTCCTGCTGCGCGTCCGTCACCTCCAGCCCCGCTTCGGTCACCGTGCCGACGGACTTCGACTTGACCTGCTTGACCACCTCGGCGAACGGCTGAGCTCGCTGCTGGAACTCGTCGTAGAACGATCCGGTGGCGGAGTCGAGGATGCGCTTGACGTCGTCGTCGACGTGCTCGAAGTCGATCGTGGTCAGGTTCACCGCACCCTGCCTGCCGACCTGAAGGAACAGGCCGCGCTGGTCCTTCGCGACCTGCGCCTGGTGGGCGCGATACCCGAGCCAGCCGACGAGTCCCGACAAGGCCAGCACCGCGACGAGCCCGAGGATCAATGCCAGGCGGACCGGTGACATCGACCGTTTGGTCGCGACCGGGGCGTCACCGTCCTCGTCCTCGTTGGTTGCCTCCTCGTCGGCTGCGTCCTCGTCGTCGACGGTCGCATCGTCGGAAGCCTCGGTGTCGGACGCGTCAGCCTCGTCCGCCGGTTCGATGGGTTCGGCCGCGGTGTCCTCCGCGACGTCGCTCAACCCCCCGGCGGGGGCAGCAGCATCGTCTCCCATGTTTGCTCCTCTTTGGCATTACGGGCCAGATTGGACTGTGTGTACACATGTCCGTCGGGTCCAACGTACGTGCCAGTGGCTGGGTCGTATTCGGCGGCTGCGATTGGCGGCGCCGCCGGAGGGGGCGGTGGAGCGGCTTGCGCAGGTGGTGACCCCGGCAGCAACTGCGGAACGTCCTGCCCGGACAGCGTGGCGTTCGGATCGCCCTTCCAGTTGTAGCCGTCGTTGAGCGGCACGTAAGTCTCGTTGCTCTCGCACATCTGCCAGGTCGGGGCGCGTTTGCCCGGGACGGTCATGCAGGGGATGTTGCGCGCACCGCGGACGTTGAACGGCGCGTCTTGCGGGACTCGGCAGTAGACGTTGCCCGGTGGCCGGTCGGGGTAGTCCTCGAAGGTGGGCACCCGCTGCTGCTGGGCCGGCAGGAAGCCGGTGGTGCAGGGCGGCGGCAGCTGCTGCGGTGGCAACGGGATCGGCGCCGGGAAATTGGGGATCATCAGGTTCAGGTTGAAGACCAAGGCATCGCCTTCGTAGTCCTGTTTGGTGTTCCGCTTGTGCACGCCGACGGCCTGCGTGACGGCGGTGCCCTGCGGCAACAGCACCAGCAGCTGCTCGAGGCTCGGCTGGTAGGTGACGGCCACCTCGCCGATGCTGACCAGATTGGCCAGCACGATCGGCAGCGTTGGCCGCACCCGATCGAACAAGGCCTGCACCTCATCGGCGGCGCCCGGGCCCTTCTGCAGGATGCCGGCCACGGCTGGGTCCTGGCTCTGCAGCTGGCCGGTGATGCTCGCCAGGTTCGCCGCCCATGCCTGGATCGAGCCTGCAGTGTCGGTCTGGCTGTCCAGCACGGGTTTGGACTGGTCGATCAGGGTGGTCAGCGGGTCGAGGTTCTGGCGAGCGTCGATGGCCAGCGCGGTGCTGCCATTGACCAGCCGGCGAAGCTCCGGCCCGAGCCCGCCGACCGCGATGTAGGCCTCGTCGATGACCGTCTTCAGGTTCTCCCGAGGGATCGCCTCGAGACCGCGCGTCGTGTCTTCCAAGACCGCGTTGACATCCGTCGGAACCGTGGTGCGGTCCCGAGGGATCACATCGCCGTCCCTCAACTCCGGCCCCTGCCCACTACGGGGCACCAGCATGACGTACTGCTCGCCGACGGAGGACTGGCTGTGCACTTCGGCTTCGACGTCGGCGGGAATCTTGACGTCCGAGTTCAGCGACAGCACTGCCGCCACACCGCCATCCGTCAGCTCAACGCTATCGACCATGCCGACCTGCGCGCCGCGGTAGGTGACGTTGCCGCGTGGGTAGAGGCCACCGGTTTCGGGTAGCTCCACGGTGACGCGATACTCCCCGATTCCCATCATCGCCGGCAGCCGCATGTATCCGAACAACATGACTGCAAGCGCCGTGGTCGACACGACGGCGAAGATCGCCATCTGAATCAGGATCTGTCTCGTCAAAATCATGTCAGGGCCCCTGATCCAAGTGATACAGAGCGACCAACGGGTTGCCGGCGCCGTTCGGCGGGGCGCTCCCCGTGCACGGGCTGGGGAATTGGCCTATGGTGCGGCCCCACTGAAGCTCCAGCCACGTCAGATCGCACTCCCACCGCGATCCGGTGAAGAATCCGGAGTCGATGCGGCTCAACGTCAGATCGAGGATCAACGACAGGTTGGCGTAGTCGCCACGCATCCAGTTGGTCAGCGTCTCCTTGGGGAACGGGAACGTGGGCAGGAAGCTCAGCGCGCGGGTCAGCGCCGGGCCGGCGTCGGCCAGTGATTGCAGCACCGGGCCAAGATCTTTGAGCTCTTGGACGAGCGCTTCCTTGGTCTGGTCGACCGAGTCGGCAGCCAGCGCGCTGAACTTACCCAGCTGCGAGAGCGCCTCGGAGAGGTTGTCGCGCTGATCCCGCAGCACTGCCAGCGCATCGGGTATCGTCCGTAATGCCCTGTCCACCACGGGTTTCTGCTCAGCGATCTGACCGAACAGGTTGTTCAGGCTTTCCGACGCGGCGATGATGTCGCCCTTTTGGTCATTGAGATAGCCGATCGCCTTGTCGAGTTGCTCGATCAGGCTGCGCAAGTCGTTCTCACGGCCGGCGAAGGCGGTGCTCAATGCCTCGGTGATGTCTTGAATGTTGCCAATGCCACCGCCGTTGAGCACCACCGCAATCGCGGCCAACGCCTGCTCGGTGGTCGGATATGCGCCCGCCGAGCCCAACGGAATGACCGAACCCTCAACCAACTTGCCTTCGGGTGCAACGTCGACCGGTGGCTTCAGCTCGATGTGTTGTGACCCGAGCAGGCTGGTCTGTCCGACCTTGGCCGTCGCATTGGCCGGCAACTCCACGTTGCGGTTGAGTGTCATCGTCACCAGCGCATGCCAGCCCTGACGCTCGATCTTGCTCACCGTGCCGACATTCACATCGCCGACCCGCACGCGGGAATTCTGTTCGACGTTGTCGACGTCGGGCATCTGCGCCTGGATGGTGAACGAGCCGGGGCCCACACCCTGCACCCCGGGCAGTGGAACCGAGTTCAGCCCTTGCCAGCCGCACCCGGACACCGCGAGACCAAGCACCAGCATTCCCGCCGCGACGCGTTTCCACCTGGCCCACATCATGGTCCGACTCCCGGGGGCACCATGATCCCCGGCAGGCCGTCTGCCGGATTGGTCTCGATCGGCGCCTCTGCTTCAAGTGGCGGCCCGCTCGGTGCCGGCGCAGGAGCCTGCGCCTGCAGAGGCACTGCGCCGGGTGGTGGCTGTGGCGGTATGTAATCCGGCCGCATCCAGTCCTCGCTGTACGTGAGCTCATTCGGCCGCGTCGTGGCACCGACGAAGATGTTCTGCGTGAGGGGCAGGAAGTTGTATTGGCGGTTCTTGAAGACCGGCGCCAGGTACTGCACGCACAGCTTCGCCGACTGCTCGGCGCCAAGCCGTGACGCCGCCTGAATCGCGCCGCACATAAAGGAAATCGGATTGGCGAAGTTGTTGAGCATCGGCACGCTGCTCGCAGCGCCCTGGGCGGGTTGCCAGATGTTCACATAGTTCTGCAACGTGTTGGGCGCCACGTGCAAGAACTGCTTGACATCGGCGAGGCTGTCGTTCAGTGCCTGCGTCACCCCTGCCAACTTGTCCGACGTGGTGCCCAGCGCTTCGCGGTTCTCGGCCACGAACGTCTGGACCTCGGGAACGACAGCGTTGAGGTCGCGCACGGCGTTCGCGACTTCATCCGGGTTGTCCGCGAGCAGCCCCGTCACCGACGCCAGGTTCTGGTTGAGCTGGCGCATCAAGTCGGTGCTGTCCTGAAGCGCCGACACCAGAATCGCCAGATTCTTGATGGTCGAGAAGATGTCGGTGCTGTGATCGCCGAGAGCCGAAAACGCCTGCGACAACTTGATGACGGTATCGCGGATATTGGCGCCCTGGCCGCGCAGGTTGTCGGCGGTGGTGTTGATGACCGAACCAAGCGGGCTCACCCCGCCGGGCTCGGTCGGCTGCAACGTGTCGGCAATCTTCTCCAGCTGCTGACGGACCTCGTCCCACTCGACCGGCACCGCGGTTCGTTCGCGCGGGATGACCGCGTCGTCCTTCATCACTGGCCCAGTCGTGTAGACGGGGGTGAGCTGAAGGGCGCGTGCGGTCACCAGCGTCGGCGACAGGATCGCGGCCTTCGCGTCGGCGGGTACGTCGTATTTGTCGTCGTACCAGAAGGAGACCTTCACCTGGTCGGGCTGTGGCTCGATCGACGTGATTCTGCCGACCGGCACACCGAGGATGCGAACGTCGTCGCCGACATAGATGCCGTTGGTGTTCTGAAAGTAGGCAACGACATTCGTGCGGTTGATCGTTTCCGTGGTGCGAAGCAACACCACGACTCCCGCCACCAACAGAAGTGCCAGCGCGGCGGCTACCCACGTTCTCGCGTTGCGGATCATTGCCCGCCCTCCACTGGCGCGAGGGGCGGCGCCTCACCCGGTGCCGGCTCGAAAACGGGCTTCGGCGTAGGCGACGGTGTGGAATCCAACCCGGGTGGCGCCAGGTCCGGAGGTCCGGGCGGCGGACCGCCGGGCGGGGGCGCGGGCAGCGGCTCGCGGTAGGGATAGCAGCCAGTGGGCCCGGGCAACGGCAAGCCGGGCGGTCCGCATCCCTGATCGCCCGGGTTGCCGGTGATGGCGTCGGGAATAGTCAGATTCGGATCGCCGCCCTGCCCCGTCCGGGGGTAGGGCACCGGCAATGGCGGTGTCCCCCGCTGGCCGATCTGTGGGTCGCTACGTTCCGAAGGCAGCAGCACGTTGGGATCCAGACCGAGGTCGGAGAACGCTGCGTCGATGAACGGCTGCAGGAACTGTCCCGGCAGCAGATTCGCGACATAGGTCTTGAAGAAGGGCCCGGATGCGACCGATTCGCCGAGCGACATCGAGTATTGGGTGAGCAGGTTGAGCGACTTCTGCAGGCGTTCCTTGCGGTTGTCGAGGACCGTCAGCACGCCGTTGAGCTTGTCGAGTGCGGGTTTCATCGTCGCGCGGTTCTCGCCTATGAAGCCTTGCAACTGCTGACTAAGCGCCGAGACGTTGCCGGAGATCTGATCCAGTGCGGCGCTTTGGCTTTCGAGCGCCATCAGCAGCGCATTGGTGTTGGAGACGAGGCCGACGATCTGGTTGCTTCGCTCGGCCAGCACCGTCGTCGTCTTGTTGGCGTCGGTCAGCAGACCGCGCAGCTCTGCGTCGCGCTCATTGAGCGTTTCTGAGAACCGGGCCACTCCTTCGACCGCGATCCGTAGCTCCGGCGGAGTGTCGGAGAACGTCTCCGACAACACCCTCAAGGAGTCCGACAGTTGATCGGTGTTCAGACCGCTGATCGTGGTCGCCAACTCGCCCAGCGCATCCGGCAGCTGATACGGCGACGTGGTGCGATCCAATGGGATCGTGCCTTCCTGTTGGCCGTCGCCACGGGAATAGACCTCCAGGATCTTGGTGCCCAACAGCCCCTTTGTCTTGATGGCCGCCTCGGTGCGATCCCCCAGCCGGATGTTCTTTTTGACGGTGAACTTGATCAGCACCTGCGGACCGTCCAGCTCGATCGAGGTCACCTTGCCCACCTGGAAACCCGAAACCTGTACGCCCGCATCACCTGTGAGGCCGCCTGCCTCGGCGAAGTAGGCCGAGTACTCCTTGCCCTGATTGAGGAAGGGCAGCTTGTCGTATTGCAGTGCCCCCACCACGATGACGAAGGTGACCGCCAGCCCGATGGCGCCGATGATGAAGTGACTGCGTTCGCTGAAGGGCTTCACCTTGGCGCGCACCTCCCAGTGCTCTGGCCCGCGACCTTGACGTACACCGGCTGGCCACCTTTTCCGTTCAGCTTGAGCACGATGTCGCACAAGTAGAAGGAGAAGAAGTCGCCGTAAATGCCTTGGCGCGCAAGTGTTTGATACGCCTCCGGCAACGTGTTGAGCAGATTGTCGAAGTAATCGTGATCGGCCACCACGATGCCGGCGGCCCGGTCGGTTTCGGTAATCGTCTTCGCAAACGGTGGACGGGCCTGCGCGAGTAGGTCGGTGATGCTTCCGGCGGCGGCGTTGGTGTACGCCAGGCCGTTACTGATGTCCTCCTTGCGGGACGCGAGCCCCTTCACCAGTTCGGCGAGCGCGTCGACAGCCTTTGCGAATTGGTCGTTTTGGCCGCCCAGCGATCCCAGCACGACGTTGAGGTTGACGATGACCTGCCCGATCAGCTGATCCCGGTCGGCCAACGTATTGGTCAGCGCCGCGGTCTGAGCAAGGAACGAGTTGATGGTCCCGCCCTGGCCTTCCAAGGCGGTAATCAACTGGCCGGACAACGCATTTACCTGATCGGGATCGAGCGCCCGAAACAGCGGCCGGAAGCCGCCGATCAAGGCATCCAAGTCCAACGCCGGCGACGTGCGGGCCAGCGGGATCGTGTCACCCGCATTGAGCTTCTTGGTGCCGCCCGTACCTTCTTCCAGCGCCAGATACCGGCCGCCGATCAAGTCGTCGTAGCGGATGACGGCTCGGCTGCCCTCCGTCAAGACCACCGAATCGTCGGCGGTGAATTGAACCGCCGCCGTGGTGTCGGGTTGGATCTCAACCTTCTTCACCTGGCCAACCTCGACGCCCGCGATGCGGACGAAGTCGCCGTTCTCCAACCCGGTCACGTTGACGAACTCGGCGTTGTAGCTCTTGGCTTTCTCGCCGAATCGCAGCTGCCCGAAGACCGCGTAGAGCCCGAACACGCCCAGCAGGCAAACAGCCAGAAAGACGGCCAGGCGCAACGCGACGCCTCCCAGGCTTTCTCTCATGACTGGTTACCTTTCGTTGCTGTCGAGCTGCGAGCGGTCATGGTGCCGGGACCACCGCCGGCGGAAGAGGTATCGGCGGCAGTGGCGTCGGCTGCATCTCCGCGGGATGCGGGACCACGAACGGCTCCGTGCCCGGTGTCCGACCTGGGTCCCGTGGCGCCATCGGCGGAAGCGCCGGTGGTAGACCCGGCCACAATGGCGTGCCGTCCGGCGCGTAGAGGTCGGCTCCGTACGCGGGGGCGCCTGGATATGGAATCGGTCCCGGCGCAGGCCCGCCGAACAGGTTGCGAATGCTCGGCGGCTCGGGTATCGCACGGGTGGTGGGTAGGTAGTTGGCCCAGGCCGGGAAGCCGATGCCGGGGTTCGGCCGCCAATCCATGCCGGTGCCGAATCCGGTGTTGGTGACGAGATTGCGCACCGGCCAGTTCTGCGCGACATCCGGCAGCGAGCCGCAGCTTGGTTTGCCGCCCGGTCCGCCCCTGGCGCCGACGACCGGCAGGTTGTCCGGATAGTGGTACGGGTCGTCCCCGAGCGACAGGCCGGTGTCGAGCACGAGTGATCGGCCATTGCCGCCGGGCGCTTCGTAACCTCCGGTATCCAGCAGGGTTTTCGCGCCCACCAGCAGGCAGGTGTACTCCGGGTTGTACTTGTACAGCAGGTTGGTCGTCGGCTCCAGCACGTTGATGGCCTTGATCAGGTTGGCCTGATTCGGCGCGAGCAGACTGATACCGCTGTTGGAAAGTCCAATGGTGGCCAGCAGCAACGCATCCACCTGGCCGGCCTGCTTGACGACGGTGGTACTCGTTGTGCTGGCCGCATCCAGCGTGGCCAAAATATCTTGTGCCGCACCGCTATAGGCGTCGTTGAAATCCTTGAGCGCACGCCAGTCGGCTCGTATCGTCTCATTGCGCGGGTTCAGTTCGAGCAGAACCTGGTTGGCGTCGGTGGTGGCCTGACCGATCTTGTCGCCCTGTCCACGGACGCCTTCCGCGAGTGCGGACAGGGTGCTGTTGAGCTTGGCCGGGTCGATCGTGTCCAGCACGAGCACAACGTTCTCGAACACCGTGTTGACCTCGGTGGTGACGTTGCGCGACTTCAGTACCTGACCGGCCGCCAGCCGCTGCTGGCTGGGATCGCTGGGGTACACCAGATCGACGAACTTCGCACCGAACACCGTCGTGGCCCGAATCTGCGCCTCGACGTTAGCGGGAATGTGCTCGATCTGGTCCCGGTCAATCTCCAACTTCAAGGTCACCGGGTCCCCACCGCCGGTGATCGCGGCGACCCGGCCAACCTGTACGCCGCGCAGCTTGACCTTGGCGTTGGTCTCCATCACCAAGCCGGCCCGATCGGAGCTCAACGTGACCGGCACGGACCTCCGGAACGTCCCGCTGAACAACGCATACGTCAGCCAGATCAACGCGGCGACCACTAGCACCAGGCTGAGCGTCGCCCATCCGGGATGCAGTCCTTCGTCTCTGTCGTCCATTGCACTAACCAGCCAGATTGAAGTTGCCGGATTGGCCGTAGATGGCGAGCGACATCATCACGAGAACGAACGCGGCAATGATGAGTGACATGCGCACTGCGCGGCCGACGGCCTCGCCAACGCCGGCGGGACCGCCGCGTGCGGTAAAGCCGTAATAGGTGTGCACGAGCATGATTACCACGGCGAGGACCACGCATTGGAGGAACGACCAGACCAGATCGGTAGGGTTCAGGAACGTCCTGAAGTAATGGTCGTAAACGCCCGTGGACTGACCGTAGAGCACCGTCGTGCCGAACCGCGCCGCCCAAAATGCCGCCAGCACACCAATGCAATAGAGCGGGATCACGACAAGTAGGCCGGCCACCACCCGGGTGGAAGCGAGGTAGGCGACGCTGCGGATGCCCATCACCTCGAGCGCGTCGATCTCCTCGTTGATCCGCATGGCGCCGAGTTGCGCTGTGGCACCGGCCCCGATCGTCGCCGAAAGCGCGACCGCGGTCGTCGCGGGCGCGATCAGTCGCACGTTGAAGAACGCCGACGCGAATCCCGTCAAGGCCTCGACACCGATCTCGGAGAAGTCGGTGTACCCCTGCACGGCCACCAGCGCGCCGGTGGTGACGGTCAGGAATCCGACGATTGCGACCGTTCCGCCGATGATGATGAGCGCGCCTGCGCCAAGGCCCATTTGGGCGATCAGTCGGATCAGCTCGACGCGATATTCGGTGAACGCGTAGTGGATCGACCCCAGCGTGCGGCCGTAGAACTTGGTCTGCCTCCCAACGCGATTCCAGCCGTCGACCCAGGGGCGGGCCCGGCCTTTCAGCCACGGGAACTGGGAATGGGGTCTCGAGACGGTCACATCGTCACCTTTACGGCGACGGCGGTGGCGACGACGTTGATTGCGAACAGCGCCATGAAGGTGAACACCACGGTTTCGTTCACGGCGTTACCGACACCCGCCGGGCCGCCTCGCACGGAAATGCCCTTGTAGCAGGCGATCAGCCCGGCGGAGAGTCCGAACAACGCCGCCTTCAGCAGCGCGATCGTAACGTCGGCAGCGCCGATGATCAGGGTCAAACCGGATGCGAACGCGCCCGGTGAGACGTTCTGAATGTAGACGGTGAAGAAATAGGCGCCCGCGAGGCCGACGAGGATCACCGACGCGGACAGCGCCAGGGACACCAGCGTGGCGGCGAGCACGCGGGGAACCACAAGGGCCTGAATGGGATTGACGCCCATCACCCGCAGCGCGTCGAGTTCCTCCCGAATCGTCCGCGCACCGAGGTCGGCACACATGGCGGTGGCGCCGGCGCCGGCGACCACCAGCACCGTGACGATCGGCCCGATCTGACGCACCGTGCCGAGCGCAGCGCCGGTGCCGGAGAAGTCCGCGGCGCCGAACTCCGTCAGCAGGATGTTGAAGGTAAACGTGAGCAACACCGTGTACGGAATCGTCAGCATCAGCGTCGGCAGAATCGACACCCGTGCGACGAACCACGACTGCGAGATGAACTCCCGCCAGGCGAACGGTGGCTTGAACATCAACACGAAGGTGTCGAGCGCCATCGCGAAGAATCCGCCGGCCGCGCTGATCGGTTTGGCCGCATTCGTGGCGAGGGTGCCGGGCGCAACCATCAGCAGACCTCCTCTGCGCTGCACCTCAATGGCATGGGCCGATGGTCCCCTCCGACTAAACCCGATCGCTGGGCGAACCCCGTGATTGGTGACACAGGAACTCCGTGATGGTTACACAGGAAGAAGTCGAAGAACCGTACAACAGCGATTTCCACGCCAGCAACAGGAAGGCCGGGGCGTGACGTCCGTCACCGTCACCACGACCGAGGGTTCGGCGTCAGCAAAGCATCAACGAGTCGGCACTGCGCCAGGATCACGCACTACCGACTGCCGCCTCGAGCTCGGCGACCACGATCTTGCGCATGTCCATCATCGCGGCCGTAGCGGCTGACGCCCGCGCCGGATCGGGGTCCTCCACCAGTTCGTACAGCCGCTTGGGCACGATTTGCCAGCTCAATCCGTAGCGATCCTTGAGCCAGCCACACTGCGACTCCTCGCCGCCGTCGACGAGCTTGGACCAGTAGTAGTCGACTTCGTCCTGGTCCACGCAGAGCACTTCGAACGACACCGCCTCGGTGAACGGAAACTGTGCACCGCCGTTGATGCCGAGGAACCGGTGTCCGTCCAGGACGAAGGTGCCGTAGACCACCTCACCTGGGGTACCGGGACCGGCGTCGGTGTAGCGGACGAACGATCCGACGGACGAATTGGGGAAGACCGACGTGTAGAAGGCGGCGGCTTCTTCTAGAAGGTTGCCGTCGAACCAGAGACAGGGCGTGATGTTGGGCATGGCATGTCGACTCGGCCAAGCTCGGAAACTCATCGGGCGCAGTCTCGCGGAAGTCCCAAGCCAGCCCGGGGCCGGTTACGAACAGGCAAACCGCCTGGGTAACGTGCAGTGAGACGGCCGAGAGGATCCATGTGAGCACTGCGCACAGCACACCGCAGACCGTGACGTTCCGGGGCGTCGACGACCTCGCGCTGGTCGCCGACGAATGGAACCGCGACGACGAAGCGGCCCGGGAACGTCCGACCATCCTGATGCTGCATGGCGGCGGCCAGAACCGATTCTCCTGGAAGAACACCGGGCAGATCCTCGCTGACGGCGGCTATCACGTCGTCGCACTGGACAGCCGCGGCCACGGCGACAGCGACCGTGCCCCGGCGGCGGACTACTCGGTGGAGTCGCTGTGCGGCGACACGTTGCAGGTGCTGTATCAGATCGGCAAGCCGGTGGTGTTGATCGGCGCAAGCATGGGCGGGCTGACGGGAATCCAGGCCGCTCACGAAGCGGGCCCGGACTTAGTCGCCAAATTGGTGCTCGTCGACGTCGTGCCGCGGTTCGAGAAGGACGGCAGCGCGCGCATCCGCGACTTCATGTCCAGCGGTCTGCACGGCTTCGAGTCGCTGGACGAGGCTGCGGAGGCCGTCGCCGCGTACCTTCCGCACCGCACCAAGCCACGAAGCTCCGAGGGGTTGAAGAAGAACCTCCGGCTGCGCGACGGCCGCTGGTACTGGCACTGGGATCCGGCGTTCCTCACCAAGCCGCAGGACGACCCATTCGCGCGGATGGACAAGCTGGAGCAGGCGGCGATCAACTTGGAGATCCCGATCCTGCTCATCCGCGGCAAGCTCTCCGACGTGGTGAGCGACGACGGCGTCAAGGACTTCCTCGCCAAGGTGCCGCACGCGGAGTTCGCCGAGTTGGCCGATGCGGGCCACACCGCAGCCGGTGACGACAATGACGCGTTCAGCGAAGTCGTGGTGCAGTTCGTCTCCCGATGAGCGTGTGCGGCTTCAACTTCCTCGAACAACCCGAGCTGCCCGCCCCTGCGGTTTCCGCGGCGCAGGCCGAGCAATTGCTGGCCACCCACTACGGCATCACCGCGCGGGCGGAATCGCTTGGGAGCCAACAGGACAAGAACTTCCTGGTCTTCGACGCGAGCGGCGCGCATGTCGGCGTGCTGAAGATCGCGAACCCGGCGTTCAGCACCGTCGAACTGGAGGCCCAGGACGCGGCGGCGCAGCTGATCGCCAATGCCGAGCCAACGGCCCGCGTCTCGGTCCCCCTGCCGAACCTGTCCGGGCAGCCCTACACCGCGGTGGCGGGCCTGCTCGACGGCACGGCCCACGTCAGACTCCTGCGGTACCTGCCCGGGGGCACGTTGGTCGACGACGGCTACCTGTCTCCCGACGTCGTCGCGGGCATGGGTGAACTGGCCGGCCGGGTGAGCCGCGCGCTGGCCGACTTCGCCCACCCCGGCCTCGACCGCATTCTGCAATGGGACCTGCGCTACGGCAAAGCCGTTGTCGACGAACTCATTTCGCACGTCGCCGACACCGCCGCGCGTGGCGCGATCGCCGAGGCGGCCGCCGAGGCGTGGGCGCGGATCGAACCGCTGGCCGCCGCGCTGCCCCGTCAGGCCGTGCACCTCGACCTCACCGACGCCAACATCGTGGTATCCCGGTCGGACTCCGGCGCGCGGCATCCGGACGGGATCATCGACTTCGGCGACCTGTCCGATACGTGGGCGGTCAGCGAGCTGGCCATCACCATCTCGTCGGTGCTGGGCCACCCCGGCACCGGGCCGACCTCGATCCTCCCGGGCATCAAGGCATTTCACGCGGCCCGCCCCTTGACCGATGACGAGGCGCGGGCCGTGTGGCCGATGATCGTGCTGCGCACCGCGGTGCTGCTCGTCAGCGATGCCCAGCAGGCCGCACTCGACCCAGACAACGAGTACGTCACCGAGCAGACCGACGCTCAGTGGCGCATGTTCGAGCAGGCCACCTCGCTGCCGATCGACGTGATGACCGAGCTGATCTGCGGCGCACTCGGATTCGGCCAGGCGGTGGAGCCCCTCGGTGGCGCGATGCTCACCGGGTCGAACCCCGCATCCGTCGTCACGCTGGACCTGTCCCCCACCTCCTCGATGTTCGACGACGGGGTCTTCGGCGTGGCGGCCGAGGACGACGCCGCACGACGCGCCGTGCGGGCTGGGGCGGCGCTGGTGGTGACGCGCTTCGGCGAGCCGCGGCTGACGCGTGCCCCGTTCCTCAGCGAGCACGCCCCCGACGTCGTGGCGACCGGGGTCGGGCTGTGGCCCGCGCACTCCACCACGCTCGCCGCGCCGTGGCCGGGCGAGGTGATCCGCGACGGCGACACCGTGACGATCCGCGGCGATCATCACGTCGTGTCGGTGACCGACTCCGTCGCGGTGTCCGGCGACCGCGTCGAGGCAGGCGCGCCATTCGCGACCATCGACGAGGATCGGTGGGCGACCGTGACGGTGCGTCCCGTCGACGCCCCTGTGGCGCCGGCGTTCAGCCCGCCCGAACTGGCCGCGGGTTGGCTGGCGGTGGTACGCGACCCACGCCCGCTGCTCGGGCTGCCCGCAGTGGGAGCCACGGAAGAGCGAGACCTGTTGGTGCGCCGCGACAACAGCTTCGCGCGCGTGCAGGAGCACTACTACCGCGAGCCGCCCCAGATCGAGCGCGGCTGGCGGCACTACCTGATGTCGACTACCGGTCGGGTGTACCTCGACATGGTCAACAACGTGACGGTGCTCGGTCACGCGCATCCACGCGTGGCCGACGCGGCGAATCGTCAGCTGCGCAGGCTCAACACGAACTCACGCTTCAACTACGAGGCGGTGGTCGAATTCAGCGAGCGCCTGGCCGCCACGCTGCCCGCGCCGCTGGATACCGTGTTCCTGGTGAACTCCGGTTCGGAGGCAAGCGATTTGGCGCTGCGGCTGGCCATGGCGACGACGGACCGTCGCGACGTGCTCGCGGTCCGCGAGGCCTATCACGGCTGGACGTATGCCACCGACGCGGTCTCCACGTCGACGGCGGACAACCCCAACGCGCTCACCACCCGGCCGGACTGGGTGCACACGGTGGAGTCCCCCAACAGCTTTCGCGGAAAGTACCGCGGCGGTGACGTCGGTGGGTATGCGGCCGACGCCGTGCGGCAGGTCGACGACATGGCCGCGGCGGGTCGCGCGCCTGCGGCCTTCATCTGCGAGCCGGTGTACGGCAACGCCGGTGGGATGGCCCTGCCCGACGGCTACCTCGCCGACGTGTACGCCGCGGTGCGGGCCCATGGCGGACTGGCCGTCGCGGACGAGGTGCAGGTCGGTTACGGGCGTTTGGGCCACTGGTTCTGGGGTTTTCACCAGCAGGGCGTCGTACCGGACATCGTGTCGGTGGCCAAGTCGACCGGCAACGGCTATCCGCTGGGCGCCGTCATCACCAGCCGCGCCATCGCCGAGGCGTTCAGCGCCCAGGGGTACTTCTTCTCGTCGACCGGCGGCAGTCCGCTGTCGTGCGCCATCGGGTTGACGGTGCTCGACGTGCTCGCCGACGAGGACTTGCAGGGCAACGCATTACGGGCCGGTGAGCACCTCAAGGCCCGGCTGCTCGGGCTGCGCGAACGCCACCCGCTCGTCGGCACCGTCCACGGGACGGGGCTGTATCTCGGCGTCGAGCTCGTCCGCGACGTGGACACGCTGACTCCGGCGTCCGCGGAAACGGCGGCGATCTGCGACCGCATGCTCGACCTCGGCGTCGTCATCCAGCCCACCGGCGATCACCTGAACATCCTGAAGACCAAGCCGCCCTTGTGCATCGACGTCGCCGGCGCGGACTTCTACGTCGACGCGCTGGACCGGGTGCTCACCGAGGGCTGGTAATTGGCCTAATCTCGTCGAAGCTTGGCCTGATTCGTGCGGCGGCGCATGCGCGGGGTGCCCTACTGTCGACTCCGATGTCCGCCGTCCTGCTCATCGTTCACGTCATCGTGGCGATCCTCGCCGTCGGCCCGATTGCCGTCGCGGCGAGCATCTTTCCGCGCTACGTCGAGGCGCCCGACGTCGCAGGCGTCCTGCACCGGATCTGCGTCACCTATGCGGCGGTCGGCGTCGCGGTACCCGCGCTTGGCATCGCGACGGCGGTGTCGATGGGCGTAATCACCGACGCGTGGGTGCTGGTGTCGATTGCACTGACCATCGGTGCGGCGCTTGTCCTGGTGGCCGCGATCCTGCCCGAGCAGCGTGCGTCGCTCGCCGGTGGAGGTGTCGGCAAGCTCGCGATGACGACGGGCATCTTCAACCTGTTGTGGGTCGCAGTGACGATCCTGATGATCGTGCGGCCGGGTTCGACGACGGGCGTCTAGGCCAGGAAACGCAGCACTCGTGCCACCACGGCATCAGGTTGTTCGTCGACCAGGAAGTGCGACGCCCCTGGCAGTTCCTCCACCGTGAGCTCGTCGGCGTAGGCCTGGTGACCGTCGAGCAGCGCTGCGTTCATGTTGGGGTCGTCGCCACCGAAGATGATCAACGTCGGCGTAGTCAAGCGCATGGAGCGGTACCGGCCCGCCAGCACGCGGCCGAAGATCGGCACGATGAAGTTTCGGTAGAGCGCCGAACCCGCTCTGGCCCGGTCACGTTCGCGGTACTGGCCGACGAACAGCTCGCGGTCGCCGGGACTGAACGCCGTGGGGTCCGAGGTGTAGTTGTCGAGCAGGTGGTGCGCCAGCGGTTGGCGGCCGCGGCGCAGCAGCGCGGGACCGAGCACCGGGGTCGCGATGGCGTACTGGAACCAGAGCCGCGGAAACGCCGCAAGCAGGCGTGGCTGAAACCGCACGAACGGATGCGGAATCGCAAGGGACACATACCGTTCCACGCGCTCCGGATGCTGTAGACACAGCAAGAATCCAACGAGTGCACCCCAGTCGTGGCCGATCACTCGCACGCGGTCGAGTTCGAGCGCGTCGAGTAGCGCGACCACGTCGGCAACCAGTTGATCGGCGCCGTATCCCGTCCTCGGCGCGTCGGTCCAGCCCGCGCCACGCAGGTCGGGGGCGATCACGCGGTAGTGCTCGGCCAGCGCGGGCAGCACCTTCGACCAGCCCCACCAGTGCTGAGGGAATCCGTGCAGCAGAAGCAGAGGCTCGCCATCGCCGGCCTCTGCGACGTGCATTCTGAGGCCGGGCAGTTCGACGAAGCGATGGGTGACGCCGTCCAGATCGGGCGGCGTCGACGCGGTCATGGCGTCGAATCTGCCACGCCGAGCTCGAAGGCGAAATAGGCCCGCGCGATGTGCTTGAGCTCGTCGGTCGGCACGTCCCGGATGACCTTCTGCGCGCCGAGCCCGTCGATCATGATGAGCAGTCGCCGGGCGGCGACGTCCGAATCGGTCACCGCGAACTCCCCCGACTCGCGTCCGGCGCGGACGACGTCGCCGATGCACGCCAACCAGTCGTCGGTCAGGGTGGCCGCCTCGGCGGCGAGGGTGGGATTGCGCCTGCCGAGGCTCCACGCGTCCAGCCACAGCGCGCTGGCCTCGTCGCTGACGTCGTCCAGCACGTAGTCCATCAGCGCGCCGATCTTGTCGGTGGCAGTGGCGGGAGGCCCCATCCTGACGCGGGCCTCGTCGAGATCGGCGACGGCGGCCGTGCGGAACGCGGCGGCGATCAGCTGCTCGGCGGACGAGAAGTAGTGGCTGACCAAGCCCGGAGTGACGCCGAGGTCGGTCGCGACGCGGCGCAGCGTGACGGCGGACAGGCCTTCGGTGCGGCTGATCTCCACGGCCTTGGCCAGCAGTTCTTCGTGGCGTTCAGCGGGCAGCTTGCGCTTCGCGTCCCGTGCGGCGGCTGCATCGATGGTCAAAGGTCGCTCCTGCTCTTGACGAATCCCGATTCTTATTGAACACTACATCAACACTATTGAACTCCCCATCAACAAGGCGAATCGAGCAGACATGACCGCCATCGCAACCCAGCCCGCCGAGGTGTCGGCCGACGACCACGTCGGCGCCATCGAGACCGCAGGCGTCGAGTACCTCCCCGAAGCCGCCCGCGACTCGCGGCCGCGCAATCTCGGGGCCGTGTTCCTCGGCGCCAACCTGACGTGGACGAACGTCGTGTTCGGCGCGTTCGCGATCCTGTTCGGTCTGTCGTTCTGGCAGACCGTCACGTCGATGGCGGTGGGTACCGCGGTCGGCACGCTCGCCGTGCTCCCGACGGCCGTCATCGGCCCCCGAACGGGCACCAACATGACGGTCTCCAGCGGCGCGTTCTTCGGCATCCGCGGCCGGTTCATCGGGTCGGGTCTGGCGCTGGCCATCGCCCTTGGCTTCGCGGCGGTGACGGTGTGGACGAGCGGCGACGCGATCGTCGCGGCCGCTCACCGACTGTTGGGCACGCCCGCCACCCACCTCGTGCACGCGGTCGCCTACGCGGTGGTGGCGGCGCTCATGGTGACGGTTGCGCTGTACGGGCACGCCACGATCGTCGCGATGCAGAAGCTCGTCGTGCCCATCGTGGGCGGGCTGATGGTGCTCGGCTTCTTCGCCTTCGCGGGCGCGGTCGACGTCAACGCACCGGGCGGCGAATACGCGCTCGGCGGGTTCTGGCAGACGTGGACGTTGTCGGCGGTGCTCTTCGCGGCGGCGCCGATCTCGTACGGCCCGACGATCGGCGACTACACCCGACGCATCTCGTCGATCCGGTTCAGCGACAAGCAGATCTGCGTGGCGCTCGGCATCGGCATGTTCGTCGGCGTGATGCTGCCGAGCCTGTTCGGTGCCGTCACGGCGTTGAGCTTCACCAACCCGACGGACTCGTATCTCGACGATCTGGTCAACGCGTCGCCGGGGTGGTTCGTACTGCCGATCATCGTGATGTCGGTGTTGGGCGGGCTGAGCCAGGGCGTGCTGTGCATCTACGCGAGCGGCCTCGACCTGGAGGGGGTGGCGCCACGGCTGAAGCGCACGCAGACCACCGTCATCACCGCGGCCGTCGCCATCGTGCTGCTGTACCTCGGCGTGTTCGTCTTCGACGCGGTCGAGTCGGTCACCGCGATGACCGTTGCGCTCAACGCCGTCCTGGTGCCGTGGGTGGCGATCCTCGCGATCGGCGCGCTGACCACGCGCTCCTACGATCCCCTCGATCTGCAGGCCTTCGCCGACGGGCGTCGCGGCGGCCGCTACTGGTTCTCCTCCGGCTGGAACGTGCCAGCCGTGACCGCATGGGCCGTCGGTGCGACGTTCGGCGTGCTGACCGTGAACACCGAGCTGTACGTGGGGCCACTGGCCGAACTCGCTGGGGGCGTTGACCTCAGCACGGTGGGCTCGGCGGCGTTGGCGGGCTTGATTTACGTGACGTCGGTGCGTTTCATCAAGGGATGACATCGCCCAACGAGCTCGTCACCGAATTCTGCAAGCTGTGGGCGGCCCCCGACCCCGACCAGATCGCAAGCTACTTCACCGATGACGGCGTCTACCACAACATTCCGATGCCGCCCGCGGAGGGACGCGAGGCCATAAGGGAGGTTCTGGACGTGATGCTGAACGGATTCGACGGCATCGACTTCCAGGTGCACCGTCAACTCAGCCACGGCAACGTCGTGATGAATGAGCGGACCGACAGGATGCGGCGCACGGGCGGTGGCGAGATCGCCCTGCCCGTAATGGGCGTGTTCGAAGTGCGCGACGGCAAGATCGCAGTGTGGCGCGACTATTTCGACCTGGCGACGGTCACCGCCGCCCTCAGCTGAGCCGACTACCCAACAGGACGGGCTCGGCTAATCCCACGGCCATTCCGGTGGTGCGGGGCCGCCGGGTTCACCAATAGCGTTGTCCCGCGGGCATTTCGGGTCGTCGGGGGGTCGGAGGAGTCGTTCGGGGCGGTGGTAGTAGTTGACTCGGGCTTGGCCGGTGTCGAGTTGTGGTGGGGGTGTCCATTCGACTTCGCCGCGGGAGTTGATCGTGGTGCTCCAGCCCCCGGGCCCGACCATGCGATTGTCAGGTCCGCAGGCCAGGGCGAGTTCGTCGACGTTGGTGTTGCCGCCCTCGGACCAGTCGCGTAGCGCGTGGTGGACCTGGCTGCCGTAGGCGCCGACGGCGCAGCACGGTTTGGTGCAGCCCCCGTCGCGGCCGATGAGCATGATCCGCTGCGCTGGGGAGGCGACGCGTTTGGCACGGAACAGATTCAGGGCCTGTTCGGTGGCGCCGTCGAATACCGCCAGCCAATGATGGGCGTGGGAGGCCAGTCGGATCACGTCACCGATGGGCAACATGGTGCCGCCGCCGGTGACACCGACACCGGCGCGAGATTCCAGGTCTTGCAGGGTGGTTCGGATGATGATCGAGGTCGGTAGCCCGTTGTGTTGGCCGAGTTCGCCGCTCTCGAGCGCGTTGCGTCCGACGGCGACCAGGGCGTCGTGTTGGCGCTGCTCGCGGGTGCGGTGGTCGGTGTCGATCTGCTGCTGCGACGGGGTCCCGCTGACACAGGGTTGGGGGTCCTCGGGGTTGCACATGCCCGGTGCCGCTGATTTGGCGAAGATGGCCTCGTAGGTCGCCCACGCTTCGGGAGTGAGGTTTCCCGTCACCTGGCGCAGGCCGTCGCGGCCCTGGGGGCCGACCTTGAACCCGCGTTTGCGGGCGCGTTCGGTGTCGTCGGGTTCGGGTCCGTCCTGATCGAGCAGGAACAGCACCCGGTCGGCGGCCTTCTTCAGCTCGGCAGGACCGACGCCGACGGCGAGGCGGACCAGATCGGTCTCGATCTGCTCACGGGTGGGTGCGTCGACGAACGCCGGGATCCGGCCCATGGCGTCGCGGATCTTGTCCACGTGTTCGGCGTTGATCAGCCCCGCTCCCTGCGCTGCCGCAGTCGCCTCCAATACGGGTGCCAGCGGTTGTCCGGTCAGCGCCTGGCGCGGGCCCAACACCGCCGCTTCGGCGAGCCGGCGGCCGGCTTCGGCGGTGGAGAGGCGCCACCGGATCCGCAGTACCTCGTTCCAGGACTTGGCGCCCATCGCCTTGGCAGTGGTCTCGGTCTGCAGTCGGGCCAGCCCACGGTGCCATTGGGTCGGCAACTCGCACGACAGCGTCTCGATCTCGTCGAGGAATTCGAGCAGTTCAGCGTCGGTCTGGCGCTCGAGGTCGCAGTCGGCCAGTGCGGCACGCAACGCTGCCACCGCTTCCCGGACTGCTGTCCCCGACATGATTCGAACATACGTTCGCACACCGACAAGAATTCGCCGAATGTGACTACTGAAACTGAAGTGACAGAAGAGTTTTCGCCGATCATCGACACTGCGGTGAGATCGTCGCGCTGGCCGAAAGTGCGATCTCCCCGCAGTATCGGCGGAGCCGTGGATCCTCGGCCGCCAGACCGAGCGGTTGCGTCGCAGCACCGCGGGCCGCTTGGCAGGACCAAGTAGTCGCGACCCGAGCTTGTCGAGAAAGCAAGTAGTTCCCTACGGGTCGGATTGGGTGCGGAATCAATCAGTGTCGTAGCGCCAGATCAATCGAGCTCGAGGAGATCCCGTGCCCAGTGAGGCTCGCAGTTCAACGGTTACCCGCAGGGTCCGGGCGGCAGCGGCCCTGGATCACTAGATCCGAGCGACGGTGATGAATCCCGACGAGTACGAGGCGGCGCTACGCCGCCTGCCCGAAGCGCACTCGCTGGCGCTACGCCTGCACGACGCCGGAGTGACTTGCGACGTGATCTCCAGCTATTTGCACATAGAACCCGAAGGCTTCGCCACCCTGCTCGACCTGGCTCGAAGAAAACTGGACACGGCGCTCAGCAAACCGCCGCACCCAAAACCCTCGTCGCCCCGCCCTTAAAGGAGTGCCGCGACGCGAAAGACACCCTTGGCGCGTGCAGAGCCGGTCGGACAGCCCGAAGCGTCTGCACCACACCGGTGCGTTGAGCGCGGCGAGTTGATTGCCCGTCGAAACCAAGTAGTCGCGCGCGTTGACGGGCCGAAATCCAAGTAGTGCCCTACGGGGCAGTTCCCGCACAGTTGCGGCGACCATTCCGGGTGTCGATAGCGATGTTTGCCACATTGGAGGTCATTCATGAGCCCGCACCGGATCCGAAACCGTGCCAAGGCCGAGCAAGCGCGGGCCACCGCGCGCCGACGCCGCGAATCGAACGGACATCCCCGCGTCACGACATGGCTCGGGGTGGGCGCATTCACGCTCGGGGTGGGTGCGGCATTGACCTGCGGAGCGGGCGTCGCACACGCCGACGAATCGAGCGCGGGCGCCAGCAGCAGTGACACCACTTCGGAGTCGGCGAGCTCGAACACCGGGTCGACCGGCACCGCGCACAACGCGACCGACACCACCCAGCCGCCGACATCGGTGACGGCGACTACCAATACCGACACCGACTCGACCGGTTCGGCGCCGAAGGCCGGCGGCGCTACCGCCGCGGCCACGAACACGACTACCACGACCGGTGCAACGTCGGTGTCGGTTAGCACGAACACCGGGTCGATCGACAACTCTCCCTCCGACACCAACGACACCGATTCGGCTCCGGCGACGCCGACCCACAACGACTCGTCAACGCCCTCGGTCCCGGCGACGGTGACCGCATCGAGCACGCCAAGTACCGCGGCGTCGGCGCTGATCGTCACGCCGAGCACGCCGCCGAACACCACCACGACGGAGTCCGGACTGGTAGTCCCGACGGAGTCCGGACTGGTGGTCCCGACGACTCCCGCACCGGTGGTGGTCGAGTTGCCGTTCGCCGCGTTCATGTCGTTCACGCAGCGCGAGCTGGATTCGACGACCGCCAATCGCGTTGCGGCCGCGACGGTGGCACAAGCCACTCCTACCGCCGCCGGGTTGCCGTTTGATCCCGTGCCGTTGTTCGGCGCGGTCATCTATCAGCCGATCCACACCGTGGGGCAGCTGTTCATCGCCAGCCCGTTCGGGGTGGCCTTCGACGTCTTCGTCAACCCCTTCTCCCAGGCGCTGATCGGTCAGAAGTTGATCGGCAACGGCGCCGCCGGCGTGTCGGGCGGAACCCTGATCCAGGCCAGTGGCGGTGCCGGCGGGCTGTTGTTCGGCGACGGCGGGGCGGGCGCGACCGACGCCACCGGGGTGGGCGGCGCTGGTGGAGCCGGCGGCTGGTTCTTCGGCAACGGCGGCGCGGGTGGGCTCGGCGTCAACGGCGGCGCCGGCGGGGCCGGTGGCGCCGGGGCGGTGCTGATGGGCTACGGCGGCGCAGGCGGCGACGGCGGAGCGGGTACCGCGGTTGCTCCAGGTGGGGCGGGCGGAGCCGGCGGAGCGACGGGTTTGCTGTTCGGTATCGGGGGTGCGGGTGGGGCCGGTGGAGCCGGTAGTGCTGGCGCCCAAGGACTTTCGGGTGCCGTCGACGGCGGGAACGGCCAGGCTGGCGGGGCGGGCGGAGCCGGCGGGGCCGGTGGGGCCGGCGCGCTGTTCCTCGGCAGCGGCGGGGCCGGCGGAATCGGCGGGATCGGCGGAGTCGGTGGGGCCGGCGCCAACGGCACCAGCGGGGTGGCCACCGGCGTGGCCGGCGGAACTGGAGGGAACGGCGGGGCCGCCGGTAACGGCGGGGGCGGCGGACAAGGCGGACAGGGCGGCTGGTTCGGCCTGCAGGGTATGGGCGGGGTCGGTGGCGCCGGCGGCAACGGCGGGGCGCCCGGTGACGGCGGCAACGGGGCGCAGTCGGCGATTTCTGGCGTTGCCGGCGCCGACGGCGGCGACGGCGGAAACCCCGGCGCGGGAGGGATCGGCGGGATCGGCGGGGCCGGCCTCATCGCGGGGGCCGACGGCGCGGCTGGGAGTACACCCACCAGCGGCGGCAACGGCGGCAACGGCGGTCACGGCGGTCACGGCTTCGTCTTCAGCGGCCAGGCCGGCGGGGCCGGCGGTAAGGGCGGCGACGGCGGGGCGGTCGGCAACGGCGGATCCGGCGGCAACGGTGGGTTCGGCGCCCACGGCGTCTACCCGTCGTCAGAGCCTGGGCAGGACGGCGGCTCCGGTGGCGCCGGCGGTGACGGCGGCGCCGGCGGCAAGGGCGGAACCCAAGCCGGTGACGGCGGAGTCGGCGGCAAGGGCGGCAACGGCGGCTACGGCCAGAACGGCACCGCGGGCACCAACGGCGCTGACGCCACCTTTGGCGGCGGTACCGGCGAGGACGGGACCGACGGCGGGGCCGGCGGTGACGGCGGCGGCGGCGGCGAGGGCGGAGCCGGCGGCGCCGCACCGGCAGGTCAGGCCGGCGCACAAGGTGACGGCGGGGCCGGCGGAGCTGGCGGCAAGGGCGCGGCCGGCGGTGACGGCGGCAACGGCGGCGACAACCCGGGCTCCTTCGGCGGGGCCGGCGGCAAGGGCGGCGATGGCGGCGACCCCGGCGCCCAAGGCCTTGGCGGCAAGGGCGGGGTGGGATCGATCACGGGTCTGGATGGCACCAACGGCGGCACCGCGACCAGCGGCGGCAACGGCGGCAACGGCGGCGCGGGCGGACCGGGTTACTCCTTCAACGACACCGTCTTCCCCGGGGGCAGTGGTGGGGCCGGCGGCAACGGCGGTTCGGTCGGTAACGGCGGTGACGGCGGTGTCGGCGGTGGTGGCGTCATCGGCCTCACCGGTGCCACTGGAGCCACCCCGGGGGCTACCGGCGGAGTCGGCGGCGACGGTGGACTGGCCGGCAACGGCGGAGCCGGCGGCAACGGCGGCGCGCTGGCCGGTGACGGCGGCGACGGCGGACAAGGCGGTACCGGCGGACAGGGCGGTACCGGCGGCACCGGCGCGGCTGGCGCGACCGGCGCCACCCCAGGTGCCGACGGCACCGACGGCGGCGACGGCGGCCAAGGCGGTACCGGAGGACAAGGCGGCAACGGTGGAGCCGGAGGCACTGCAGCTGCGGGCGTGGCCGGCAGCACCGGGGCCGGCGGGGACGGCGGCCAAGGCGGCACCAGCGGCGAAGGCGGCACCGGTGGCACCGGCGCCACCGGCACCTTCACCGGCGACCCCACCGGGGCTGGCGGTGACGGCGGCGACGGCGGCGACCCAGGACAAGGCGGCGCCGGCGGAACCGGCGGAACCGGATCCACCACCGGAAGTACCGGCGCCGGCGGCAGCAGTGCGACCAGCGGAGGCAACGGCGGAACCGGCGGCAAAGGCGCTGACGCCGTCACCCCCGGCGGCAGCGGCGCGGCCGGTGGCGACGGCGGCGACGGCGGAGCGGTCGGCAACGGCGGCACTGGCGGAACCGGAGGCAAGGGCGGCATCGGCACCACCGATTCATCCACGCCAGGCGCGGCCGGCGGCCAGGGCGGCATCGGCGGCATCGGCGGGGTCGGCGGCAACGGCGGCAGCACCTCCGGTAACGCCGGCAATGGCGGCACCGGCGGAGTCGGCGGAACCGGTGGAGCCGGGACGACGGGCGCCTCCGGCGGCACCGGTGTCGAAGGCCTCGATGGTGGGCTCGGCGGCGGCGGCGGCACGGGCGGCCAAGGCGGAGCCGGCGGCAACGCAACCAACGGGCAAGCCGGCGCACAAGGCGCCGGTGGGGCCGGCGGCACCGGCGGAACCGGAGGCGACGGCGGCAACGGCGGCAACGGCGCCGACGGCACCAACTCGCCCAATCCATCCGACAAGAACGGTAAGGGCGGTATGAACGGCGGGGACGGCGCAGAGGGCGGCGGCGGCGGCGCCGGCGGCCAAGGGTCCAGCACCGGGGCAACCGGTGCAGCCGGCTCCATGGGCAACGGCGGCAACGGCGGCAACGGCGGCAACGGCGGCTCGTTCATATCCGGCGGCAGCGGCAACGGCGGCGGCTTCGGCGGCTCCGGCGCCATCGGGGGCAGGGGCGGCAACGGCGGCAACGGCGGCGATAGCACCATCGGCGGCTTCGGCATCGGTTTCGTCGGCGGCGGCGGCGGCAACGGCGGCCAGGGCGGTAGTGGCTACGTCGGCGCAGGTGGCGCAGGCGGTAGCGGCGGCAACGGCGGCCGTGGCTCAACCCTCAACCTTACGAGTTCCGGTGGCGGTGGCGATGGCGGTGCGGCCGGCAAGGGCGGCAAGGGCGGCGACAGTAGCGGCACCGCGGGCGGCGCCGGCGGTGCGGGCGGTACCGGCGGCCAGGGCGGCGACGGTGTCTTCGCGCCGGGCGGATCGAGCACCGTCGGCGGCGTAGGTGGAGCGGGCGGGAACGGTGGCGGGGGCGGGACCCGATACGTCGACCTCGTGCCCTTCCCCGGCCAGGGTGGCGTGCCCGGCGCTCCCGGTAACGACCCGACCGGCGTCTTTGGAGTCATCGGCGGCGACGGTGGAAGCGGCGGAACGGGCGGAGCCGGCGGTGTCTAGGCCGTCGCCAGGCTCGAGACGGTGAGTTAGGCCGCTAGACCGATCGCGCCAAGCCAGGCGCAAAGGGTTCGGCAGTTCGGGCAGGCCGTCGAAACCAGGTAGTGGCTCGCATTCGCGGGCCGAAACCCAAGTAGTGCCCTACGGGGAACTTCCCGCGCAGCGGCGACAACCATTCCGGGTGTCGATAGCGATGTTTGCCACACATTGGAGGTCATTGATGAGCCCGCACCGGATTCGAAACCGTGCCAAGGCCGAGCAAGCGCGGGCCACGGCGCGGCGGCGGCGCAACTCGGGCAGCGATCCCCGCGTCCTGATCTGGCTGGGAGCGGGTGCGGTCACGCTCGGGGTCGGCGCGGCACTGGTCAGTGGCGCGGGCGTGGCGCACGCCGATTCGAGCGAGGGCGCGACGAGCAGCGGCAGCACTTCGGAGCCGGCGAGCACCAAGACCGAGTCGAGCGACTCGACCAAGAACAGCACCGACACCGACAGCACGAACAGCAGCCCCTCGGCCGCCTCCGCGAGTGCGAACACCGCGTCGACCAACTCCCCGAGTAGCACCAACACGACCAGCGGCGCCACCTCCGTGTCGGCGACGACGACCACCGGATCAACCAGAAGCTCGACCGAAAGCACGTCGAACGAGTCCGCTGCCGCGTCAACGACCAGCAACACGAGTACGTCGGGTTCGGCAACATCCACCGCCAGTAGCACTTCGACGGCCACTGCCGACATCACGGCAGGCGCGGATGCCACCGCCGGGTCGACAAGCGATACCGACACGCCCGATCAAGACGCGCTGACGCCCTTTGTCACTGCGGCCGACGGCACGACGGGATCGGCCACACCGAGCGCGCCGACGGTCAGTGCGCCGCCACCGTTGATCGTCGTGCCGCCGGCCTCGTCGACGATCCACACTGGACTGCTGGTCCCGACCGCACCCGTGGATCCGGTGGTACCCCTGCCGTTCGAGGTGTTCACGTCGTTCACCCAGCGCGACCTGGACTCGACGACCGCCAATCGGTTGGCGGCGGCGAACGTGGCACCGGCCAGCCCCGTCGTCGGATTGCCCTTCGATCCGGTGACGTTGTTCGGGGCGGTCATCTATCAGCCGGTCCACACCGTTGGGCAACTGTTCATCGCCAGCCCGTTCGGGGTGGCCTTCGACATGTTCATCGACCCGATCTCCGTGGCGCTGATCGGCCGGGAGCTCATCGGCAACGGCGCCGCCGGAGTCGCGGGCGGAACCCTGATCCAGGCCAACGGCGGTGCCGGCGGATTGTTGTTCGGCGACGGCGGTGCAGGCGCGACCGACGCCACCGGTGCGGGCGGCGCGGGTGGAGCCGGCGGCTGGTTCTTCGGCAACGGCGGCGCCGGTGGGCTCGGCGCGAACGGCGGCGCCGGCGGAGCCGGTGGTGCGAGCGCGTCGCTCATGGGCTACGGCGGGACGGGCGGCAACGGCGCGAGCGCCGTCACCGCGGGTGCTGCCGGCGGTGCGGGCGGGGCCGGTGGAGCGACGGGCTTCCTGTTCGGCATCGGAGGCGCGGGCGGTGACGGCGGAGCCGGTGCTGCTGGCTCCCAAGGACTTTCGGGTGCCCTCGACGGTGGCAACGGCCAGGCTGGCGGGGCAGGCGGAGCAGGCGGGGCCGGTGGGGCCGGCGCGCTGTTCATCGGCAACGGCGGCAAGGGCGGGACCGGCGGGATCGGCGGAGCAGGCGGCAACGGCGGATTCGCCAAGTACGGCGTCGACGCAACGGCCGCGGGCGAAGCGGGTGGCGCTGGCGGAAACGGCGGGAACGGAGCGGCCGGCGGCAAGGGCGGGTCCGGCGGAAACGGCGGCAGGAGTGGCCTTTTCGGTATCTCGGGCCTCAACGGAAGCGGCAGTAGCGGCGGCGACGGCGGGAACGCCGGGGCACCCGGTGATGGTGGCGACGGAGCTGTCGGCGACAGCACGCACCTCGACGGCGGCGCCGGCGGCAGCGGCGGGAATCCCGGCGAGGCTGGAGCAGGTGGGCTCGGCGGTGCGGCAGGCATCGGTGGTACCGGAGGCAGCCTTGGCGCCGACGGCATCACAGGCCTCGCGATTACCCGCGGCGGCAACGGCGGCAACGGCGCACGCGGCGCACGCGCCACCACCCCGGGTGTGAATGGCGGAGCCGGCGGGGCGGGCGGCAACGGCGGCGCCGTCGGCAATGGCGGCAACGGTGGACGCGGCGCTGACGGCGCAGCCGGTGATGACGGAACCAACGGTGATGTCGCGGGCTCTTCGGGAACCGCGGGCAAGGACGGTGGCGCCGGCGGTGTCGGCGGTGCCGGTGGTCAGGGCGGCTCGACCTCCGGTAACGGCGGGGCTGGAGGGTTCGGCGGTGCCGGGGCGGTTGGTGGCAAGGGCGGCAACGGGATTGACGGCGCGGGGGGCCTGTCCGGTGTCAATGACGGCGCGGGCCAAGCCGGCGGCGACGGGGCCAACGGCGGACACGGCGGGGCAGGCGGGGCGGGCGGCAACGGCGGCACTGCGCTCGGGGTGGGCACCGCAGGCGCCAACGGCAATGGCGGGGCAGGCGCGAACGGTGGAGATGCTGGCACACCCGGCGATGGCGGCGACGGCGCGGATGGTGACAGCACCAATTCCGCCGGCGGCAAGGGCGGCGACGGCGGTGACGCCGGCGTCGCCGGCGTAGGCGGGTCCGGCGGCGCGGCAGGTACGGGCGGCACCGGCGGGATTCCCGGCACCGACAGCGTCGCTGACACTGGCCAAGCGGTCACCAGCGGCGGCGACGGCGGCACCGGCGGCCAAGGCGCCGACGCCACCGCCCCCGGCGCGAAGGGTGGAACCGGTGGGGCAGGCGGCAACGCCGGCTCGGTCGGCAATGGCGGTACGGGCGGTGACGGCGGAAGCGGCGCAGCCGGCGAGGACGGCACCGACGGCGCCGCGGCGGGCGATTCGGGTACCGAAGGCAAGGTCGGTGGGTACGGCGGCTACGGCGGGGCAGGCGGTCTGGGCGGCTCGACCTCCGGCAATGGCGGGGCGGGCGGTTCCGGCGGGGCGGGTGCGGTCGGCGGAAGGGGCGGCAACGGTGTTGACGGCGCAGCCGGTGTGTCCGGTGTCGACGATGGCGCCGGACAAGCCGGCGGCGGCGGGGCTGACGGTGGTCGCGGCGGGGTGGGCGGCAACGGTGGCAACGGCGGCGGCGCCCTCGGTGCGGGCGGCTCAGGTGTCAACGGCAATGGCGGGGCAGGCGCGCAGGGCGGCGCCGCCGGCAAACCTGGCGACGGCGGTGATGGCGCTGACGGTGACGCCATCAATCCCGCCGGTGGGAAGGGCGGTAATGGCGGTGACCCTGGCCTCGCAGGCATAGGCGGGACCGGCGGGTTGGCTGGCTACGGCGGCACCGGCGGTAGCGCAGGCACCCACGGCATCGACGGCGTCGTGGTGACCAGCGGGGGTGACGGCGGCGACGGCGGCGACGCCACGACCGCCAGCGGGAAGGGCGGGGCCGGCGGTGCGGGCGGCAACGGTGGAGCCGTCGGCGACGGCGGCAGCGGTGGCAACGGTGGCAACGGCGCGACCGGCGCGACCGGCGTCAACCCGCCGCTCATCGGCGGCGCGGCCGACGGGAAGATTCCGGATCCTCCGCGGGTCCATCAAGGGGTCGGCGCCCTCTTCGGCGAGCAGGGCGGCAACGGCGCGGATGGCGTGCTCCCGGGCCAGGTAGGCGGTCACGGCGCGTACGGCCAAGAAGTGCAGGTGGGCATCGGGGATGCCAGTGGTGGCCCCGGCGGCAACGGCGGTGACGGCGGTGACGGCGCGCCAGGAGGGAACGGCGGCAATGGTGCCGACACACTCATCAACTTTGGTGCCGTTTATGGCGGCAACGGCGGGCAAGGTGGTGACGGCGGTGCCGGCGTGGCCGGTGCCCAGGGCGGCGAGGGCGGGGTCGGCGGAGCCGGCGGACTCGGCGGGTCGCAGTCCGGCAACGGCGGCAACGGGGGCACCGGCGGAGCGGGCGGCACCGGCGGCCTTGGCACCGTAGGCGCTGCCGGTGGCTCGGGCGGCAACGGCGGCTATGCCGTATTCATGGACATCAACACACCAATACACAAGGGCGGAAACGGCGGTCCCGGCGGGGACGGCGGTACCGGCGGTGCAGGCGGCACCGGCGGAACGGGCGGCAATGGTGGAGCCGCAGGTACCGCTCAAGGGTTGGGAGTCGATGGGGCTCGCGGTGGCGGTGGAGCGCCTGGCCTCGGCGGCAGCGGTGGCGGCGGCGGCGCCGCTGGTGCGGGTGGCGAAAGGGGCTCCTGGAAGAACCGCTTCGGAAGTGAGGCCAGAGACGGCATCGACGGGCCCAAGGGTGACGCCGGTGCGGTCGGCGCGACCGGGCAGGGAGGCATATCCGGCGACGCAGGCTGAGGCACCGGCTACCGCGTCGACCCGCCGCCGCGGTGAGCCGTCGGCCTCCGAGACTGCGAATCTAAGCGAGCAGCGGGACACCCTCGTGCGGCTCGGGCAACAGGATCTCGAACATGGCCCGACGGGTAGCGACCAGTTCGACGGTCCCGAAGTCATTGCTCGACAACCGAACCCGGCACGTCGCCAACGCCGAGTTGTAGCAGTACTTCGTGTGCCCGGTCGTGTCGAAGTACGTCAACCCGATGACGTCGGACGGCTCGGCGGTGAGCTCGCCCTCGATCGTCGCACCGTCTACGCGCGCCCCGAACGACGAGGTAAACGGCCGGTATTCCCCTCTGGTGTGGCGGGTTTCGAGCACCGAGCGAACGGCGAACTCCCTTTCGCCATGGCGCAATACGAACAACGTCGCCGCAGGCAGGGTGATGGGCCCGACGGCTGCGCGTGCGGTGACGAGCTCCAGGCTGGTCTCAGGCGCATCGTCGAACCCGCACACCTGACCGAACGCATACGACGGGGTGTGCCGTCGGCCCCAGTTGTGGTTGACGCTCCCCCGCCACCCCGTCACGTCGAGCCGACCGCCGAAGTCGACCGTGCCGTCGAACGTGGCGAGCGGGTTGCGGACCATCGTCTTCGCCGTCGGGAACTTCGCCCGGTAGCCCCGTTCGGTGAGCAGCATCACGGGCTCGGCCGTCCCCGGAGCGATGCGCAGGTCCCACGTCGCCGCGCGGCCGTCGACGGCGAGCTGCCCGCGCACGGCGGTGTCGTCGATGGTGGCCTCGCCGATCCGCGCCGCCCATTCGTGATACCGGTACTCCGAGTCGGCGAGCGGATGCCCCACCTTGATCGCCCGGTGCCCGGCGCCTTCGGGGTCGAACACCATCAGCCACACGTCGGCCACCGACTCGCCCCTCGTCGGGAGCAACAACGTCTCGCGCAACCAGAGCGCCTGCGGCGCGTCCGGATGGTTCGCGCGCACGAAACGACTCTCGTAATAGGGGGCTTTGACGGCCATCACCGGTTCAGCATCCAATACTTGTCCCGTGACGGTAACCACGATCGCGCTTTACGTGCTGGGCGGCATCGTCGCGATCGAGGCCGTCGTGATCGTGGTGCAGTCTCGGCGACTGGCCCGTCGCACCGAGGAACTCGCCGAGGCGCAGCAAAAGGTGGACACCCGCGCCAACCTGCTATCGGGCGGCCGGGAAGCGGTCAAGCAGATGTGGCAGACGGCCAACATCATCCGCAAGGAGGGCCTGGGCGCGGCGGTCCGCTCGTCGATCGAGGACCTCGCCGACTGGGCCGAGGTGGAGCGTCCCGACCTGGCCCGGCTCGCACCCAACGGACGCCTCGCGATCCTGTTCTCCGACATCGAGGAGTCGACGGCGCTCAACGAACGCATCGGCGACCGGGCCTGGGTCAGGTTGATCGACCGCCACGACAAGATGGTCGGCAGGCACGTCAAACGTCATCACGGATACGTCGTGAAGAGCCAGGGCGACGGGTTCATGATCGCGTTCGCACAGCCCGAGGAAGCAGTGCGGTGCGGCGTCGACCTGCAGCGCGAACTGCGCAGGCAACCGAACGGCATCCGCGTGCGCATCGGGATTCACGCGGGCAAGTCGGTGCGCCGCGGCGACGACCTGTTCGGCCGCAACGTGGCGCTGGCCGCGCGGGTGGCAGGGCAGGCCGAAGGTGGCGAAGTGCTCGTCAGCGAGCCGGTGCGCGAGGCGGTCGGAACCTCCGACGACGTTGCCTTCGACGAAGGCCGCGACGTCGAGCTCAAGGGCTTCAGCGGAACTCACCGGCTGTACACGGTGGCGCTGTAGCCGCCCCTATTCGGGCTGGCCGGCCTCCGCGAGCCGCTGGTGCAGCCGCGCCCGGATGTCGTCCGGGGTGTACGACTTCCGCTTGCGCTGATCGCGCGCCACCAGCACTCCACCGGCCATTACGCCGGCGACACCGGCCAACCCAACCCACTTCCAAATGCCTCGCATGGACAAAGTCTGCCTAAGCTGCCCACGTGAACGCGAATACGGTGACGTTGGACCGCGCGCTGTCCGAGACGCGGACGGGGGACATCTGGCTGTTCCGCGGCGACTCGGGCCCCGACCGCGCAATCCAGACCTTGACCAACGCGCCGGTCAACCACGTTGGGATGACCGTCGCCATCGACGACTTGCCTCCGCTCATCTGGCACGCGGAGCTCGGTCAGAAGCTGCTCGACGTCTGGACCGGGGATCATCACCGCGGCGTTCAGCTGCACGATGCCCGCGAGGCCGTCGAGCAGTGGATGGTGCTCTACGAGCAGAAGTGCTGGCTGCGCCAGATGACCCCGTATGCGACCCGGGAGCAGGAGGACAAGCTGTTGCGCGTGATCGCGCGCATGGACGGCACGCCGTTCCCGACGACCGCCGGGGTGCTTGGACGCTGGTTCCGTGGACGGGTCCCCACGGTGAACGACTTCACCCGCGGCATTCCCGTCGTCGACGACAAGGTGCGCGAAGTCAGCCAGCGGAGGAAGGCCAAGAAACGGACCGTCGGTTTGGAGGCGGCCTATTGCGCGGAGGTCGCCGCCATCACCTACGAGGAGATGGGCCTGTTGGCGACGGACAAAGATGCGAACTGGTTCGATCCTGGCAAGTTCTGGAGCGGCGACACGCTGCCACTCGCCCCGGGTTATCAACTCAGTGACGAGATCTCCGTCGTGCTCTAGGAACCGGAAAGCGTCCGGTCAGCAGCCGCCGCGGCACACGGTGTCGACATAGACCGTTCCGCCTGGGTTGGACGGCATCAGTCCGTGGACCGCCCCGATGGTGCAGTCCGACAGGTCACCCTGAGCGCCGTTGATCTGAACGCTGTAGCCCTGGGCCTTCAGGTCGGCGATGGTGGCGTAGGCCGCGCCGGTTTCCGCCTCTGCCGTTGCGGCCAATCCGAGTCCCGCCGCGGCCATCGCGCCGGTCACGACGGCGGTGACGATGAACTTCTTCACAATCCTGCTCCTTCGTTGTCGCCCAACAGGGTGCCCGCGCCCTTGACGCGTGCAGTGGCTAGTGACCATTCAGCCATCGACCGTTACGTCCGACAACGAACGAAACAGTGACATCCTCCCATCTGGAACGCGTTGGAAAACGCTAGGTGGACAGTTCATTGCGTGTCCCGCGCCGCCGTGTGTTCCTGCTAGCAGGAGGGTCGGAATGGGCGTCAGCAGTGACGACACCGGATCGCGTGCGCGCCAGGATCTGAGGTAGTCCAAAAAGGACGTCTCAGCACACCGGAGGACATCATGAAGACAACGCTCAAGTTCGTTACGCCGTGGTTGGCCGCAGCCGCAATCGGTGGAGCGATCGCACTCGCCCCCGTCGCCGGCGCCGCCACCGTCACGGCGACGACCGCCAACACGTCCGTCCTCGCCTACGAGGGCACCTCTCCGCTCGTGCCGTATGGCCCCGATCCCCAGGTCCCCCAACGGCTGGGGTACATCGACTCGAACCACGACGAAGCCAACACCTCGAACGGTCAGGTGGATCTTCCCTTCTGAGGGCGGGTTCAGTCTCGGTGATACACGACGTTGACGACGGTGCCGTCGGGTGCGCGCACGAAGAACCGGCGCACGCCCCACGGCTCCGTCGTCATCGGATGCACGATCTCGTAGCCGAGGCGCTGGGCTTCCTCGTAAGCGCCCTCGACATCGTCCGTGTGTACGGAGATGACCGAGTCCTCTGGCGCGGTCGCATCGCCAGTCACCAGCTGGACGTTCACCCCGTTCTCAGGCGACGTGTAGCGGGCCACCCACCCCATGTTGAACTCCTCGGTCTCCAGGCCGAGGAACTCGGTGTAGAAGCCCTTCGCCGCCTCGATGTCGGCCACCCGTAGGTTGGCCGTGATGCGTTTGGCGCGCATGCGATTTCTCCCTTCGTGCAGGACTAGCCGACAAGGACTACCCACGCGGGCCCACGTTGAACCGGGGCCAAACCTTCTATGCGAAATCCCTTGAGAATCTTCCAAGAACGCGGTCCTACATTCATGTTGTCAACAACCCAGCGGTCGACCGAGACCGCGAAACTTCAAGGGAGAAAACAACATGAACGCAACACAACCGCTCAAGAAGATCATCGTCGGGGCACTGCTTTCGGGCGGCGTCGCACTCGCCGGATTGGGCATGACCGCGGGCGTCGCCCAGGCCGCCCCCGACCGGCCGGGCCCGACGATCGACATCTCGGACTGGGGTGGCCCCATCGTCGAGTGCAACCGCTGTGGCCAGACCCTCCCGGGCGGAGTCGACGTCTCGCTCCCCGGCGGCTTCAAGCTGCCCGGCGCACAGCACTAGGCCGCCACGAAGTCACCTTCAGCCCGCCATCGGCTAGCCGGTGGCGGGCTGAAGCTTGAGCCACGTCAGCCCTCGAACGACTTCACTCCGACAGCCGCGCAGACAGCCTTCAAGCGCTTGTCCCTCGTCCACAGTTGGGCACCGCCGACCACCGCCACCGCCGCCATCAGATGGACATCGACCGTACTCAGACCCCGCCCCCACAGCCGCCGTCGATCAGTCAGGTGAAGGACTTCGTAATGATCGATCGTCGGGAACTGATACAGGTTGGCGAGCAGGTCGAGCACCACGTCGCGTTGCTTTATCGAGCCGAGGGCCATTTCCTCGACTACCAATGGGTGGCAGCCGATTTGATCGGCACCTAGTAGTTCGACGAGCCCGACTCCGTCGCGTGCAGATGGTCGATCCAAATCGCGGTGTCGACCAGGATCATTCGACCGATTTGCGCCGACGAGGTGCGGCCGCCGCCCGTGAATCCGTTCCACCGAGTGCGGCGAGTCGCCGAGCGCTTTCCACACGGATGAGTGTCTGCAACCCCTGCCGGAGCAATGCGACGTTCTCATGAACGCCGGTCAGTTCGGCTGCCTTTGCCAGCAGCTCGTCGTCGATGGTCACCGTCGTTCTCATCGGACACCTCTCCGCGCATCATTGATGCAATCCACGATGCCACGCTTCCGCCAATGCCGCTGCAGCTACTGCTGACCGATCCACGGAACGCAGACGTTCAATCAAACTCCGTGGCGCGTCGCTGACGTGACGGTTAAACGCCGCCGTCGGACAACTACACGGCCTAGTCTGGGGGCCTCGGGCGTCAAGCAGTGGTGCTCGCGACGGATCGCCCGACGGTGATCACGCCTTCGAGTGAAAAGGAGGCGTGAATTGGCTTCCCCGCTACCCGAGTCGTCCTGTGCTGGTTCGGGATTGCGCCACCGGCCGGTCGAAAACCATTGCGTGACTGGTCCAATCATCGGCGCCGTACTCGATGACTCCCCGCATCACCGGCTGGGGTCATTCTCAACGCTGTCGCGCTTTCCGCGATGGCGTCGTCGTTCATCCCGATCATGTGAGAAGAGAGGACCACGATGACCACTTCAGCAGAACAGGGCAACGGTCAAAGATCTGCGGCGAAGAACCCCTACGGCGGAAAACCAGGCAGCGGGATCAGCCTGCCGCCCTATTTCCGGCCGACCCCCAGCGTGGTGAACGCAAGCAACTACTACCCGGTCGGCGAGAAGCTCGGCCCGGACGAAATGCGGATCTCCTTCATGGGAAGTTGCCCCTTCCCGCCGCGGCGCGACCAGGCCGGCACCAGCATGATGGTCGAACTCGGCAACGGTGACCGGTTCTTCTTCGACCTGGGCTCGGGCTGTCTCCGAAACATCGTCGCCATGCAGGTGCCGATCATGGCGGTCAACGACATCTTTCTGTCGCATCTCCACGTCGACCACTTTGCGGACTTGCCCTACCTCTATTGCTTCGCGCCCTGGCTGCTGCGCTGGAAGCCGTTGCGGGTGCATGGCCCCTCGGGACGTACGCCGAAGGACGGCACGAAGGCCATGATCGAGGGCATGAAGCAGATGACCCACTGGCATACCAAGTCCTTCAAGGCATCTCCGGTAGGCGACGGGTATGAGGTTGAGGTCAACGAGTTTGACTGGAAAGACGAGAACGGCCTCTGCTACGACAAGAACGGCGTTCAGGTTCGGCACTGGCCGCGCTCCCACGTAATGGACGGGGCCAGCGCCTATCGGCTCGACTGGAACGGCATGTCCTTCGTGTGGACGGGTGACGGCCGTCCGGACCAACTAACGCTGAAGTACGCGAAGGGTGTCGATGTATTCGTCACCGAGATGCAGGCCGACCTGGGAAGTCTCTCGGAAGCACGGATGGGGATACCTCAGCTCATTGGCAATACGACAATCGACAGTGCCCACACCGTCCCGTACGCGGTCGGATATCTGCTCAACCAACTCAAACCGCGGCTCGGAATGGTCACTCACCTCGAGTACGACACCGGGACAGCGCCGGAGATGATCGCCGGCGTCCGGACGCACTACGACGGGTGGTTCGAATTCGGATTGGATGTGACGGTCGTGAACGTCACCAAGGACGCCATCTGGGTTCGGGATGCCGTGTTACCCGAGGCCGCCAATCCAGCCCGACCCGATCCGGCGCTGCTGCTGAGTCCAGACCAGCTTGAGAAGCTCAAATCCCCTGACGGACAAGCGGAACCGCTGGAAATTGTCTTCCCCGACCCCGAGTACTATCGCGATGCGATCCAGGAGCAGGCGACGCGCGACTTGGAGATCGACCCGGCGTTGTACTACCCGCCGGAGGTGTATCGGGAACAGACCCCTAACTTCCCCAAGAACTTCCGCATGAAGCTCGGCTGAAGTACTTCCCGGGATACCCATGCAACCGTTGGACTGCGAGGCAATCGACCACGACCTGGGCACCGGGCCGGCGGCTATTCCGGTGACGGTGTTGACCGGATTTCTGGGTGCGGGCAAGACGACGCTGATGAATCGGATCCTCAGTGGTGATCACGGGCTGAGAGTGGCGGTTCTGGTCAACGACTTCGGGTCGCTCAACATCGACGCCGAGCTGATTGTCGGCGTGGAATCCGATGTGATCAGCCTGGCCAACGGCTGCATCTGTTGCACGATCCGCGACGATCTCATCGAGACCACGATGGCAACGATCAACCGTCCCGAGCGGCCGGAATACATCCTGCTCGAAGCCAGCGGGGTGGCCGATCCTTCGGCGATCATGGTGACCTTTGGTGCGGACTGCTTCCGCGATCGCATCCGGCTGGACAGCATCATCTGTGTGGTGGACGCCGAACAGGTGTTGGCCGTCCCCGAGTTGATGGAACTCAAGATTCGTCAGATGGCCTTCGCCGACATGATCATCCTGAACAAGGTGGACCTGGTGGATCGAGCCCGGCTCGACCAGATCAGAGCGTGGCTCGACAGCCGCTTTCACCGCTACCGGCTCGTCGAGGCCAGCCACGGCGACGTGCCATTGGAGGTCCTGCTCTCAGTCGGGCGCTTCGACCCGGCGCAAGCGGACCTCCCGATGCACGCCGTCGAAGACCACCACGCGCACGACCCGTCGAACACTTTCAGCTCCTGGTGCTACGAGAGCGAGCTTCCCGTATCGCTGGAGGCATTGCGGGAAGTGATGCGCCAGTTGCCATCTGACATCTATCGAGCCAAGGGCGTCATCTACACATCGGACGTGCCAGAACGCCGGGCTGTGCTGCAGGTGGTCGGCAAGCGGGTGGACATCTCGCTATGGGATGCCTGGGGGGAGCGCACGCCGCGCACGCAGCTCGTCGTCATCGGCGGCGGTGGCATCGACACTGCATCGCTGCAGGTCCAGTTTGAGCTGGCGCTGGCCGCGAACCAAACGACCACGTCGTAATCACACGGTCCCGCGGGCGGCCCACGCGGTAGCGGTGACGGTGAACGGCCCCTTACCCAGTCGTTCGCGAGCCACCGATTCGAGACGTGGGCGAGCATCGTCATCGAGTCGCCCGACGTAGTCACCGGCGGGACCTACACCGAATGTGTATGGCTCCCACCACTCCTCGAACGTCGGGTGCACGACATCGACTGCAATCGAATCTTCTTCCACGTCGCGCAGGCCCGCAGTTTCGAATAGCTCAGTCAGGTGCCCCATGTGCGCCCCGGAGAGGAGTGCTTCATCCTCAGCATCGGGGTCTATCACGTGCACTGCATCCCAGAACGGGGCCAGTGCGCCGGTCGGCCCGTCCCACACGCATGCTGCGACAACACTGCCAGGCCGAGTCACGCGCGCCATCTGCCTGACGCCGACTACTGGATCCGTCATGAAGTGCACCACCAATTGCGCGAGCGCAGCGTCGAAAGCGGCAGTGTCGTAAGGCAATTCCTCCGCCGTACCTAGACGTGCGCTAACGCCTGGGAAGCGCGCGCTGATCGCGTCGATGAACGGCGGTGATGGATCGATCGCCGCGACCTCGGCTCCGATCGACAGCAAGTGTGCGGTCAGCGCGCCCGGTCCACAGCCGACGTCGTGCACCTTGTCGCCCGCATCGACCTCGGCAAATGCCACGAAGACCTCCGCGAGAGGCTCGGCGTATCGGCCCATGAAACGGGCATAGGCCTCCGGCGGAACGGCAAAACTCACCGTGCAATGCTAGATCGCATACCGCGTCATCGAGCCAATTCGTCGTTCCGGTTGAACTCGACGGACGGCGCGCGGTCACACCGATGGCAAACGCGGTTGCGCTGCGTAGCGTCACATCTTCTGCCGCTATATGGTGAAGCGGAACTCCTCCACCTCCCGACGTCGATAAACGTCACGATAGCCCTGGATTGATAACCTTGTGGCGATGAAAGGGACGTCGGACGAGGGGCCCTTCTATCACGGCACAAAGGCCGAATTGCGGCCCGGAGACCATTTCACCGCCGGATTCCGTTCCAACTACCGGCCAGAAATCGTGATGAATCACATCTACTTCACCGCGTTGCGAGACGGCGCGGGCCTCGCCGCTGAACTCGCCGCCGGCGACGGATTCCCGCGGGTGTACGTCGTCGAACCGACCGGGGAGTTCGAGAACGATCCGAACGTCACCGACAAGAAGTTCCCTGGCAATCCGACCCGCTCCTATCGCAGCAGGGAACCACTCCGAATCGTTGGCGAGGTCACCGACTGGACGCGACTGACACCCGAAGCTCTCAAGATGTGGCGAGACCGGCTGGCCGAAGACCGTCTGGATGGCAGCGCCGAAATCATCAACTAGCTCGTCCCCTTCCGCACAGGCCGCCTCCGCTGCGGAAACACCTAGACGTTGAACCGGAACTCCACCACGTCGCCGTCCACGTTGACTACTTCTGTTCCTCCAACAGGTGGGCATACGGGTCGGCCTCGCCACCAACGGATTCCGGCATCGGATAGTAGGTCTTGATGAGCAGGTTCCCGTCATCGTCCCAGGCGAACGTCTCGATGCTGTGTGCCATCTGCACGTTGGGCTCGGTGCCGAAGTGGTTCTCGCACACCCACGCCATCTCGTTCCCGTTGACCTGAACCGTGATCATGTTGATCTTGAGGATCGACTGGAACGTGTCGAAGGCGTCCGACGTAGCGGCTGCGAAACCGCGTTTCTCCTCGGTTCCGACTGGGTCGAACATGCGAACCTCGCTGGGGCAGATGGTGCGCCACGATGCCACCCACGCGTCCTTCTTGCCCGCATTCCACAGATCGGCGTGCTTGGACGCGTGCGCCAAGCGGGCCTTCCGGCTCGGTACCTTGCTCATCTCTGCCCAGCTCCGTTCCCATCAACGTGATGGTCACGATAGCTGGACACTTGTCCAGTCGTAAGGGCCTACTTCTTCGGTTGCTGACTAGACGTTGAACCGGAACTCGACCGGATTACGCCGCCGAACAACGTCATCGACTCTGATGCACCACCAACAGATCTGGACGCAGTTCCACCAAATCAGCACCACCGAAGGCGTTCGACAGATCCTCGAGGCGAGCTTCGACGAGGTTGAGCAGTTGAGTGTTGGAGATGTTGCCCGTTGCGACGATCAACAACCGCCGGGGCAAGCTGTCAGTCAGATGCGAGTGTCGAAAATCCGAATCCTTGGTGACAACGATGCGATCTTCCGCGTCTGCGGTCTCAGCAATGACGGCGTCAGACGACCTATTACCGTCGGGCAGTGCCGAGACATGGACTGCGTCATAGCCACAACGAATCAGGAAGTCACACAATCGAACTGGCAGCTGCGCATCAACGAGAAACTTCACGATCCGGACGGAAACAGCTGCTGGCCTCCAGCCACCAACGCGCCGTACTCCAGCGCTGCGAGCAGATCGTCACGCTGCAGGTCTGGATAGTCCGCCAACACCTCATCGAAGGACATACCGCTGGCCAGCAATTCCAGGACAGACTGCACCGAAAGCCTCAACCCACGAATTACAGGTTTGCCGTGCAGCACCGAAGGATCAACTGTGATGCGATCCAGACGGCTGGCGGCACTCGGCATAACACCCATTGTCCCCCACCTTTCCGATGTACGAGATCAATGTCACCGTAGGTGGGCCCACCGACACGCAGCGAGCAGTCCTGCACTCACCCGGTGGCCCAGAACTCCACCCGCGAACACCAGAGAGGGACGATGACAAACCGCTGGTCCGGAGTCACCATCGATTGCGCCGATCCCATTCGGATGGCGACTTTCTGGGCCGCCTTGCTAACCATTCCGAGGTCGAACGAGCATGGGGACGATCCGAACTGGGCGACTGTGGGCTCGCGCTCGGGGCAGTTTCCGCGACTCACCTTTCAGCGCGTACCCGAACCGAAATCCACAAAGGTACGCATCCACCTGGACGTGCAAGTGGACGACATCGCCACGGGCGTAAGGCAGGTCGAGGACCTTGGCGGACGGTGGGCGGGCATTCGCAACGACCACGAAGAGGGCGTCGTCCTTGTCATGCTCGATCCCGAAGGGCACGAATTCTGCCTGGTTCAATACTTCGGAAACCACCTATCAGACGTTGAACCGTAACGGGTCTAGACGTTGAAGCGGAACTCCACCACGTCGCCGTCCACCACGTTCAGGCCTCGACGGACTCCAGTAGTGCAACATCGTCGCGGACGGCCCAATGCTCGACCACCAAGCCGTTCGCGAAGCGGAAAATGTGGACCTGAGGCCAGTTGACGTGGTTGCCCTTGACCTGTTTGCCAGCCAGACGCGGAAAGCCGTTGCCAATGTGCCGACCGCGAACCGTGCACCAGATCACGACCGTGTCGTCGGAGTGCGTCACGAGATGAACGTCAGCTGACCGCTGGTCGAGGCTGGTGGCCAACCACTCACCGACGACCTGAAAGATTTCCAGTCCGGACCGGCCACTGACGTTGTCGAAGAAGCTCTCAGAAAACATCCTGAATACCCCACCGTCTCCCGACGCAAGGTAGGCGCGGTAGCCGTCCGCTAGTTCCTTGGCAGTTTCGTGGTCCATCGACGCTATCCGATCAGGACGACGAGTTCGACTAGACGTTGAAGCGAAACTCCACCACGTCGCCGTCGGCCATCACGTAGTCCTTGCCCTCCATGCGAACCTTGCCCGCAGCCTTCGCCGCGGCCATCGAACCCGCCTCGACGAGGTCGGCGTACGAGACGATCTCGGCCTTGATGAAGCCCTTCTCGAAGTCGGTGTGGATGACACCGGCCGCCTTGGGCGCGGTGTCGCCGCGGTGGATCGTCCAGGCGCGCGATTCCTTCGGGCCTGCCGTGAGGTACGTCTGCAGCTTCAGGGTGTGAAAACCCGCCCGGGCCAACGCATCCAGGCCCTTCTCCGTCTGCCCGATCGACTCGAGCAACTCGGCGGCCGACTCGTCGTCGAGCTCCTGCAGCTCCGCCTCGATCTTCGCGTCGAGGAACACCGCGTCGGCCGGGGCCACCAGCTCGCGCAGCTCGGCCTTGCGCGCGTCGTCGGTGAGCACCGACTCGTCGGCGTTGAAGACGTAGAGGAACGGCTTGGTGGTCATGAGGTTCAGTTCACGCAGCACCGCGGCGTCGGCACCCGCCGCGAAGAGCGTCGTACCGCCGTCGAGCGTCGCCTGGGCCGCCACCGCCGCCTCGTGAAGGGACTTGCGCTCCTTGTTGTTGCGCGCCTCCTTCTCCAGCCGCGGCACCGCCTTCTCCAACGTCTGCAGGTCGGCGAGAATCAGCTCGGTCTCGATGACCTCGATGTCGGATTTCGGGTCGACCTTGCCGTCAACGTGCACGACGTCGTCGTCGGCGAATACGCGCACCACCTGGCAGATGGCGTCGCACTCGCGAATGTTGGCCAGGAACTTGTTGCCCAACCCGGCGCCCTCCGACGCGCCCTTCACGATCCCGGCGATGTCGACGAACGTCACCGGCGCGGGCACGGTCTTCTCCGACGAGAAGATCTCGGCGAGCTTGTCGAGCCGCGGATCGGGCAACGCCACCACACCCTCGTTCGGCTCGATGGTCGCGAACGGATAGTTCGCCGCCAGCACGTCGTTGCGTGTCAGCGCGTTGAATAGAGTTGACTTGCCCACGTTCGGCAGTCCGACGATTCCCAGGTTGAGGCCCACGGGTTGGACAGTCTAGGCGGCGCCACCGGCACGCCCGCGCGCGCTGGCAGCGCTCTTTGCGCGAATGCCGGTACGGTCTAAGCGTGTCAGGTCAGCGTGCACGGTCGGCGACTGCGGCCGATCATCGCTCGGCGCTGCCTCGAGTTCCGGGCATTCCCTGGTGGGGAGCCATCTTGCTGGCGGCGACGACGTCTGCCGTTGGGTTCGCGTACGACGCGGGTACCGGCAACAAGGAACTCTCGATCGCCTTCGCGATCTGCTACGTTGCCGGCTGCGTGTTAGCGGTACTTGCAGTTCGGCAGTCGGGAGTGTTCACCGCGGTCATCCAGCCGCCGCTGATCCTGTTCGGCATCGTCCCGGCCGCGTACTTCGTCTTCCACGGTAGCCAGGTCACCGGCATCAAGGACATTCTGATCAATTGCGGCTATCCGCTGATCGAACGCTTCCCCCTGATGTTCTTCACGTCCGCGGCCGTCCTGGTGGTCGGTCTGGTCCGGTGGTACTTGGCCCTGTCGGCTCGACGAGCCGCACCCGAGGGCGCCGAGACCGAGACCCCCGATCGGGCGTCGGGCCGACTTGCGGCCGCCGAGACCACGACGATCGACGCCGTCGAGGCGACCCCACGCCGCCGGCGCCGCGAGCACTCGCTAGACCGTCCGAGCCGCGCGAAGGCTGCTGCCGAAGTCCCGGAAGAGGCGCCGCGCCGGCCGAAGAAGACTCCAAGGACCGCCCCGGCCGCGGGAGCGTCGCGCTCGCGTCATGCCAGGCCGCCGGAGACCGAGCTCGCCGAGCCGAACCCCAACCGACCCCGGCGCCGCCCGGGACCACCCGTGACGCCGCCCGCCGAACCGCCCGCCGACGCCCGCAGGCGTACCCGTGGCGCTGCGCCGCGCGAACCGCGCCGAAACCTGCCGCCGGTGGACGCCCGAGGCGCGCACGAGCGACCCGAACGGCCGCGGCCGGCGGAACGCTCCGACCGCTACGACCCGTACGACCAGCCCGAGCGCCGTCGGCGGCCCGCTCACGAAACCTACGACCCCTACACTCCGCCCGAACCCCGCTCGACGAATGGCGCGAACGGGACGCATCACCCGGTGTCGCGCGTGCGCTACCGCGGCGCCGATGACGGCGAGTCACGTACCGAGCACCGCACTCGCCCGCGGCGGCCCAGTGACGCCGACTCCTGGGAGTACGACGCCTGACGCCCGCGGGCTAGCGTCGCGCGGGCCGGATCTCGCGGGGAAGCGTGAATACCAACGTCTCGTTGGCCGTGGTGACTGACTGCACCTCGCCGTAGCCATAGTCAGCGAGCCGCTCGAGCACTCCCTGCACCAGGATCTCTGGTACCGAGGCACCGGAGGTCACGCCGACGGTGGTGACGCCGTCGAACCAGGACGGGTCGATGTCGTCGGCATAGTCCACCAGGTATGACGCGTCGGAGCCCGCACCGAGGGCGACCTCGACCAGCCGAACGGAGTTCGACGAGTTGCGTGAGCCGACGACGATGACCAGCTCGCACGCGGGCGCCATGGCCTTGACGGCGACCTGGCGGTTCTGCGTGGCGTAGCAGATGTCGTCGCTGGGCGGATCCTGCAGCGTCGGGAAGCGCTCGCGCAGCCGCCGCACCGTCTCCATGGTCTCGTCGACGGACAACGTGGTCTGGGAGAGCCAGATGACCTTGCTCTCGTCGCGGACGGTGACGCGGTCGACGGAGTCCGGCCCGTCGACCAGCTGCACGTGGTCGGGCGCCTCGCCCGCGGTGCCAACGACCTCTTCGTGGCCCTCGTGGCCGATGAGCAGGATGTCGTAGTCGTCGCGGGCGAACCGCTTGGCCTCGTTGTGCACCTTGGTGACCAGCGGGCAGGTGGCGTCGATGACCCTGAGGTCGCGCTCCTGCGCATTCACGTGCACCGTCGGGGCGACGCCGTGCGCAGAGAACACCACGATCGAGCCTTCGGGCACCTCGTCGGTCTCGTCGACGAAGATGGCGCCGGCCTTGGCCAGCGTCTCGACGACGTGGACGTTGTGCACGATCTCGTGGCGAACGTAGACGGGTGCGCCGTGCTTCTCGAGGGCACGCTCGACGGTCTCGACGGCACGGTCGACGCCCGCGCAGTACCCGCGCGGCTCGGCGAGCAGGACTCGCTTGGCGGTCGCGGGCCCGACGATGGACGGGACAGCACCCGGAAGACCCAGGTTGATCGTCGGTTGCATGGGGTCCAGGGTACTTACCCACGGGCTTCGCAGACCAGTCGACGGACCCGCCCGTACTCTTGCACCCATGGCTACAGCACCGTATGGGGTTCGACTGCTGGTCGGCGCGGCGGTGACCGCGCTGGACGAAACCCGCAAGCTGCCGCAGACGATCCTGACGTACCCGATGACGGTGGCCAGTCAACTCGCGCAGCTCGTCATGAAGATGCAGCAGGACGTCGCCGACCTCGTCAACAGGGGCGACGAGACGCTCGAGCAGCTGTTCCCGCCCAAGGACGAGCAGCCCGAGTGGGCGACCTTCGACGAGGACGTCGACGACGACGCAGATGACGACACCGTCGTTCGACTGGACGGCGAACGGCTCACCGAGGGCCGCTTCGCGCTGTACACCACCGGTGAGCCGGACGCCGAGACCGAAGCGGGCAGCCCGGCGCCCGACGGTGCCGGGGCGCCCGGGATCGTCGCCGAGTTGGACTATGCGTCGCTGACGCTCGCTCAGCTGCGCGCGCGGCTGCCATCGCTTCGGGTGGCCGACCTCGAGGCGTTGCTGACTTACGAGGGTGCGACGAAGTCGCGGGCGCCGTTTCAGACGTTGTTGGCCAATAGGATCACCCGCGCGACCGCCAAGTGAGCCAAGCCGCACCCCCGAACTCGGCCGAGAATCCGTGGCCGGTGCGCGCGGTCTCGACGCGGGTGGCGGACTACATCGACAAGCTCGGACGGGTGTGGGTCGAGGGCGAGATCGCCCAGTTGACGATGCGCCCGACGGTGGCGTTCATCGCCCTGCGTGATCCGGCCGCCGACATGTCGCTGTCGGTGGTCTGTCCGCGCGACCTCGTGCTGAACGCCCCGGTCGCATTGACCGAGGGTGTCCGCGTCGTCATGTACGGCAAGCCCAACTTCCACACCGGTAGGGGCACGTTCTCGTTGCGCGTCACGGAGATCCGTGCGGTCGGCGTCGGCGAACTGCTCGCCCGCATCGAGCGGCTGCGTCGCCTGCTCGACGCCGAGGGGCTTTTCGACCCGCGGCTCAAGCGCCCGATTCCCTTCCTGCCCAACGTTATCGGCCTCATCACCGGGCGAGCCTCGGCGGCTGAGCGCGACGTCATGACCGTCACCAGGAACCGATGGCCCGCCGCCCGGTTCGCCGTGCGCCACACCGCGGTTCAGGGCCCGAGCACCGTGCCGCAGATCGTCGAGTCGTTGCGCTCGCTCGACGCGGACCCAGCCGTCGACGTCATCGTGATCGCGAGAGGCGGCGGCGATGTGGAGGCGCTGCTCCCGTTCTCCGACGAGACGTTGTGCCGCGAGATCGTCAAGTGCACGACGCCGGTGGTGAGCGCCGTCGGGCACGAACCCGACAACCCGTTGTGCGACTTGGTCGCCGACCTGCGGGCCGCGACACCGACCGACGCGGCGAAGCGCATCGTGCCCGACGCCGCAGCAGAACGGGCACTGGTGGCGGACTTGTGCCGGCGCAGTGCGCGTGCCCTGCGCAACTGGGTGAACCGCGAGCAACACGTGATCGCCCAGCTCCGCAGCCGCCCGGTGCTCGCCGAACCGCTTGCCGCGCTGGCGGCGCGCGCGGAAGAGATTCACCGCGCCCGCACCGCGGCCCGCCGGGACATCACCCGGTTGATTGCCGCCGAGTCCGAGCGCGTCGGCCACCTGTCGGCCCGGCTGAGCACACTGGGCCCGGCCGCCACGCTCGCCCGCGGCTACGCGGTCGTGCAGACAGTGCCGGCCACCGGATCGGCGGCCGTACTGCGCTCCGTCCACGACGCCCCGGCGGGCACCCGGTTGCGAATCCGGGTCGCCGACGGCGCCATCACCACCGTTAGTGAGGGATCAGATGAAGCCCATTAGTCAGCTGGGATACGAAGCGGCGCGGGACGAGCTGATCGACGTCGTGCGGCAGCTGGAGCAGGGCGGACTCGATCTCGATACATCGCTGAAACTCTGGGAACGTGGCGAGGAACTGGCTAAACGCTGCGAATCACACTTAGCTGGCGCGCGGGAGAAAGTCGAGCAGACGCTGGCCGCCAAGGATGACGAAGAAGCTTGAAAACGGAAATTCAGAGATCCTGGATTCCGCCAAGAAGTGCAGAACTGGAACACGTTACATTTTCCTTGGTATGATTCGTTCCCGTGAGTGATTCAACGCTGACCACTTCCCTTGGCCGTGTCCTCGTCACCGGGGGTTCCGGCTTCGTCGGCGCCAATCTGGTGACCGCGCTACTGGCCCGCGGACACGACGTCCGTTCGTTCGACCGCGCACCGTCCCCGCTGCCCGACCATCCGCGGCTGCAGACCATCGTCGGCGACATCACCAACCCCGACGACGTCGCCACGGCGGTCACCGACGTCGACACCGTCTTCCACACCGCGGCCATCATCGATCTGATGGGCGGCGGGTCCGTCACCGACGAGTACCGGCAGCGCAGCTTCGCCGTGAACGTCGGCGGCACCGAGAATCTGGTGCGCGCCGCTCGGACGGCGGGCGCGAAGCGCTTCGTCTACACCGCGTCCAACAGCGTGGTCATGGGCGGCCAGGTCATCTCGGACGGCGACGAAACCCTGCCCTACACAGAGCGATTCAACGATCTCTACACTGAGACCAAGGTGGCTGCCGAGAAGTTCGTGCTCGCGGCCAACGGCGTCGACGGAATGCTCACGTGCTCGATCCGCCCCAGCGGCATCTGGGGCCGCGGCGATCAGACCATGTTCCGCAAACTGTTCGAAAGCGTGCTCGCAGGACACGTCAAGGTGCTGGTGGGCAGCGCGGAGGCGAAGCTCGATAACTCCTACGTGCACAACCTGATTCACGGATTCATCCTGGCCGGTGAGCACCTAGTGCCCGGCGGCACGGCGCCGGGTCAGGCGTACTTCATCAACGACGGCGAGCCGATCAACATGTTCGAGTTCTCCCGACCGGTCGTCGAGGCCTGCGGAGTCCGCTGGCCCAAGTTCCGGGTGTCGGGCCCGTTGGTGCGGTTCGTGATGACGGTGTGGCAGTGGCTGCACTTCCGGATCGGCCTGCCGAAGCCACCGCTGGAACCCCTTGCGGTGGAACGGGTTTACCTCGACAACTACTTCTCCATCGCCAAGGCGCGGCGCGACCTCGGCTACGAGCCGTTGTTCACCACCGAGCAGGCCATGGCCGAATGCCTCCCGTACTACACCGACCTGTACGCACGGATGAAGAACTCGGGTGCGACCGCGCCCGCCACCGCGTAGGGCGCTACTGCCCGACCAGTGACAGGGCGTGCGCGCGCCGCAGCTTGCCCGACGGCGTCTTCGGGATGATTCCCGGCGCGAGCACCACGACGTTGCGCGGTCGGACGTCGACCTCGGCGAACACCTCGTGCGCGACTGCACGCTGGATGCGACGTGCGTCGGCGTGATCCTCGAAGAGGTTCGACTCGACCGCGATGGCGAACGTCTCCCGACGGTGGCCTGCGTTCAGACGCACCGCGACGGCGCACCCGGCCCGCACCCCTTCGACTCGGGCGGCGGCCCGCTCGATGTCCGTCGGGTAGATGTTCCGGCCGCCCATGATGATGACGTCCTTGACCCGTCCGCACACCACGATGTGCGCCTTCTCGGTCAGGTAACCCAGGTCGCCGGTGTCGTACCAGCCCTGTTCGTCCTGAGCGGACAGGAACCCCGCCAGCGTCGTGTAGCCGGGCGTCAGCGGCTCACCGCGCACCTGGATCACCCCGACGCCACGGGTGGGAAGCTCGTTGTCTGATTCGTCGACGATGCGCGCCTCGAGCCCGGCGAGCAGCGGGCCCAGCGTCGCGAGCCTGCGCACGTTGCCCGACGTGGCCGGCACGGCCCGGTGCAGGACGGCGAGCATGTCGGCGTCGACCTCGTCGATCACCAGTCCGGTGCCGCACACGGAGAACGACACCGCGACCGTCGTCTCGGCCATTCCGTATGCGGGCAGGATGGCCTCCCGACGCAGCCCGAATGGCGCGCCCGCATCGCAAAGGTCCTCGACGACCGCCGGTTCGACCTGCTCGGCCCCTGACAGCGCCCAGCGCAGCGACGACAGGTCGAACTGGCCCGGCTGGGCCTGCTTGCGCAGCCGCTTCGCCAGCAGGGCGTAGGCGAAGTTGGGCGCCGCCGTCATGGTGCCCTTGTACTTGTCGATGAGTCTTGGCCACAACAGGATGTCGGTCAGGAAGTCCATCGGAGTGACCTTGACCAGCTCGGCGCCGAAGTACATCGGCACGATCAGGAACCCGGTCATGCCCATGTCGTGAAACAGCGGCAACCAGCTGACGATCACGTCGGTGTCCAGGTCGTACTCCGCGCCGACGAACATCGCCTCGGCGTTCGACACCAGGTTGCGGTGCGTGATGCGTACTGCCTTGGGTGGGCCCGTCGAACCGGACGTCAGCTGCAGCAGCGCGATGTCGTCCTCTTCGGTCTCGATCGGGTCGATCGGATCCGCGGCCAACAAATCGGCAATGACGAGCACGGTGACGCCGCGGTCCGACAGCACCGGCGCCGCGGCCATGAAGGGATCGGACACGATCACGACCGCCGCCCCGAGCGCGTGGATCACGCGCGCCGTCTCCTCGGCCCACATCATCAGATCGGTGCGGGGGGTGGGCTGGTGCAGCATCGTCAGGCTGCCGCCGCGCATCCAGACCGCCTGGGCGGTGGGCGCGATCTCGACGGGCGCCCCGGCCAGCACGGCGACCGCGTCACCGTGGCCGACACCTGCGGCGGCCAGTCCGCCAGCAATCGCGCGGGCCCGCTCATGCACCTCGGCCCAGCTTTGCCGGACCGGCGCATGGGGCTCGCCAGTGACCAGTCCCCTGGTGCTCGTCGTGGCGTTCGCGTACATGACGTCGCAGAACCGGCTCATCGGGTAATTCCTGACGTCACGGTATGCGCCTGTCGCCGACCTCGGCGAAATGCCCCAACAAGTGCCGCACGACGGACGCCATCATGGGCACTGTCGACTCGGAGACCGCACCGAGCACGCGGTTGGCCACCGTGGGCTTGCAGGACGGCGGAACGACGTAGAGCACCGCGTCTCGCGAGTGCGTGCCGATCAGGTACAGCGTTTCGCTCGTCACCAACGAGTACGGGTCGACGGAGATGGCCACGCCCCGGCGAATGACGCGGCGCGGCGTCGGCGGCCAGATGCTCGGGTCGTAGACCACCCGGCGCACCTCGCCGATCATCGAACCGACGACGGCGACCAGGTCGGGCAGTTGAGCGCCCAGGTCGTTGCTGCCGGGCCACCATGCCCCGTCCACGCCACCGCGGCCCGTGGACCGGCTGCAGAAGGCCAATCGGGCTGACTTCGTCGTGGGCGGAGAAACAGGCACCATGGCTGGTGCTCCCGTCTGCTCGAGGAGCAATCGCAGACCGTAACCGGCGGCACACTAGGAACCTACGATTCATAGAGGGTAGCGCACCCCCTGGTTCGACCCCGTTTACCCGCCGGTAGCCGACCGCACGATTCAGCAACGGAATTGTTAAGGCGCGACGTGTATTTGATATGAAGCCCGGGCGGCGGACTCGGCCAAACCCCCATACGCGGGCCACCGATTTCCTAGCCTGGAGGGGTTCACCAGTCGAAGGAGTCGCCGTGCCCAACGGAAAGCCAAACATCCTCGTCATCTGGGGTGACGACATCGGGATCAGCAATCTGAGCTGCTACAGCGACGGCATGATGGGCTATCGCACGCCGAACATCGACCGCATCGCCAGCGAAGGCATGCGATTCACGGATTCCTACGGCGAGCAAAGCTGCACCGCGGGTCGGGCGGCCTTCATCAGCGGCCAAAGCGTGTACCGCACCGGAATGAGCAAGGTCGGCGTCCCCGGTGTGGACATCGGCTGGGCGGCCGAGGATCCCACCATTGCCGAGCTGCTCAAGCCGCTCGGCTACGCAACCGGGCAGTTCGGCAAGAACCACTTCGGCGACCTGAACAAGTACCTGCCGACGGTGCATGGGTTCGACGAGTTCTTCGGCAACCTGTATCACCTCAACGCCGAAGAGGAACCCGAGCAGTACGACTACCCGCACAAGGACCAGTTCCCGCGGCTGTACGAGCTTGCCCTGCCGCGCGGCGTAATGAAGTGCAAGGCGACCGACGAGGTGTCCAGCGAACCCGACGACCCCAAGTTCGGTCCGGTCGGAAAGCAGATCATCGAGGACACCGGGCCACTGACCGCCAAGCGCATGGAGACCATCGACGACGACATCGCCAACACCACCATCGAGTACATCAAGCGGCAGCACGAGGCCGACATCCCGTTCTTCGTGTGGTGCAACTTCACCCACATGCACCTCTACACGCACGTGAAGCCCGGCAGCCGCGGCCAAGCGGGAATGTGGCAGTCGGAATACCACGACGCGATGATCGACCACGACAAGAACGTGGGCCAGGTACTCGACGTTCTCGACGACCTTGGCATCGCCGAGGACACCATCGTCATCTACTCCACCGACAACGGACCACACCGCAACAGCTGGCCGGATGGCGGCACTACGCCGTTCCGCAGCGAAAAGAACACGAACTGGGAAGGCGCGTACCGGATTCCGGAGTTGATTCGTTGGCCCGGAAAGATCAAGGCGGGCAGCGTGTCCAACGACATCATCCAGCATCACGACTGGCTACCGACCCTGCTTGCCGCGGCCGGCGATCCCGACGTCAGCGACAAGTTGAAGAAGGGCTACAAGGCGGGGGCGGACGGCGAGACCGAGTACAAGGTGCACATCGACGGGTTCAATCTGATGCCGTATCTGATGGGCGAGGTCGAGCACAGCCCGCGGCGCGGGTTCTTCTACTTCAACGATGACGCCGAACTGGTGGCGATGCGGTTCGAGAACTGGAAGATCGTGTTCGCCGAGCAGCGTTGCCAAGGCACGCTGCGGATCTGGGCCGAGCCGTTCACGCCGCTGCGCATACCGAAGCTGTTCAACCTTCGCACCGACCCGTACGAGTACGCCGACATCACCTCGAACACGTACTACGAGTGGTTCCTTCGGCGCGACTTCTTCGTCTTCTACGCGACGGCGATGGCGTCGGCGTTCCTGGACACGTTCAGGGAGTTTCCCCCCCGGCACCCACCCGCCAGCTTCAGCATCGATCAGATCGTGAAGAAGCTCGAAGAGTTCCTGGCGGCCGACTAGGGTCGACTCGCCGCTACAGCAACGACAATTCAAGAAGGGGTACGCGAATGCCTGACTCCAAGCCGAACATCCTCGTCATCTGGGGCGATGACATCGGCATCTCGAACCTCAGCTGCTACAGCCGCGGGATGATGGGTTACTCCACGCCCAACATCGACCGGATCGCCGACGAGGGAATGCTCTTCACCGATTCCTACGGCGAGCAGAGTTGCACAGCAGGCCGCTCGTCCTTCATCACCGGACAGAGCGTCTACCGCACCGGCATGAGCAAGGTCGGCATGCCCGGCGTGGACATCGGGCTGCAGAAGGAAGACCCGACCATCGCCGAGCTGCTCAAGCCAATGGGTTACGCCACTGGACAATTCGGCAAGAACCACCTCGGCGACCTGAACAAGTACCTGCCGACCGCGCACGGGTTCGACGAGTTCTTCGGCAACCTGTACCACCTCAACGCCGAAGAGGAACCCGAACACGAGGACTACCCCACCGCGGAGGAAGCGCCGCTGTTGCGCAAGGCGCTGGTGCCGCGCGGCGTGATTCACTCGTGGGCCACCGACGACGACTCCGGCGAGGTGGACGAGCGGTACGGCCCCGTCGGCAAGCAGCGCATCGAGGACACCGGACCGCTGACCAAGTTGCGAATGGAGACCATCGACGACGAAACCACCGGCGCATGCGTCGACTTCATCAAGCGCCAGCACGACGCGGGCACCCCGTTCTTCGTGTGGATGAACATGACGCACATGCACTTTCGGACGCACACCAAGCCGGAGAGCAAGGGCCAGGCCGGCCGTTGGCAGTCGCCGTACCACGACACGATGATCGACCACGACCGCAACGTCGGCACGTTGCTCGACCTGGTCGACGAACTCGGCATCGCCGAGGACACCATCGTCATCTACTCGACCGACAACGGCCCGCACGCCAACAGTTGGCCGGACGGCGCCACCACGCCGTTCCGCAGCGAGAAGGCCACCAACTGGGAGGGCGCCTTCCGCATTCCGGAAATGATCCGCTGGACGGGAAAGATCAAGCCGCGCAGCGTGTCCAACGAGATCGTCCAGCATCATGATTGGCTGCCGACGTTCCTGGCCGCCGCGGGCGACCCCGACATCGTCGACAAGCTCAAGGCCGGGTACACCGCCGGCGACATGACGTACAAGGTGCACATCGACGGCTACAACCTGCTGCCGTACCTCACCGGAGAGGTGGACGAGAGCCCGCGCCGCGGGATGATCTACTTCTCCGACGACTGCGACGTGCTGGGCATTCGGGCGGACAACTGGAAGATCGTGTTCATGGAGCAACGCTGCCAGGGCACGCTGCAGGTCTGGTTCGAACCGTTCACCGCGCTGCGGGCGCCCAAGCTTTTCAACCTGCGCACCGACCCCTACGAACACGCAGACGTCACGTCGAACACCTACTGGGACTGGCTGATTGATCGCCTCTACCTGATGTTCTACGGCTCGGCGATCGTGACCCAGTTCCTCGAGACGTTCAAGGAGTTCCCACCGCGTCAGGAACCGGCCTCGTTCACGATCAACCATGCGGTGGAAGAACTCGACAAGTTCCTCGCCACCCGCGGCGGCTGACCGTGGCCGAGCTCGCATCCTGGACCGACGGGTCCACGAAGTCGGCGATCGTCGACTTCGTGGGCCGGGTCACCACCGATGGTCCGGATTACGTCAGTCCAGAAGAGCGCATCGCCGTGTTCGACAACGACGGCACCCTGTGGTGCGAGAAGCCGATGTACATCCAACTCGACTTCATCATCCGCAGGCTGGCCGAAAAGGCGAGCGCCGAACCAGCGCTGGCGGGACAACAGCCATACCAGGCGGCCGCGGCGAACGACCTGAACTGGTTCGGCGGGGCCATCACCAAGCACTACCAGGGCGACGACTCCGATCTGAAAGTGCTTGCCGGCGCTGCACTCTCGCTCCACGAGTCGATGAAGGTCGAAGAACACGCGGCACGGATCGCGGCGTTCTTCGCCGAGGCCGTCCACCCGAGCCTGGGCCGGCCGTACCCGACGTGCACCTACGTGCCGATGGTCGAGTTGCTGCGCTACCTGGAGGCGCACGGCTTCACCTGCTACATCGTCTCCGGGGGTGGTCGCGACTTCATGCGGCCCATCACGTCGACCATCTACGGCATCCCACCCGAGCGCGTCGTGGGCAGTGCGCAAGGGCTGAAGTTCGAGGGCGGCGACGGGCACGGTGACCTGTTGATTCAACCCGCACTGGACATCTGGGACGACGGCCCCGAGAAGCCGGTGCGCATCTGGAATCGGATCGGTCGGCGGCCCATCCTCTCGGCAGGCAACTCCAACGGCGACGACGAGATGCTGATGTACTCGGGTAGGCCCAATGCGGCATCGCTGCGGCTGCTGGTGCTTCATGACGACGCCGAGCGTGAATTCGCCTACACCGCAGGGGCGGAACGCGCGCTGGAGCATGCCGGCCAGTACGGGTGGACGGTGGTCAGCATGCGCAACGACTGGGCCCAGGTCTTCAGTGCCTAACCTCCTCGCCGAGACTGCGGGGAGATCGCGTTGACGCACGAAATCGCGATCTCCCCGCAGTCTCGGGACGACTTGGTGTGGATTCCGGCGCAGACCGCACTGCTCGGCTCCGATGCGCACTACCCCGAGGAGGCCCCGACGCGGGAGGTGGCCGTCGACGGGTTCTGGATGCAGCGTCATCAGGTCACCAACGCGCAATTCGCCGGATTCGTCGACGCCACCAAGTACGTCACCGTCGCCGAGCGGCCGCTGAACCCGGACGACTACCCCGGCGCTCCGCGCGAGAACCTGCAGCCGGGGTCCATGGTCTTCCACCGCACCACGGGCCCCGTCGACGTCCGGCACCTCGACCAGTGGTGGACCTGGACGCCTGGCGCGTGCTGGAACCACCCCCGCGGACCGAAGTCGTCACTGCGCAACCGCGAGCAGCATCCGGTCGTACACGTGGCGTTCGACGACGCGCAGGCCTACGCCGACTGGGCCGGGCTGGCGCTGCCCACCGAGGTGCAGTGGGAGACGGCGGCCCGCGGCGGGCTGCGCGGCGCCGCCTATACCTGGGGCGACGAGCCCGAGCCCGCCGGGCAGCGGCTGGCCAACTACTGGCACGGCGAGTTTCCGTACCTACCGGACACGGGGTACGGGGCCACGCGGCCGGTCGGCTCCTTCCCCGCCAACGGCTACGGGCTCCACGACATGGCGGGCAACGCGTGGGAGTGGACCACCGACTGGTGGGCCGACGATCGGTCCGTCGAATCATGCTGCGCCGCAGATAGTTACGACCCCAACCAGCCCCAGTTCGAGATCGGACGCAGGGTCGTCAAGGGCGGATCGTTCCTGTGCGCCGACAGCTACTGCCTGCGCTACCGCCCCGCGGCGCGGCGCCCGCAGATGGTGGACACCGGGATGAGTCACATCGGGTTCCGCTGCATCCTGTCCTAGGCTGACGATTGCGCTCCCGGTTTTGGCGTGCGAGGTTGTACCACGTTCTAGATGGGGAGGGTCATGTCTGACGCCGTGCTCGTGACGGGCGCCTTCGGCTTGGTGGGCTCGGCGACGGTCAAACGCCTCGCCGCCGACGGCCGCAACGTGGTCGCCACCGACCTCGACGTTCCGGAGAACCGCAAGGCCGCCGCCGACCTGCCACCCGGGGTGGACGTGCGGTACGCCGACCTCACCAACCCGGCGGAGGTCGACGCGCTGATCGACGCGGTCCAGCCCGCCGCGATCATCCACCTGGCCGCGATCATCGCGCCGTTCTGCTACGCCAGGGCGGCGCTGGCCCGCAAGGTCAGCGTCGACGCCACGGGTCACCTGGTACGGGCCGCCGCGGCACAGGAGCCGCCGCCGCGCTTCGTGCAGGCCTCCAGCATCGCGGTGTACGGGGCGCGCAACCCACACCACGTCACCGGCGTGCTGACCGCCGACACCCCGATGCACCCCACCGATCTGTACGGCACGCACAAGGCCGAGGCCGAGCAGCTGGTCCGAGACTCGAGCCTGGACTGGGTGGTGTTGCGGCTCGGCGGCGTGCTGACAGTCGAGCTCAGCTTCGACATCAAGCCGGAGTTCCTCTTCTTCGAGAGTGCGCTGCCCACCGACGGCCGGATCCAGACCGTCGACGTGCGCGACGTCGCCGCGGCGTTCACGGCGGCCACCACCGCCGACTGCGTCGGCGAGATCCTGCTGATCGGCGGCGACGACGCCACGCACCGGCTCACCCAGGGCGACATCGCCGTTGCAGTCGCCGGGGCCATGGGCCTCGTCGGCGCAGTTCCCATCGGGCGGCGCGGCAACCCGGACAGTGACGACGATTGGTTCGCCACCGACTGGATGGACACCACCCGCGCCCAGGAAGTGCTGAAGTACCAAACCATTTCGTGGCCCGACATCCTCACCGAAACCGCCGAGAAGGCCGGCTGGAAGCGCTACCCGTTCCGGCTCATCGCCCCGCTCATCGGATACTTCCTGCGCAAGCAGTCGGCGTACCGCGACTACCCCGGCGAGTACGCCGACCCGTGGGGCGCCATCCGCGGCAAGTGGGGCGACCCCGGACCCGACCGACCCACCTCCTGACGGGCGTCGACCACCGTGGCCATGGAGAAGACCTTCACGCAACCGCAGAAGCGGGCGCTGGCGATCGCCACCGTGCTCGCGCTCGTCTTCGGCGCGTACTTCCTGCGCGGCTACTTCATCCTCATCGTGATGGCGGCCGTCGCGGCATACCTGTTCGAGCCACTCTTCGAGCGGTTCCGCAAGCGATTCGGCACCGGCTTGTCGGTCACCCTGACCGTCCTGGCGGCCCTGCTCATGGTCATCATCCCGGTGACGCTGCTGGTACTCCTGGCGGTGGTCCAGATCAGCGCGATGGTCGACAGCGTCTCCGGGTGGCTTGCGGAGACGGACCTCAGCTCGCTCGGCGACCGCGCGCTGAGGTACACCAACGACGTGATCGACCGCGTGCCGCTGCTCAACGGCGTCGACGTGACACCGGAACTGTTGCGCGAGCGCGTGACCACCATCGCCCAGCACGTCGGCGAGTATCTGCTGCACGTGCTGCAGGGGGCCGCGGGCGGCCTGCTCGGCGGCGTCACCGCGGCGTTCTTGTTCCTCTACGTGTTCATCTCACTGCTGTCCCAGCACGAACGGGTTCAGACGCTGATCCGCCAACTCAACCCGCTCGGCGAGGAGGTCACCGACCTCTACCTCGCGAAGATGGGCGCCATGGTGCGCGGCACCGTGCGCGGGCAGTTCGTCATCGCACTCGCCCAGGGCCTGTCCGGCGCGCTGTCGATCTACATCGCGGGCTTCCACGAGGGGTTCTTCATCTTCGCGATCCTGCTGACGGCGCTGTCGATGATCCCGCTGGGCGGCGGAATCATCAGCATCCCGTTCGGGGTCGGCATGATCCTGTTCGACAACGTCGTCGGCGGGGTCTTCGTCATCGCGTTCCACCTCATCGTGGTCACCAACATCGACAACTTCCTGCGGCCGATCCTGGTGCCAAAGCAGGCTCGGCTGGACTCTGCGCTGATGCTGCTCGCCGTATTCGCGGGCATCACCATGTTCGGGTTCTGGGGGCTGATCATCGGGCCGGTCATCATGATCGTCATCGTCACCACGATCAGCGTGTATCTCGCGGTGTACAAGGACGTTCCACTCGATCAACCGGACGACGACGAGCCCAAGAAGCCGGGCAGACTGCGGGTGCTGCTCGATCGGGCCCGCAAACGGGCCGACGCCGAGAAGGCGCAGAAGCGCGCCGCCGAAGCGGCCGCATCGGCGACTAAGCCAGCCGCTCCTTGAGGAACGCCACGACGCGTTTGCGCGCCTCGTAGGCCGGATGCCCCTCTACCTCACGGACCTCCAGCGTCAGCACCGAGTGCGCCATCTTGCCGAACCCGTGCTCGTTGCCCTTCTTCGAGTCGATCTCGATGACCTCGAACGCGTCGCCGAGCCGCGCCTTGAGCGTCTTGAAGCGGGCGCCCGGCGACAGCGGATCCTCACTGAACCGCAGCCCCAGCGCGCACAACCCCTCGTCGGCGGCCCGGCGTTCGACGATCTTCAACTCGGCTTCGGACAGCCCCGGATCGGCCTTGTGCTTCGCCGTCAGCCCGATCGGCAACGACGGTTGGCTCAGCACCGGGGCCAGCACGCTGTCGTCGACGGCGGCCGCCAACGCGAAGCCGCCGCTCCAGCACTCGCCGATCACGCCGACACCCTTGCCCGGCGTCTGCTCGTTGAGGTCACGGGCCAACGCACGCAGGTAGTGGGCGATCGGCCGGTCGGCGTTGGTGGTGAACGCCGCGAATTCCTTTGCCACACAACCGCGAATCATCACCGGTATCGCACCCGGCCGCATTCCCGGCGCGCCCGGCGTGCCGTAGAGCGACGGCGCGGCGACGGTGAAGCCGTTGTCCACCAGGTGATTTCCCAGGGCCAGCACGCCGGGATGAATACCTGGCATCTCCGGGATGAGCACCACACCCGGGCCTTCGCCCTTGCGGTAGACGTCGTAGGTGAAGCCTTCCGCCGTGAACGGGGCGGCGGTCCATCCAGTGAGATCGGCTTCCGGAGCCGCTCCGCCGGCGACATCAGACTTGCGTGAGGTCATCGTGCACTCCTAGGAGACGGGCAAGGGCGGCTGCGTCTGCGTCGCCGCGGCCAGCGTACGGTACTCGGCCGTACCTGCTGCGCCGGTTATCGCAATCTGCGCCGAGCCCGATGCGGCTTGCAGCCGGGTTGTCCACACCGCATTGGGAACCTCGCCGACGGGGTCGCCCCCCTCGTACACCACCCAGCGCACCCCGTCGACGTCCTGCACGCCGGTGGGCACCAAGCCGGTGTCCATCCACCTCATCAGCTTGTCCTCGTCGGCATTGCTCTGCGTCAGGCTGATGAACATTCCGGTCGGGGCCAGAAACCCCACCCGCGACGTCACCGCCCGCACGGCCTGACCGCCGTCGGTCCGTCCCGCGTCGATACTGCCCCGGGAACCGGAGTTGGCCTGCCACCCCTGCGGTAGCTGCGGCACCCGGATGGGGAACTTGAGCGCGTCGGCGTCGGCCCGGAGCGCGGCGGGGGCGTCGTACTGCGGCGCAGGCCCTGGACCTGGACCGTTCGGCGCGAACGAGCACATCCCGAGCACGCCGGCGAGCACGATGCAGGCCAGCAGCAACGGTGCCATCGACCAGAACATGTCGCGGCCGTCCTGCAATAGCCGGGACTTCTCGGGCGGCTTCACGGGGACCGTTTGCGCGGTGACATCCTGCCCTGGGGTCGGCTGCGGCGGGACGGTCACGACGACCAGTATCCCAGGTCCCAAAGTCCGATCCGGTAATGGGAGAATCTGGACCCATGACGCCATCGCGACGTGAAGCCCCCGACCGGAACCTGGCCCTCGAATTGGTGCGGGTGACGGAGGCGGGCGCGATGGCGGCGGGCCGCTGGGTCGGCCGCGGCGACAAGGAGGGTGGTGACGGCGCTGCCGTCGACGCCATGCGCGAACTGGTGAACTCCGTGTCCATGCGCGGTGTCGTGGTCATCGGCGAGGGCGAGAAGGACAACGCCCCGATGCTCTACAACGGCGAAGAGGTCGGCAACGGCGACGGTCCCGAGTGCGACTTCGCCGTCGACCCGGTCGACGGCACCACGTTGATGAGCAAGGGCATGCCGAATGCCATCTCGGTTCTGGCGGTCGCCGAGCGCGGTGCGATGTTCGATCCGTCGGCGGTGTTCTACATGAACAAGATCGCCGTCGGTCCGGACGCCGTCGACGTCATCGACATCATGGCGCCCATCGGGGAGAACATCCGCAAGGTCGCCAAGGTGAAGGGCTCCAGCGTCGCCGACCTCACGGTGTGCGTGCTGGACCGACCGCGCCACGCCCAGCTGATCGAAGACGTCCGCGAGGCAGGCGCGCGGATCCGGCTGATCTCCGACGGTGACGTCGCGGGCGCCATCTCGGCCTGTCGGCCGAACTCCGGTACCGACATGCTTGCAGGTATCGGCGGCACCCCGGAGGGCATCATCACTGCGGCGGCGATCCGTTGCATGGGCGGCGCCATCCAGGCGGTGCTGGCACCAACCGACGACGCCGAACGCCAGAAGGCCATCGACGCCGGCCACGACCTGGATCGGGTACTGCACACCGAGGACCTGGTCTCGGGTGAGAACGTCTTCTTCTCCGCGACGGGCGTGACCGACGGCGACCTGCTGCAGGGTGTCCGCTACTCCGCCGGCGGCTGCACCACCCAGTCCATCGTGATGCGGTCCAAGTCCGGCACGGTCCGGATGATCGAGGCGTACCACCGGCTCACCAAACTCAACGAATACTCAGCCGTCGACTTCACCGGCGACAAGACCGCCGCCTACCCACTGCCGTAACACCCCTTCCGCCAACATAATTCGAATGAACAGGGAGCACATGACCGCCGACAGCGTCGTCGAGAACGCAGCAGGCAACACCCAGTACCGCATCGAACACGACACCATGGGCGAGGTGCGGGTACCCATCAACGCGATGTGGCGCGCCCAGACCCAACGTGCGGTGGAGAACTTCCCAATCTCAGGGCGCGGCCTCGAGCGCACGCAGATCCGCGCGCTCGGTCTGCTCAAGGGCGCTTGCGCACAGGTGAACAAGGACCTGGGCCTGCTCGCGCCCGAGAAGGCCGACGCCATCGTCGCGGCAGCAGCCGAGATCGCCGACGGTCTGCACGACGACCAGTTCCCCATCGACGTCTTCCAGACCGGGTCAGGCACCAGCTCCAACATGAACGCCAACGAGGTCATCGCGTCGATCGCCGCGGCGAGCGGCGTGACCGTGCACCCCAACGACGACGTCAACATGTCGCAGAGCTCCAACGACACGTTCCCCACCGCCACGCACATCGCCGCGACGGAAGCCGCTGTGCGCCACTTGATTCCGGCACTCGAGGTGTTGCACGAGTCGCTGGCGGCCAAGGCGAAGCAATGGCGCACCACGGTCAAGTCCGGCCGCACCCACCTGATGGACGCGGTGCCCGTGACGCTCGGCCAGGAGTTCGGCGGCTACGCGCGTCAGATCGAGGCCGGTATCGAGCGGGTCAAGGCCACGCTCCCCCGACTCGGTGAGCTGGCCATCGGCGGTACCGCCGTCGGCACCGGGCTCAACGCGCCGGACGGCTTCGGCAAGAAGGTCGTCGACGTGCTCGTCGACCAGACCGGCATCGCAGAATTGCGCACGGCCGTCGACTCATTCGAGGCACAGGCGGCGCGCGACGGCCTGGTGGAGGCGTCCGGCGCGCTCAAGACCATCGCGGTGTCGCTGACCAAGATCGCCAACGACGTGCGCTGGATGGGTTCGGGCCCGCTCACCGGGCTCGGCGAACTGCAGCTGCCCGACCTGCAGCCGGGTAGCTCGATCATGCCCGGCAAGGTCAACCCGGTGCTGCCCGAGGCGGTCACGCAGGTGGCCGCACAGGTCATCGGCAACGACGCGGCCGTCACCTGGGGCGGCGGCAACGGTGCGTTCGAGCTCAACGTCTACATCCCGATGATGGCGCGCAACGTGCTCGAGTCGTTCACGCTGCTGGCCAACGTGTCGAGGCTGTTCGCCTCCAAGTGCATCGACGGTTTGATCGCCAACGAGCAGCACCTGCGCGAGCTGGCCGAGTCCTCGCCGTCGATCGTGACACCGCTGAACTCGGCCATCGGGTACGAGGAGGCCGCGAAGGTCGCCAAGGAAGCGCTCAAGGAGCGCAAGACGATTCGGCAGACGGTCATCGACCGCGGGCTGATCGGCGACAAGTTGTCGGAGGCCGAGCTCGACAAGCGGCTCGACGTGCTGGCGATGGCCAAGGTGAAGGACGGCGACTAGCTTTTCTCCCGCGGGTGGAACGAGGCATCTTGAGCACCAACGACATCCGCGTCGGCGTCACCAACCTGATGACGACCTATCAGTACCTGGCCGACACGGGGAAGGTCGAGCGGCTGGCGCAGCTGTTCGCGCCCGACGGCGTGCTGGAGATCGGCGCCGAGAAGTTCACCGGACCCGACGAGGTGCTCGGTCTGTTCACCCGCACCAGCGGCCAGTTCGTCGACGCCGACTTCCTGCCCGCGCGTCACCACCTGAGCTCCATCTACGTCGAACCGCAGCCGGACGGCAGCGCGAAGACGTACGCGTGCTTCCAGTTCATCGGCACGCGCGGACTCGACCACTGGGGCACCTACCGCGACGTCGCCGTCCCCACCGACTCGGGCGATGACTGGCGCTTCGCGCATCGACGGGTGATCACGGAGGGGTTCGCGCCGGGGTCGCGGCTGGCGCCGAAATCCACCTGATTCCCGGCCACGCGCTGAGGCTGTGCAGCGCCAGGCTCAGCGTGACGGTCACGGCGACCACCTGTATGATCAACGACTCCTGTTGTATCTCACCGCGATTCACCATCAGCACGCCCAACACCAAGGTACCGATGCCGCGCGGGCGTCAGGCGCCGTTGTTGGAGCCGCCGGAGTTTGCGCCAGGGATGTCGGTGATCGGAAGGTTCGGCATGGGCGCAGGCGACGGCGTGGCGGGCAGCGACGGAATCTCCGCGGGCGGAATGTCATTCAGTCCGTTGATCGGCGGACCGTTGTCCCGACTGCCGTAGCTGCTGCCGGGGGCGCGCGGGCCGAGCAGGTGGCTGACCGTGACGAGGTGATAGCCATTGGCCTTGAGCACGGGGATGAACTGGTACACCAGGTCGACGGTGGACGAGTAGGTGTCGTGGAACAGCACCACCGAGTTCGGCTTCAGCTGGCTCATCAGCAAGGCGCGGGTGGCGCCGGTGTTGGCGTCGTTGGCCCAGTCGAACGGGATGACGTCCCAGTTGATGTCGGCCAGCCCCTGCTTGCCGGCTTCCGCGAGCACGGCATCGTTGATCAGCCCGCCCGCGGTGCGAACCAGTTGCGGGCGCTGCCCCGTCGCCGCCTCGATGGCGTCGCTGGCCTTGCTGAACTGCGCCGGGATCTCCTTCGGCGGGATGGCCGTCATGTTGGGGTGTTCCCAGGTGTGGCTGCCGATCTCCATGCCTGCGTCGGCGATGCGCTTGGCGCCTGCGGGGTTGGCCGCCACCTTGTTGCCGATCAGGAAGAACGTCGCCGCCGCGTCGTTGTCCTTGAGGACCTGCAGCAGCCGGTCGGTGTACGGGCTCGGCCCGTCGTCGAAGGTGAGCGCGACGCACTTGACCACCGTGCAGTCGACGTCCTCGGCCGCTTCGGCAGGAGTGGACAGCCGGACGTGGCCGGTGAGACCGCCGATGATGACGATCGCGACGCCCGCGCAGACGCCGATGACCACGCGCCAGTACGACCAGTTCACGGAGAAAGCCTACCGGCGGCCGTTGAGGTAGCACTCACGGCGACGAAGTGCGAGTGGCGGTCGCCGGGAGCGCTATCTCAACGTGGATCACGGCAGGGCGCCGGGGCTGAACTCCTCCAGCATCTCGGTGACCAGCGCCGCGATCGGCGAACGCTCACTGCGCAACAGCGTGATGTGGGCGAACAGCGGATGCCCCTTCAGCTTCTCGATGACGGCCGCGACGCCGTCGTGGCGGCCGACGCGAAGGTTGTCGCGCTGGGCCACGTCGTGGGTGAGCACCACCCGCGATCCCGCGCCCAACCGCGAAAGCACCGTGAGCAGCACGTTGCGTTCCAGCGACTGCGCCTCGTCGACGATGACGAACGAGTCGTGTAGCGAGCGGCCGCGGATGTGGGTCAGCGGAAGCACTTCGAGCATGCCGCGGGACAGCACCTCCTCCAGTACCGCCGGGCTGGCCAACCCCTCGAGCGTGTCGAAGACCGCCTGCGCCCACGGGCCCATCTTCTCGCTCTCGCTGCCGGGCAGGTAGCCGAGATCTTGGCCGCCGACGGCGTACAGCGGACGGAACACGACGACCTTGCGCTGCGTGCGTCGTTCGAGCACGGCCTCAAGTCCGGCGCACAACGCCAGCGCCGACTTACCGGTGCCCGCCTTGCCGCCGAGCGAGACGATGCCGACCGACTCGTCGAGAAGCAGGTCGAGTGCCACCCGCTGCTCCGCCGAGCGACCCCGCAACCCGAACACCTCACGGTCACCGCGGACGAGCTGCACCTTCTTCTCGGCGTTGACCCGCCCCAGCGCATGCGAGGTACCGCCCAGCAGTCGAATACCCGTGTGGCAGGGCATGTTACGGGCGTCTTCGAGGTCGATCTCGCCGTCCTCGTACAACGCGTCGATGTCGGCTGCGGACACCTCGATCTCGTCCATCCCGGTCCAGCCGGAGGTCACGACGTCCTGAGCGTGATACTCGTCGGCGGCCAGTCCGACGGCGCCGGCCTTCACGCGTAGCGGAATGTCCTTGCTGACCAACGTGACCGCCTTGCCCTCGGCCGCGAGGTTGGCCGCACAGGTCAGGATGCGCGCGTCGTTGGTGTCGGTCCGGAAGCCGGCAGGCAACACTGTGGGGTCGCTGTGATTCAACTCGACGTGTAGTGAACCGCCTTGGTTGCCAACGGGAATGGGCTGATCCAGGCGTCCGTGCTCGAGCCGCAGATCGTCGAACATCCGCAACGCTTGCCGGGCGAACCACCCGAGTTCGTGATGGTGTCGTTTGGCCTCGAGCTCGCTGATGACCACCAAGGGAACAACCACGTCGTGTTCGGCGAACCGGGTACATGCCCACGGGTCGGACAACAGGACGGAGGTATCGAGCACATAGGTCCGAACGGACGAATCAGTCACGTGGCGCTCCTAGGCCCGCGCGGCCCCGCACGGACTCCCTCGGCGGACGCTGCGGTACCAGGACCGGGGCCGGTCCCGTTCTTGTCGTAACGACCGGTACCGCCCGGACAGCAGAGCAATTCGCTAGCCATCGAGAGCGACGCTACCCCCGTCCGGGCGTGTCCGCCTTTCGGCGCGCCGTGACCGGAGCGTGACTACTGGGTGACGAGTTGGGCGAGGGCGGGCTCGTCGGCCAGCCCCCATGCGGTGATGCGATCGGAAACGACCGTGCGAAGGGTTGATTCGTCGAAGATGCCCGCGGCGGCGACGGCGTTGCGCTTGTCCGCGTAGGCGTCGATGTCGGCGCCGATGACGTCGAGTTCGGCGGCCCGCCGGGCGATCGCCGCGACCGTCTCGTCGCGCTCGAACTGCAGGCAGTACGCGACGAGGTTGGCGAAGAACTCCTCGTGACGCTCCTCGTCGCGGGCGATGCGGCCGACGAGTGCCTTGAGCGTCGGCTCCTCGATCTGAGCCTGAAGGTTGCGGCAGAACACGGCGTGCGCACGCTCGAAGAACGCCATGAACGCCAGCGTCTCGAGCTGGCTGTAGGTGTTGGCGCGGTAGCCCTTCATCACGTGCTCGACGCGGACGTCCTCGTTGGCCGCCGGGTCGATCTCGCGGGTGACGACGAGGTAGTTGCGCAGCGCGACGGCGTGCAGGTGCTCCTCGGCGGTCCAGCGACCGATCCAGCGGCCCCACTTGTCCTCGAGGATGAAGTGCTCGACGAGCTCGCGGTTGTAAGCCGCGAGGTTGTCCTTGGTGATCAGCAGGATCTCCAGCGCATCGGTGACGTGGCGCGGCAGCGTCATGTCCGACGGCTCCCAGTCCTTGCCACCGAGGAAGGCGAAGTTCTCGCCCTTGTCGAACGGTACGAAGTCGTGCGCGTACCAGAGTTCCTCGGATTGGACGTGCCGGACCAAGTTCTGGTCCACGACCGGCTCGAGCTCCAGGATCAGCGCGTTAGCCACCGGTTTCTGTGCCATGAAAGTAACTGTAACCCGAATTCACATGTTTCTTGAAATCAGGGTGGCGCGTGTCCGCGACGACTTAAAGCGTCAGCCCTGGGTACAGCGGATTGGCGTTGAGCAGTTCGGCGGACGCGGCGTGCACGCGCGCGGCGGTGCCGTCGGCCAGCTTGTACTTCGCCTTCGAAGTGCCCTCCACCGACGTGTTGGTCAGCACGTCGACCACGAGTTCGGCGACGCGATCGAAGTCGGCGCCGTCGAAGCCGCGGGTGGTCAGGGCCGGGGTGCCGAACCGGATGCCGCTGGAGTACCAGGCGCCGTTGGGGTCGTTGGGGATCGAGTTGCGGTTGGTGACGATGCCCGCGTCCAGCAGCGCCGACTCGGCTTGGCGCCCGGTCAGCCCGAACGACGTGACGTCGAGCAGCACGATGTGGTTGTCGGTGCCGCCAGTGACGAGCCGCGCGTCGCGCTTCAGGAAGCCCTCGGCGAGCGCCTTGGCGTTGTCGGCAATGTTCTGGGCGTAGGTCTGGAACGACGGCTGCCGGGCCTCGGCGAGTGCGACGGCCTTGGCGGCCATGACGTGGCTCAGTGGGCCGCCGAGCACCATCGGGCAGCCCTTGTCGACGGCGCCCGAGTACTCCTCGGTGGCCAGCACCAGGCCGCCGCGCGGACCGCGCAGCGACTTGTGGGTCGTCGTGGTGGTGACGTGGGCGTGGGGTACCGGGTCCTCGTCGCCGGTGAACACCTTGCCCGCGACCAGGCCCGCGAAGTGCGCCATGTCGACCATCAACGTCGCGCCCACCTCGTCGGCGATCTCGCGCATCTTGGCGAAGTTCACCCGGCGCGGGTACGCGGAGTAGCCGGCGACCAGGATCAGCGGCTTGAACTCGCGGGCGGTTGCGGCGACGGCGGCGTAGTCGATGAACCCGGTCTCGGAATCGGTGCCGTAACTGCGCTGATGAAACATCTTGCCGGAGATGTTGGGCCGGAAACCGTGGGTGAGGTGGCCGCCGGTGTCCAGCGACATGCCGAGCAGCCGCTGGTTGCCGAGCTTGCCGCGCAGCTTCTCCCAGTCCGCCTCGGAGAGGTCGTTGACGTGCTTGGCGCCGAGCTCGGCCAGCCCGGGTGCTTCGATGCGGGTCGCGAGGATGGCCCAGAACGCGACGAGGTTGGCATCGATGCCAGAGTGCGGCTGCGCGTACGCATACGGCGCGCCGAACAACTCGCGGGCGTGCTCGGCGGCCAACGCCTCGACGGTGTCGACGTTCTGGCAGGCGGCGTAGAACCGGTGCCCGATGGTGCCCTCGGCGTACTTGTCGGAGAGCCAGGTGCCCATGGTCAGCAGCACGGCCGGCGAGGCGTAGTTCTCGCTGGCGATGAGCTTCAGCGAATCCCGTTGGTCGGCAAGCTCCTTGCGCGTCGCCGCCGCGATACGAGGTTCGACGGATTCGATGACCTCCAACGCCGCGCGGTATGCGGCGCTTGCGGTGTCGGCGTACTCGGCGCCGAGGCCGGCGGAGGATGCGGTCGCGGAGTCAGCAGTCATGCAGCCCAGCCTAATCCCCGGCAATCGCCCGTCGAACGTCGACTTCCCGTCGAGCATTTGCCCGACCGTCGACAACGAGTCGACGCTCGGCGAAGCGGTTCAGCCCGCCCGCAGCGCCGAGGGAATGAGCGGCTCGTCGAGCAACCGGCCGAAGCGCTGCGTCAGGCTCACCTCCGCCGGTCGCGCCTCCAACCAGCCGTGCAGCAACCGGTAACCCTCGACGTACGTGCTGGTGTACGCCCGCCACAGCGGCGACGACAGGAAGCGCAGCGACTGCCTGGCGCGGGTGTCGGTGGTGAGCAGCCACCGTTGCAGGAACGCGGTGACGTCGTCGACGTCGCGGTGCTCGTCGTGCAGCATCAGCGCCGCATCTTGGCGGACGTCGGCCAGGGTCGCCGACGCCTCCGAGACCGCCTGTGCGCGTTCGCCGTCGAAGCGCAACCCGAGGTCGGCGTAGATCTCGGCCGCCCATGCTCCCCAGTCGGGGCCGATCGCGGCGTACAGCGCCAGGTCGGCAAGCCCCTCGGCCATCAGGCATTGCGGGGTGTTGACCAGGAAGATCGTCTGCTCGGCCTGTCCGCCCCGCTCGACGAGTCCCGCTTCCTTGCGGCAGTGCTCGGTGTGATGGCCGGGATAGGACTCGTGGGCCACGAGCCTCGGCAGGTTCGACATCTGCTGCTTGAGGTCGGCGTTGACGGCGACGGTCGACCGGTAGTCGCCCTCGTAGTAGTTGAAGCCCGACCACGGCTTGTCGGTGACCACCTCGTAGACGATGGTCTCCGCTTCGGGCAGTGGGTACTCGGCGCGGACGCGGTCGCGCAGTGCGCTGGAGAACGCGTGGATACATTCCTCGAGGCGCTCCGGCGGAATCTCCTCGCCAGCGCGGTAGGCCTGCATCCGGTCGGCGAGCGGACCGCTTCCGCCCAGCGCCGCGTCGATCCTGCGGTGCGCGTCGCGGTACCGCTCGGGGTCGCCCTTGACGATGTCGACGTCGAAGTACTCCCTGACCTCGTCGACGAATCCGACGTCCTCCCCCGCGAACTTGCGCCCCGCACAGGCCAGGGCCTTCAAGTGGGCGGCCAGGTAGTCGGCCCGCTGGGCGTCCAGGCCGTCGGCGTGCAGCACCGCGTCCAGCAGTCGCTGGGCGGTCCTGGCGAGCTCCGCTGGGTCGGGGGCGGGCTCGGACGCGACGACCTTGCGCAACGCGGGATCGCCGGTGAACGAGTCGACGTAGCCCTCTTCGATGCGGTCGAACCTCAGACCGAGCAGCAGATACTCGCGAATCAGAGTGGCGGCCTCCATGGCCACCACCGTAATTGCCAGCCGCCCCCGGCGCGCCCCGCGTCACCCCGGGCCCCTCGCGCTCGGCGAGTGCTGTAAGACTGATCCCCATGCCGCGGCCGAGCGAGCCGAGCCCCTATGTGGAGTTCGACCGAGCGCAATGGCAGGCGCTGCGCATGTCGACGCCGCTGAAGCTCACCGAAGCCGAACTCATCGGGCTGCGCGGCCTCGGCGAACAGCTGGACATCCGCGAGGTCGAAGAGGTCTACCTACCGCTCGCCCGGTTGATTCACCTTCAAGTGGCGGCGCGGCAGCGGCTCTTCGCGACGACCGCCGAGTTCCTCGGCGAACCCCAGCAGAACCCGGACCGACCGGTGCCGTTCGTCATCGGCGTCGCGGGAAGCGTGGCGGTGGGCAAGTCCACCACAGCCCGCGTGCTTCAGGCGCTGCTCGCACGCTGGGAGCACCACCCCCGCGTCGACCTGGTCACCACCGACGGCTTCTTGTACCCGAACAGCGAGCTTCTGCGACGAAACTTGATGCACCGCAAGGGCTTTCCCGAGAGTTATGACCGCAGAGGCCTGATGCGCTTCGTGACGGCGGTGAAGTCGGGTGCCGACCTGGTCTGCGCACCGGTGTACTCACACCTGCTGTACGACATCGTGCCCGGCGAGAAGATGATGATTCGCCATCCGGACATCCTGATTCTGGAGGGGCTCAACGTGCTCCAGACGGGGCCCGCACTGATGGTGTCCGACCTGTTCGACTTCTCCGTCTACGTCGACGCCCGCATCGAGGACATCGAGGGCTGGTACGTGTCGCGGTTCCTCGCGATGCGCGCCGGAGCGTTCGCCGATCCGCAGTCGCACTTCCATCACTACTCGACGCTCACCGACGAGCAGGCCGTCTTCGCCGCCCGGGACATCTGGCATTCGATCAATCGCCCCAACCTGATCGAGAACATTCTCCCGACCAGGCCGAGGGCGACGTTGGTGCTGCGCAAGGACGCCGATCACGCGATCAATCGGCTGCGGCTGCGCAAGCTCTAGACGCGATTCCGCATGCGGCGCAGGCCGACGTACTGCAGGTCGGCCATCACCAGGGTGTAGACGCCGGCGGCGAGTGTCAGCACGATGCCGGTGGTGGTCAGCGGAAAGACGCCCGCGAGGACGAAGATCACCGAGGCCACCGTGTACAGGACGTTGCCGCCGATCACCCAGATGCCGGGGATCCGAACGTGCTTCATCCGGGCCAGCCCGAGCACCAAGGCGCCGTAGGCGATGAAGAACGCGGCCATCCCGTACTCGAAGGCCGGGGTGGTGCCCGATAACTCGGCGATCCGGGGCGCCAGCGCGGCGCCTGCGATACCCATGAGCCCGGTGATCACGGCGTCGAGCCGCATTGCGAAGCGCAGGAACGAATCCGTGCCTGTGGTGGCGGAAGTGATGGTGGTGGCGGTCATGAACTTTCCTTTCGTGGTGGGTGGTGGAGAAACCGGTGCGGGGCAACATGCCGCAACCTCTTTCGGCTGCGCCCCGCACCGGCGCGGAGGGAGTCACGCCAGACGGCGCACTCCGAGGTACTGGGCGTAGGCGAAGCCGAGCGTGGCGGCGGCGGTCGCGAGCATCATGGCGACGCCGGCAGCGGTCAGCGGCAGGACGCTCGTCACCAGGACGGCTACCAGCGCGACGGAGAAGACGACGTTCGCGGCGATAATTCCGACGCCGATCCGCCGAATCGCCGGGGCGGCGGCGAGCACGTAGAGGGCCGCGCCGTAGAGCACCAGCGCCGCGCCGGCGATCCACTCGGTGGTGGCCGACAGGCCCGACAGCCGCGACAGCGGGTCGGCGGTGAACGCGACGAGCAGGCCGAGGCCGGCACACAGGGTGGCATCGACGCGCATTGCGAATCTCAGTAAGGAATCGGAACTGTCGGCCAGTGGCCGGGTGGTGATGGTGGCGGTCATCGCGGGCTCCTCGGCGGTGAGGTCTGTGGGAGGGACACCACAAACACTGCTCAGAAGCCACTGCCACTTCGACGCCGAATGCTGCCAATCACTGCCAGCCCCTGGTCAGGGGGTTTTGGGCGGCTCAGCCGATGGCCGACACAGGCGCGCCGCGCAGGTCGGCGGCGATGACGCGCGCTGCCGCGTTCTGCCAGTTGTGCAGCGAGCGCTGCGGCACGTCGGTGACGAACCACTGCCACGCCTGCCGGGCGACCGGATCGAGCCCGGCAGCCGTCGCGTTCTGGGCGTACGCCCGCACGCCGACGACGTACGGGAAGTACAGCGAGTTGTAGTGGCGCCACTGTTCAGTGGTGCCGAACTCGCCGCCGTCGCGCGGCTTGAGCGCGGCGATCCTGTCGGCGAGCAGTGCCTTGAGTTCGTTGGCACGTTCGAGTGGTTGGTCGGGTGCGCCACGCGCGGCCAGGCGTTCGCCGATCGCGGGCAGCGCGGTGAGTGGGCTGGCGACGAGCTTGGACAGGTCGCCGTAGTGACCGAGGGCGCGGCGGGTCAGCCGGACGAACGTGTCGTCGTCGAGCTGGTCGAGCGGGTTGGCCGACCGCAGGGGCAGCGCCGCCTCTGCGTCGCGAAGCGCGGCGCGGTCGGCCCGCAGGCCCGGCGACCGTGAGAAGGCCAGCCGGTCGAGCAGCCCGGCCAGCGGATCGGCCAGCACGTTGATCCCGATCGCGACGGCGAGGCTGGTGAAGAGCAGCACCACGAGCGCGGTGCGGTCGTCGGTCACCGCCATGCCGATCAGCGCCTGCCCACCGAACAGCACGGCGACGACGACGCTGCCGATGAACGAGCGCAGCATGTCGGCGCGCAACGCCTGACCCTCGTCGAACGCGTCCCACAGCGCAACCGCAAGGCCGAGCAGCAACACGTCGAACCCGGTGGACGCCAAGGCAATCCAGCTGGGCACCAGGCCTAGCGGGATGATCAAGATCACGTTGCCCAGCGCGAAGAACAACGTGGCGACGACCGCGGCGCGGAGCGCCCGACGCGGTCGGCCCTGCCGTCGCACCGCGACGACCATCGCGCCGAGCGTCGACACAGAGTTCACTCCGAACATCACCCAGTGCCCAAGCCGCACCGGCCCCTCGACTCCGCCCGCCAACGTCGCCCCGACGAGCGCGAGCACCGCGACGACCGCGACCATCGCCAGCTCCCCGACCCGGCTGCGCCACGTATCGCTCGACCGCGACAGCTCGAGCAGGACGGCGAACCACGCGACGCCGGGCACGGCGACGAGGTAGATCTCGATTTGGCTCAGCAGCTCGGCGTGCCGCCCACCGGTGACGCGGACCGCGTCCAGGGCGACGACGAGAGCGAAGCTCGTCAGCCCAAGCGCGGCGAGCGCGAGCACGGGCTTGCGTGGGTCGCGCGCCAGCAGGTAGAGCCCGAGCCACCAGCTCAGGCCGAATACCACTGCGGACATCGCAGCCACGGCTCTAGTCTTCCACGCCTACTTGCCGTAGCGCCGGTGCCGCAGCGTGTAGTCACGCAGCGCACGCAGGAAGTCGACGCGACGGAACGCCGGCCAGTGCGCCTCGGTGAACCACATCTCCGAATAGGCGCTCTGCCACAGCAGGAATCCGGACAGCCGCTGCTCCCCCGACGTCCTGATGACCAGATCGGGGTCGGGTTGGCCGGAGGTGTAGAGGTTCTCCGAGATCGCGTCGACCGTGACGGCCTCGACGAGCTGCTCGGCCGTCGCGCCGTTGGCGACTTCCTTGCTCAGCAGGGCCCGCACGCCGTCGACGATCTCTTGTCGACCGCCGTATCCGACGGCGACGTTGACGTGAAAGGACCCGGCAGCCGCCGCATCGCGCGTCGAATCGACTGCGTCGCGCAGCCTGCGGGCCGGCTCCTCGCCAAGCAGTTCGAGATCGCCGACGGTGCGGACGCTCCACCGGTTGACCGGTGCGCAAATCTCCTCGACGACGTCGGTGATGATCTCGATGAGTGGGCCGAGCTCGTCGGCGTCGCGTTGCAGGTTCTCGGTCGAGAGCAGGTACACCGTCGCCATTTCGACGCCGATTTCCTGGCACCAGCGCAGCATCTCGGCGATCTTGGCCGCACCCATCCGGTAGCCGTAGCTGACGTCGTCGTGACCCTCGTCACGCGCCCACCGCCGGTTGCCGTCGCACAGCACGGCGACGTGTCGAGGTAGTTCGGATCGGGCCTGCGCCAACTCCTGCCGGAGCCGCAGCTCATAGAGCCGGTAGGCCGGCTCCTTGAGGCGCCGGGGAATGAGTTCCACAACGAACCAGACTACTGTGGCGGGCGGATGCCCCCATGCCAGTTAGTGGAGGTGATATGGCTCAGATCGACATTGCCGACGACTTCGCAGACGAGGCTCAGCAACCGCCGCCGCGCGTATACGCCGAGGACCTACCCGAGGCCTTGGTCGACGGCGTCGCCCAGTTCTTCGGAAGGCCGAGGGCGCGCGGCTGGATTCACGTCTACTCCGCTGTCGTCGCATTCATCGCGGGCGCGGCATTGGTGTCGGTGTCGTGGTCGGTGGGCTCGACCCGGGCGGGCTTGGCGACGCTGCTCTACACGTTCACGATCGTGGCGATGTTCGCCGTCAGCGGCACGTACCACCGGGTGAACTGGACGAACCCGACGGCGCGCAAGTGGATGAAGCGACTCGACCACTCGATGATCTTCATCTTCATCGCGGGCAGCTACACACCCTTCGCCCTGCTGGCCCTGCCCTCCCACGAAGGCTGGGTGCTGTTCTGGATCGTCTGGGCAGGCGCCATCGCGGGCGTGCTGCTCAAGATGTTCTGGCCGTCGGCGCCCGCGTGGGTCGGCGTGCCGCTGTATCTCCTGCTCGGCTGGGTGGCGGCCTGGTTCATCGTGCCGATCATGGACGGGGCGGGCGTGGCGGCGCTTGTGCTGCTAATCGTCGGCGGTGCGCTGTACAGCATTGGCGGCGTGCTCTACGGGCTCAAGTGGCCCAACCCGTGGCCGACGACGTTCGGTCACCACGAGTTCTTCCACGCCTGCACGGCGGTCGCGGCGATCTGCCACTACATCGCGATGTGGTTCGCCGTGTTTTACTAGCGATTTCGGCGCGCTTTCGCCCGGTGAGCGTCCGTAAGCGCGCCGAAGTCGCTATAGCGGGGTGACGTTGTCCTGGGTCCAGTAGGCCTTCATCGACGTGATCTTCGCGTCGTCGTCGAACGTCATGACGCTAATGATCTCCATGCGCATGCCGCCGTCGCCCATCTTCACGGTGAGTGCCCAGAAGAACGCCGCCTCGTGACCGAGCGCCCGCAGTGACAGCATCTCGCTGCTGCGTTCGAGCCCCTCGAGGGCGGCGTAGAAGCCGTGGACGGCCTGCTTGCCGATGTGGACCTCGCCGCCGACCGGATCCTCGACGGTGGCGTCGGACGCATAGAGCTCGAGGATGTCGTCGGCGCCACCGTTGGACACCAACTCCAGGTAGCGGTTGACGGTCTGGCTGATCTGCTCTGGCGTCGACATGTGGCGCACGCTACACGGACGCACTCAGCGCGGCAGCCAGTTCCTCCGGGGTCGTGACGGGCAGGTCGCACACGTGGCCGCGGCACACATAGACGGCGTCGCGGCCGCCGATCCGGTCGCGCCCCGCGAGCAGTTCCGAGGAGTCGACGGCCCCGCCGACGACGATCGCGCCGCCAGGGGCCAACACCCTCGCCGCGCGCAGCAGGTCCGACCGCTCCGGGTCGCAGGCCACCGCCAGCTGAAGCGGACCGCGGACGGCGGCCTCGGCGACCGCGAGCCAATGGCCGCCCGAACGCGCCGCCTTGACCAGGATCGGCGTGCCGGCGTGCAGGGTCGCGGCGGCGAATTCTGCGTAGCGCCCGGCAGACTCGGCTTGGGCAAGGTGCGACGCCAACTGCAGCGCCTCCGCCATGAGCGACGCACCCGCAGGCGTGGCGCCGTCGACGGGGTCGGCGGGTCGCACCATGAGTTGCTCGGCGTCGTCGGCGGTGTCGAACCAATGGCCGATGCGTTCGGGGTCGGCGAAGTGCTCGACGGCGTCATCGACCAACGCCGTCGCGGCCTCGAGCCACGCGGCGTCCCCGGTGACCTGATACAGCGTCAGCAGACCCGTCGCGAGGGCGGCGTGGTCCTCCAGGATGCCCGCACTGTCGCCGACTCGCCCGCCAAGGCTCGCCCGGCGCAGCCGTCCGTCGACGACGTGCAGGTCGACGATCGCGCGGGCGCATCGCATTGCGGCGGTGAGGAATTCGGGCTCGTCGAGCGCAACGGACGCTTCGGCCAGCGCGGTGATCGCGAAGCCGTTCCATGCGGTGACCACCTTGTCGTCGCGCCCCGGCTGCGGCCGGGCCCGGCGATGCTCGGACAACGCGGCGCGCACTCGTTCGAAGCGGTCGACGTCGTCGGGGTCGGCCAACAGCTGCAGGACCGAACTCCCGTGTTCGAAGGTGCCCGCCTCAGTGACACCGAATAACGTTGCCGCCCAACCGCCGTCGTCGTCGAGCACGTCCCGCAATTGCTCCCGCGTCCAGACGTACGTAAGGCCTTCGTGTCCGTCGGTGTCCGCGTCCAACGACGACGTGAACATGCCTTCGGCACCGAGGTCGTCGACGAGGAAGCTGGCCGTCTCACTTGCTATCTTGCGGGCCAACGGATTTCGCGTGCGCCGCCACCAGTGGGCGTACACCCGCAGCAGCAGTGCGTTGTCGTAGAGCATCTTCTCGAAGTGCGGTACCACCCACGACGCGTCCACGCTGTAGCGCGCGAAGCCTCCTGCGAGTTGGTCGTAGATGCCACCGCGGGCCATCGCCGTGCACGTCCGCTCGAACGTCGCCAACGACTCGGCGGCGCCGGTTCGTTCGTGATGACGGAGCAGCGCCTCCAGCAGCGCCGACGGCGGAAACTTAGGCGCGCCACCGAATCCGCCGCGAGCGGTGTCCTCGTCGCCCAGCACTGCAGCCACTGCGTGGTTGCACAGTTCCGGGACCAGCGCAGGCCCTCCCCCCGGCAGTCCCGATGCCATCGAGCGCAGTTCGCCCGTGATCGCGTCGGAGGCCTGCTCCACCTCTGCGCGCCGGTTGCGCCACGTGTCGGCGACCGCCGCCAGCAGTTGAAGGAACCCGGCCTTCGGGTAGTACGTGCCGCAGAAGAATGGCCGACCGTCGGGAGTCAGGAAGCACGTCATCGGCCAGCCACCCTGGCCGGTGAGCGCAACGGTCGCGTTCATGTAGACCGCGTCGAGGTCGGGCCGCTCCTCGCGGTCCACCTTGATGCAGACGAAGTCGGCGTTCATCGCCGCGGCCACCTCGTCGTCTTCGAACGACTCGTGTGCCATGACGTGGCACCAGTGACAGGCCGCGTACCCGATCGACAGCAGGATCGGTACGTCGCGCGACGCGGCGTCGGCGAGCGCCTCGGGCGTCCACTGCTGCCAGTGCACCGGGTTGTCGGCGTGCTGGCGAAGGTAGGGGCTGGTCGCCGTCCCGAGGGCGTTACCCGCCTGGCTCATGCCGCCCGTCCGGATCGGCCGGCGGTTCGACCGTCCCGTCGTCGGCGGCCTGATCCGGTTCGGGGCTCTCCGGGTCGAACGACTCGGGCAGCTTCTTCAGCTGCTTGTTCATCGACCAGACCAGAAGGAACGTCGCGATGAGCAGGATCACGACGACGACGAGCCCGAGCGGGCTGGCCTTGCCGAAGTCCGGGCCGGTGTCGCGCGGCACGTCGTCGGCGAGCAGGCCGACGATCGTCATCACGGTGATGTTCACGGCGCAATCCCCGTGAACAGGTCGTCCTCGGGCAGGTCGGCGCGCACCCGCGAGCGGGCGAGCTCGTACTCCTCGGTGGGCCACAGCCGCTGCTGCCACTCGATCGGCGCGGCGAAGAAGTCACCCGTTGGGTCGATCTGCGTTGCGTGAGCACGCAATGCATCATCGCGCTGCGCGAAGTACTTCGAGCACTCGATCCGGGTGGTTACCCGGTGCTCGAAGATGTCGAGTTCGGGATCCCAATGCTTCAGCCACTTCTCGAACGGACCCGTCTTGCCGTGCTTGGCGAACTCGTCCTGGATCAGTTGCATCCGCTTCCGCAGAAACCCGTGGTTGTAGTACAGCTTGGACACACTCCACGGTGCGCCGGCATCGGGGAACAGCAGGTAGTCGGCTGCGGCCTCGTATGCGGCGATCGACACCTCGTGGCACCGGATGTGGTCGGGGTGCGGGTATCCGCCGTTCTCGTCGTACGTGGTCAGCACGTGCGGCTTGAACTCGCGGATGAGCCGGACGAGGGCCTCGGTCGGCTGTTCGAGGGGCACCACCGCGAAGCACCCGTCGGGCAGCGGTGGGGGTGGGTCGCCCTCCGGCAGCCCCGAGTCGACGAAGCCCAGCCAGGCGTGCTCGACGCCGAGGATCTCGGCGGCCTGGGCCATCTCGTCGCGCCGAATCTCGTGAATCCGTCCGTGCACTTCCGGCAGGTCCATCGCCGGGTTGAGGATGTCACCGCGCTCGCCGCCGGTCAGCGTCACGACCATGACGCGCGCGCCTTCGGCCGCATAGCGGGCCGTCGTGGCCGCGCCCTTGCTCGACTCGTCGTCCGGGTGGGCGTGCACCGCCATCAACCGCAGTTCGCTCACTCGTTCCTACCTGATCGCATAATCGTCGGGGCTCGTCGGTCGGTTTCAACACTTTCGGGTAGCCCTATAGTTCCAGTCCTAATAGACCCGGCCCACCCGGACCCAATCTCGAGGGGAACCGAACCACCCGTGATCGAGCGTCCCGCCGCCCGCTACGGGCGCCAGCGCCTGTCGCGCCGCTCCCGCCGCGGCATCGCGATCGGCCTGACACTGTTCATTGTCGCCGCGGGTGTGGCGATCGCGCTCATCGGCTTTCAGCGACTGGGCAGCGGCGACGTCAAGGGCGAACTGAGCGGCTACCGACTGGTCGACGACGAAACCGTCGAGGTCACGATCAGCGTCACCCGCAAGGACCCCACCCAGCAAGTCGTCTGCATCGTGCGGGCTCGTTCGCTCGACGGCACCGAAACGGGACGGCGCGAGGTGCTGGTACCCCCATCAGCGCAGACAATGGTGCAGGTCACAGCCATCGTCAAGTCGAGCAAGCCTCCGGTCGTCGGCGACGTCTACGGTTGCGGGACCGAAGTCCCGACCTACCTCCGCGCACCCTGACAACTGGCCGTGGGGCAACCACACGACGAACTCCGAACTGCGAATTCGTGAAAAGCGGTTGACCTGGCGGTGGTACCATCGACGGGTACACGGTTCCCCGGGGAGCCGTGTATTGCTGCATTTCCGCGCGGATATGCGCTTGCGTTTGCGGCAATCACAACGACTTTTTAGACGCGAGAAGCGCGAAGAACGACCACGACAGGAGCGCGACAATGACTGACACGCAGGTGACCTGGCTCACTCAAGACGCCTTCGAAAAGTTGCAGGCCGAACTCGAGCAACTCATCGCGAATCGCCCCATCATCGCCGCGGAGATCAACGACCGTCGCGAAGAGGGCGACCTCCGCGAGAACGGCGGCTACCACCAGGCCCGCGAGGATCAGGGCCAGCAGGAGGCGCGCATCCGCCAACTGCAGGAGTTGCTCAACAACGCCAAGGTCGGCGAGGCGCCCAAGCAGCGTGACGTCGCCTTGCCGGGTTCGGTGGTCAAGGTCTTCTTCAACGGCGACAAGAGCGACACCGAGACGTTCCTGATCGCCACGCGCCAGGAGGGCGTGACCGACGGCAAGCTCGAGGTCTACTCACCGAACTCGCCGCTGGGCAGTGCGCTGCTCGACCACAAGGTCGGCGACGAGGTGACCTACTCGGTGCCCAACGGCAGCGTCATGAAGGTCACGCTCGTCAGCGCGGAGCCCTACCACTCCTAACCTCGAACCAGTCGGGCGGTTACGGTCCGTTCATGGCGCAGATCGCCGAAGACCTCTTCCTCCTGCTGCTCGACAACGCGGCGGCGCAGCCCGCCCTGGAGCGCGACCGCCTCGAACGGGTACTAGCGGGCGCGCTGCTGCTCGACCTCGCGTACGCGTGCCGGATCCGTCCCGCCGTGCCCGGCGAACAGGTAACGGCAGGCCGGCTGGTGGCACTCGCGAGTGGCGGCCAGTTCGACCCCGTCGCTGAGCCGGCGTTTGCGCTCCTGCACCAGAAGCCGCTGGCGCCGTCGAGCGCGGTGTCGAAGCTGCGCAAGGTCGCACAGGAAGCCGTCGCGCTGCACCTGGAGCGGCTGGGACAGATCCGACGGATACCACTGTCCGCCAAGCGATTCAGCCACGTCGAAGCCTGGCCGCTGACCAACCGGGAACGCGTGGCAATGGCCCGCTCCGCACTGCTGTCAGCACTGTTCGACCGCAATCCACCGACGCCGGCCACCGCGGGCATCGTGACGCTGTTGCACGCCGTGGACGGGCTTGGCGCGCTGCTGAGCCTCAACGATCGCGGCTGGCGTTGGGTGCATGCCCGCGCCACCGAGATCTCCAGCGGCAGTTGGGTCAACGAGTATCCGACGGCTCTGCCCGAGATGAACCTCGCGGTGACGGCGTCGGCGCTGCGTCCGGCCCTCGGCTGACCAGCCGGAGCTAGCGGAGCGCCTGCTCGAGATCGCCTAGCAGGTCGGCGGCCTCCTCGATCCCGACCGACAGGCGCACCAGATCGTCGGGCACCTCCAACTGCGAACCCGCGGTCGACGCGTGCGTCATCGCGCCAGGGAACTCGATGAGCGACTCCACCCCGCCGAGCGACTCCGCGAGGATGAAGATCTCGGTGCGCGCGCAGAAGTTGCGGGCCGCTTCGGCACCACCACGCAGCCGCACGGAGACCATTCCGCCGAAGGCGCTCATCTGTTGTTTGGCCACTTCGTGATTGGGGTGAGTCGGCAGGCCCGGATACAGCACGGAGTCGATCGCGGGATGCCCAGCCAAGAATTCGGCGATCAGGGCCGCGTTCTCGCTGTGGCGCTCCATGCGCAGCGGCAACGTCTTGAGCCCTCGCATCGTCAAGTAGGCGTCGAACGGGCCCGGAACGGCGCCGGCGCCGTTCTGCAGGAACGCGAAGGCGTCGTCGAGTTCCTCGTCGTTGGTCAACAGGGCGCCACCGACGACGTCGGAGTGCCCACCGATGTACTTCGTGGTCGAGTGCAATACCACGTCGGCGCCCAGCCGCAACGGCTGCTGTAGCGCTGGCGAGGCAAAGGTGTTGTCCACCAACACCTTGATCCCCGCGGCCGACGCGAGCTGGACGATCGCCGCGATGTCGGCGATCGACAGCAATGGGTTCGTCGGCGTCTCGACCCAGATGAGCTTGGTCTGCGGGGTGAGCGCGGCGCGGACGGCGTCGACGTCGGTCAACGCCGCGGGCGTGTGCGCGACGCCCCACTGCGTGAACACCTTGTCGACGAGCCGGAACGTGCCGCCGTACGCGTCGTCGGGGATGACGACGTGGTCGCCAGGACGCAGGATCGCGCGCAACGCGCAGTCGGTGGCGGCCATGCCGGAGCTGAACGCCCGACCGTATGCCGCATGCTCGACGGCCGCCAGCCCCGCCTCGAGCGCCGAACGCGTCGGGTTGCCGGTCCTGGCGTATTCGAAGCCGCCCCGAAGGCCGCCCACGCCGTCCTGGGCGAACGTCGAACTGGCGTAGATGGGTGCATTCACCGCACCGGTCGCCGGGTCGGGGCGGTAGCCGGCATGGATGGCCTTCGTCGCGGGACCGTACGCGCGGAAGGCGTCTGCCTTGGAACGCTGCTCACTCATCGACGATCAGGGTAGACGGTGTAGACATGGGCTATGGCCGCCACACTTGAAAGCCTGCTCGACCTGGACTCACTACTGTCCACCGAAGATCTGGAACTGCGCAGCGTGGTCCGCCAGTTCGGCGAGCAGCGGCTGCGGCCACACATCGCCGACTGGTTCGAATCAGGCGAAGTTCCAGTCCGCGAACTCGCGCTGGAGTTCGGCAAGCTGGGCCTGCTGGGCATGCACCTCACCGGGTACGGCTGCGGCGGGTCGACGGCCACCGCGTACGGGTTGGTGTGCCAGGAGCTCGAGGCCGTCGACAGCGGGCTGCGCAGTCTGGTGTCGGTGCAGGGCTCGCTGGCGATGTTCGCGATTCACCGCTGGGGCAGCGAGCAGCAACGCGAGCAGTGGCTGCCCGGAATGGCCGCGGGCGAACTGATCGGCTGCTTCGGGCTGACCGAACCCGACTTCGGCTCCAACCCAGGCGGCATGCGCACGACGGCTCGGCGCGACGGGTCCGACTGGGTACTCAACGGCTCGAAGATGTGGATCACCAACGCGTCCGTCGCCGACGTGGCGATCGTGTGGGCGCGCGCGGACGAAGGCATCGTCGGCTTCGCGGTGCCGACGTCAACACCGGGGTTCAGCGCGCGGGAGATGACGCACAAGATGTCGTTGCGCGCGTCAGTCACCTCGGAGTTCAGTCTCGACGACGTCCGCCTGCCAGATGATGCGAAACTGCCTGGTGCGCTTGGATTGTCGGGCCCGCTCGCGTGCCTGTCGGAGGCCCGCTTCGGCATCGTGTTCGGCGCCGTCGGTGCGGCGCGGGACTGTCTGCAGACCGCGTTGGACTACGTCGCCACGCGCCAGGTTTTCGACAAGCCGCTGGCCGGCTATCAACTGACGCAAGCCAAGATCGCCGACATGGCCGTCGAACTCGGCAAGGCGCAACTGTTGGCGCTACATCTCGGCGGGCTCAAGGATGCCGGACGCATCAAGCCCGAACAGGTCAGCATCGGCAAGCTCAACAACGTGCGGGAAGCCATCAAGATCGCCAGGCAGTGTCGAACCCTGCTGGGCGCCAACGGAATCACGTTGGAGTACCCGGTAATCCGGCACGCCAACAACCTGGAGTCGGTGCTGACCTACGAGGGTACGTCCGAGGTGCACCAGCTCGTCATCGCCGAGGCGCTCACCGGAGTCAGCGCGTTTCGCTGACGGGCACGCACACCGTGTGCAACAGCTTGTCGGCGAAGGTCTGGTGCTTCGCGTCCCACAGTGGCCACAGGTACCCGAGGCCTAGCGTCAGCAGCTCGAGCACGTGGGCGAGCTGCCGGATCACCGAGCGCGAGAAGCCGATCGGCGTGCCCGTGGCCGCGTCGACGACCTTCACGTCCAAGTACGACTTGCCCAGGCTCGACCCGGTCCTGCCCTGCCGGTGGCCGAAGTTCCACACAACGTAGCCGACCGCGGCCAGCCACATCGCGATGAAGCTCGCCCTGCCGACGGTGCTCACCCCGGTGCCACACTGTGGCCCGAAGTCGGTCACCGAAGGGTCGCCGTCACACGCCCGAATCCTGGTGAGCCACATCAGCCCGATGGCCGCCGCGGCGAACAGGAGCACGGGGACGGCGTCGAGCACCAGCGCCGCCGCGCGCCTAGGCCATGCGGCGTACCGAGGTGGCGGAGTGGACCGATGCTCGTCCACTCCGCCCTTCTCGCTGGACTCCGCTATGGCGTGAGCGGTGCGACCTGACCGCCACTGAGCTTGCGGTAGGCGAACACCAGGAACAGTTGCGCGACCGGCACCGAGACGATCATGCCGATGTAGCAGACCAGGCCGCCAATGGAGGCGATCACACCCGCGATTAGATACGCGATGATCGCTTGGCCGATGTTCGCCTTGACGATGTCGATGCTCGCCTTGATCGCATCGACCGGCTTGAGGTTGCGGTCCAGCAGCACGACGGTGGTGAACATCGTGAACAGCGCCACGATGAGTCCAGGCAGGTAGCAGAGCACCATCCCAATGGCCGTCGCCACTCCCACGATTACGGTGGCCAGCACGACCGGGCCGATGAGTCGCGGCTTGAAGAACGACCCGATGGTCACGGGTTGACCGTTCGCGACGTCCAGCAGTCCGCTCATGTACGCCGACTGCATTGCCCCGCCGACGACGATCAGCACCAGCACGCCGAGCGACATCACCGCGATGCTGGCGAAGCCGAAGTTGAACCCGTACGAGTAGCTGTAGTCATAGCCATACGCGGAGCCGTAGTCGTACGACGGCGCCAGGGCGAACGCGATGCCGACGAAGATCCCGATGATGACGGCGGCGATCAGGCCGTACACCAGAGTGGGCACGATCAGTGCGGCGACGTTCTTGCTGAACTTGTTCCACGCCCACGTGAAGGCTTCGGCGATGTCGAACGTCGGTTTCGCGGCGGCGTAGCCCGGGGCGCCGGGAGGCGCGTAGCCCCCCGGAGGTGGCGCCGGATACCCGGGCGGCGGCGGAGGAGGGTAGCCGCCCTGTTGCGGTGGGTAGCCGCCCTGTTGCGGTGGGTAGCCGCCCTGTTGCGGTGGGTAGCCGCCCTGTTGCGGCGGCGGAGGTGGTGGATATCCACCTTGCTGCGGTGGCGGAGGCGGCGGTGGATAACCACCTTGCTGCGGTGGCGGAGGCGGCGGGTAGCCACCCTGCGGAGGAGGGTAGTTACCTGGCGGTGGCGGTTGATCAGTCATTGCAGCTTCCTCTGAGATGTCTTGCCGTAGTTCGCAAGACGCCGGCCTGGGAACGTCGTGCCCAGGCCGGCGCTTTGCGATTTGTCGTTAGATCGGCAAGGCGACCGTTTTGATCAGCTTGTCGACGAGGGTCTGACGCTTCGGATCCCAAAGCGGGAACAGGACCGCGACGAGCCACACGATGCCGCAGACGAAATACGCGACCACGTAGATGAGTTCACGAGCCAGCGACTTTCCGACTCCGATCGGTTGTCCCGTCGCCTCATCCACCACCTTGAACTTCATGATGCCCTTGCCGATGCTGGACCCCGTGGTGCCCTGCTTCATTCCGCAGTTCCAGAGCACGAACGCCAGCCCGATGAGCGGCAGCAGAATGCCCAGGGTCCAGCCCAGCCCCGACGGGCCGTTGTTGCCAGTCGCGCAGAACTCGCCGAGGTCTAGTCCGGAATCGTCGGTGATGCAGACGGTTTCGACCTTCTGCATCATCGACAGACAGGCGAACCCGATGCCGGTGAGGATGAGGAACGGCAGCCAGTCGATGAGCCACGCAAGCGCGCGCGTCGGCCACGGCGTGTACGCCTCAGCCGGGAGTCCCCCACCCGCTGGGCCGCCAGCCGGCGGCGGGGCGTAGCCACCCTGCGGCGCGGGCGGCGGCGGGTAGCCGCCACCCGGCGGCGGCGGAGGAGGCGGGTTGTAGCCACCGCCGGGAGGCGGTGGAGGAGGAGGCGGTGGGTAATTCCCCGGAGGTGGTGGCGGTGGAGTGGTCATAATGAGCCTTCCATTGTGTGATTACTCGGTGGCAGCTTAGGAGAACCTTGCCCGGTGCTCCAGGGTTTTGCCGAGACAGCGAGCCCCGGCGGGTGCGCTCGGTTGGTCACTTGTGTCTCTCTTGCCCCCCTAATCGAACGATGCGTGCACATCGCGGACTCCATTCCTCCGACGCGATGGCGAATTTGCTTCGGCCTCAGTAACTCGAATAGCTCGAGGAGTTCAAGGCGTACACGATGAAGATCACGTAGAGCACGATGCCGATGATCCAGAGCGCGACGGCGATGCCACCCACGATCACCCCCGCCAGCGCCATCCCTCGACCTTCTTGGCCCGTCTGCTTGATCTGGTTCATCGCCACGATGCCGAGCACGATGCCGACGATTGACGGAACCCCGTAGCAAGCGAGTCCCGCTACCGAACACACGAGAGACCCGATTGCCATTCCGTTGGTGCCAGCCCGCGGCGGATAGCCGGGTGGTGGATAGCCCCCGGGAGCTGGATAGCCCGGTGGCGGATAGCCCCCGGGAACTGGATAGCCCGGCGGCGGCTGGCTACCGGGAACTGGATAGCCCCCTGGCGGGAGCTGGGGATTCCAGTCCTGCGGCGGCGGATAGGTCACAACTAGTCCCCTCGAGTTTGCTTGCCCGTCAACGAACTTCGGTTCGGCCCAGCCGTTGCGCTACACGTAGAGCCCCGTGAACGGCGGAAACGGAAGGTTGCGGACGACGAACCACACCGCCACCAGTACCAGCGCCACGGCCGCGGCCCAGCGGTGGTGCTGCCAGCTGATGACCTTGCGGCCGACCAGCCGACCGTAAACCCAAGCGCCATAGGCCCATAGCAACAATGCCACCGCAACCGCGCCGAGCGCGTTGTACCTCAGTGCGCCCCCGATGTCGCCGTGCAGCAGTGAGTACACCATGCGCAGGCTGCCACAGCCGGGACAGTCGATTCCGAGCAACGCCTTGGTGGGGCACACCGGAAGTGGCCCGCCTGGCGTCGTCGGATCGCCCATCCACACGGCGCCACACAACAGTCCGGCCGCGAGGGCCACACCGAGCGGGGCGCCGAGTTGGGGAAGGACCCACGGCTGTCGCGTGTCCTGCATCTGGTGTTCGGCTACGAGTACGACGAGAAGGTGCTGACGCCTACCACCAAGGAGAAAATGAGGTAGAGCGCGATAACGACGACGCCGGCGATGGCGCCCCAGATCGCGAACTTCTTGGCGTCGTCAGCGGCCTTCTGCGCTTCCGCGTGCTGACCGGAGGCCCAGAGTCCGGAGACCTGCGTGGCTTTCACGATCGACACGATGCCAAGGGGCAGACAGCACAGCACGGTGACGACGATTCCCCACACCAGATTGTTGTCTGGCGGTGCACCACCGGGCACCGGTCCGCCCGGGGGCGGGAAGGCGCCAGGAGGAGGCGGCGGAGGGTAGTTCCCCGGGGGAGGTGGTGGATACTCGGTCATGGACGCCTTCCAGGTGTGAATTAGCTGGCAATGAGCGGTGTAACCCTATCTCAGAACACGGTCAGACAGACGGCCATAATCGGAACTTCATTGGTGTCGCCGACCGCGGCCCTTGGCGCAATTCTTGCTTAAGCTAACGGTTTTCGGGACGGCCGTACGGGTGCCGAAACCCCACTTACACCCGCTCTACCGGCGCAGACTGCCGTCCGAGAGGAACCCCAACAGGTCGTGCCGGGTAAGGACGCCAACGGGTTTGCCGTCCTCGACCACCATCACGGCGTCGCATTCGCGCAACGTCTTGGCCGCGGTACCGACGAGTTCGCCCGCTCCGATGAGCGGCAACGGCGGGCTCATGTGCTGCGACACGGCGTCCGCGAGCTTTGCTCGGCCCTCGAATACGGCTGACAACAGCTCGCGTTCCGCGACGCTGCCGGCAACCTCTCCGGCCATCACCGGCGGCTCCGCCCCGACGACCGGCATCTGAGATACGCCGTACTCGCGCAGGATCCCGATGGCGTCGCGGACCGTCTCCGACGGGTGCGTGTGGACAAGGTCCGGCAACGCCCCCGACTTGCGCCGCAACACGTCGCCGACGGTCGACTGCTCGATCGAGCCGTCGAGCCTGCTGCGCAGGAAACCGTACGACGACATCCACGCGTCGTTGAAAACCTTTGAGAGATAGCCACGTCCACCATCGGGGAGCAGGACCACCACGACGGCGTCCGGCCCGGCCTGCTCGGCCACCTTGACCGCCGCGACCACCGCCATGCCGCAGGATCCGCCGACGAGCAGCGCTTCCTCGCGGGCCAGCCGACGCGTCATCTCGAACGAATCCGCGTCGGATACGGCGATGATGCCGTCGGCGATGTTCGGGTCATAGGCCGACGGCCAGAAGTCCTCGCCGACGCCCTCGACCAGATAGGGCCGACCGGTGCCGCCCGAGTACACCGAGCCCTCGGGGTCGACGCCGATGATCTGAACAGCGCCGTCCGACACCTCCTTGAGGTAGCGGCCGGTGCCGGTGATGGTGCCGCCGGTGCCCACGCCCGCGACGAAGTGCGTGACCTTGCCGTCGGTGTCGGCCCAGATCTCGGGCCCCGTCGTTTCGTAGTGGCTCGCCGGGCCCATCGGGTTGCTGTACTGGTCGGGCTTCCAGGCGCCGTCGATCTCCTCGACGAGCCGGTTGGACACGCTGTAGTAGCTGTCCGGGTCGTCCGGCGCGACGGCCGTCGGGCACACCACGACGTCAGCGCCGTACGCCCGCAACACGTTCCGCTTGTCCTCGCTGACCTTGTCGGGGCAGACGAAGATGCACTTGTAGCCACGCTGTTGCGCGACGAGCGCCAACCCGACGCCGGTGTTACCCGACGTGGGCTCGACGATGGTGCCGCCGGCCTTGAGCTCGCCGCTGGCCTCGGCCGCGTCGATCATCTTGACGGCGATGCGGTCCTTGCTGCTGCCGCCGGGGTTGAGGTACTCGATCTTCGCCGCGACGATGCCTGCCCCTTCGGGCACAACGGAGTTCAGCCGTACCAGAGGTGTATTGCCGATGAGCTCACTGATGTGCCCTGCGATCCGCATGCGTCCATCGTGTCAGGCCGCGACGATCCGTTCCAGGCAGGACCCCGACTCGCCGCTTCCGCGGGGTTACCAGGTGGCTTCGCGGATGTAGTCACCGATCTGCCGCAGCGAACGAGTCGACTCCTTCACCGCGGGCGAGGCCAGCTGGAACACGTGCATCTGCCCGGGCCAGACGCGCACCTCGACCGGCACGCCTGCGGCGGCCAGCATGTGCGCGGCCTTGCGCGCATCGTTGAGCAGAACCTCGGATCCGGAGACGTGGATGAGCGTGCGCGGCAGTCCCGGCTCGATGTGGTCGAGCGGCTCGTAGACCTCTTCACCGCGACGCTTGGCCGTAGCCCCGACCAGTTCCGTCAACGCTTCGAACGCCTTTGGCGGGAACATCGCGTCCGAGCGCATGTTCGGATGTTGCGCACGCCCGTCGTTGTCGATCTCGAACAGCGGGGACATGGTCACCACGGCCGCGGGCAGCTCGCCGTCGGCTTGGACCCGTTCGGCCAGCGCCAACGAGAGGTAGCCGCCAGCGGAGTCGCCCGCCAGCACGATCTGCTCGGGGTCGTACCCCGACAGACGCAGCCACTCGTAGGCGTCGTAGCAGTCGTCCATCGCCTGTGCGATCGAGAACTGCGGGATCATGCGGTAGTTCACGACGAGCACCGGGCTGTCGGCGAACTTCGACAGTGCGGTCACCAACCGGCCGTGCGAATTGGCTCCGCAGGTGAGGAACGCCCCGCCGTGCATGTAGAGCACGACGCTGCGCTTGCCGTCTGCGGGCAGCACGCCCGCGGCGCGCACCAGCTGCGCGGTGCAGTTGGGCAGCGCGATCGTCGCGCGAACGGTTCCGGGGGCGGGCCGAAGCACGCGGCACGCGAAGTCGACGAGTCCCCACGGCCACGGCAGACGCGGCGCGTAGCTACCGATTGTCAGAGTTGGCTTGATCGTGAGCATCGCGGCCAGGGCAAACAAACGGCCGGCGATGCTTGCACCGTCTTCGACCACCTCGACGGGGGCCCCGTCACTGACCGGGAACCGCCGTGGTTTGTGCCCTCTAGCTGGGTTTATGCCATGCCGAGACGCCGTCTGTACCTTACTGGGTGCCGTCATCGCCACCACTTCCTACGCCGTTGTAGTACCTGGTGCCTGCTACTTCCTTAGGCAACCCAGGTAACTTAGCTTGACACCTACGTTTTGTTCAACAAACAAAGAATCCGCATTCGTACCGGACTTGATACCGCAATGTGACCGCCTCTGGCATGCCGCCACGCGGATGGCAGCCCGATCCGGCCCTAAACTGTCTCGCGTGGGCATACGTGCACCGCGTGGGTCGATCATTGCGATTGCCGCCGCGGCCGCTGTCGCATCGACGGGTTCCGCCGTACTCGGAGCCCGTAACCTGCTGAACGTGCAGGCAGACAAGGCCCGCCTCGTCATCCCCAAGTCCTGGGACGTCCCACCCCGCGCCGACGGCGTCTACTCCCCTGCCGGGGGCCCCGTCGAGAAGTGGCACCGCGGGGTGCCGTTCGACCTGCACCTCATGGTGTTCGGCGACTCGACGGCGACCGGCTACGGGTGCGTCGATGCCGAGGAAGTCCCCGGCGTGCTGATCGCGCGGGAGCTCGCGAAGGTGTCGGGCAAGCGGATTCGGCTGAACACCAAGGCGATCGTCGGGGCCACGTCCAAGGGGCTGTCGGGTCAGATCGACGCGATGTTCGTCGCGGGGCCGCCGCCGGACGCCGCCGTGGTCATGATCGGCGCCAACGACATCACCGCGGTCAACGGTCTTTCGCCATCGGCGCGACGGCTGGGCGCGGCGGTGCAGCGGTTGTGCGCCAGCGGTGCGGTCGTCGTGGTGGGCACCTGCCCCGACTTCGGCCTCATCACCGCGATTCCGCAGCCCCTTCGCCTGGTGGCGCGCACGCGCGGGCTGCGCCTGGCCCGGCTGCAGGCCTCCGCCGTGCGCGGCGCGGGCGGCGTCGCGGTGCCGTTCTCCGACCTGCTCGCACCCGAGTTCCTCAAGGCGCCCGAGGTGCTGTTCTCGTCGGACATGTTCCACCCGTCCGCGGCCGGCTACTCGTTGGCGGCAAGCCAGCTGCTGCCCGCGCTGTGTAATGCGTTGGGCGTGTTGACGAGTGCGGCCGAGGAACCGCCCGCGCTGCGCTCGCGCTCAATCGACGCGGGCGCGCTGCTGGGTCGCGTCGGTCAGGTCAGCCGGCTGTGGCGACGGACCACTGGCGTACCCGCGCCGATCGTCGCACCTGCGACGAGCTAGGTTCTCGGGTAGTCACACTCGACCGCCGGCGTGCAACGCCGAATTCGCACCTAGGAGGCAGCCATGCCTGAAGCCGTCATCGTCGCTACCGCTCGCTCGCCAATCGGACGTGCGGTCAAGGGATCTCTGGCCACCATGCGTCCGGACGACCTTGCCGCGCAGATGGTCCGCGCCGCGCTCGACAAGGTGCCGTCGCTTGACCCCAAGGACATCGACGACCTGATGATGGGCTGCGCTCAGCCTGCCGGTGAGGCCGGCTACAACGTCGCCCGCGCCGTGGCCGTCGAACTCGGATACGACTTCCTGCCAGGCACCACGGTCAACCGCTACTGTTCGTCGTCACTGCAGACCACGCGGATGGCGTTCCACGCGATCAAGGCCGGCGAGGGTGACGTGTTCATCTCGGCGGGCGTCGAGACCGTGTCGCGGTTCGGCGTCGGTGCGGCCGACGGTGCGCCCAACAGCAAGAACGCCCTGTTCGACGAGGCGCAGGAGCGCACCACCGCGCAGTCTGCCGGCGCCGACGAATGGCACGACCCGCGTGACGACGGCAACATCCCCGACGTCTACATCGCGATGGGCCAGACGGCCGAGAACGTCGCGCTGTTCACCGGCATCAGCCGTGAGGACCAGGACCACTGGGGCGTCCGTTCGCAGAACCGCGCCGAGGACGCCATCAAGAGCGGCTTCTTCGAGCGCGAGATCGTCCCGGTGAAGCTGCCCGACGGAACGACGGTCACGACCGATGATGGCCCCCGCGCGGGCACCACGTACGAGAAGATCAGCCAGCTCAACCCGGTGTTCCGGCCCAATGGCACCATCACGGCCGGCAACGCGTGCCCGCTGAACGACGGTGCGGCCGCGGTCGTCATCATGAGCGACACCAAGGCCAAGGAGTTGGGGCTGACCCCGCTGGCGCGCATCGTGTCGACCGGGGTGTCGGGGCTGTCGCCGGAGATCATGGGCCTTGGCCCGATCGAGGCCATCAAGAAGGCGCTGGCCAAGGCGGGCAAGGAGATCTCCGACATCGACCTCGTCGAGATCAACGAGGCGTTCGCCGTTCAGGTGCTCGGCTCGGCGCGGGCGCTCGGCATCGACGAGGACAAGCTCAACGTCTCCGGCGGCGCGATCGCGCTGGGGCATCCGTTCGGCATGACCGGCGCCCGGATCACGGCGACGCTGCTGAACAACCTCACGACGTACGACAAGACGTTCGGCATCGAGTCGATGTGCGTCGGCGGCGGCCAGGGCATGGCGATGGTCCTGGAGCGGCTGAGCTAGCTCTCCCTTTCGCCGAGACTGCTGACAGATCGCAATTTCACGGAATTTCGCGATCTGTCAGCAGTCTCGACGCTCGGGCGTCGCGTACTCGACGCACGATGTCGGGCCGACGGTGTTCGGCGAGTACGCGTATCACGAGCCAGCCCACCGAACCGATGTACTCCAGCCGGATGACGTCCTTGGCGTAGCTTGGGCGGTCCGTTCGGTGGTGCTCTCCGTCGTACTCGACGGCCACCTTCAGGTCCTCCCACCCCATGTCGAGGAAGTACAGCGGTTGGCCATCGGGCCCAAGCACCGGGATTTGCGTCTGCGGCCTCGGAAAGCCTTCGTCGATGAGCAGCATTCGCAACCACGTCTCCTTGGGCGACTCGGCACCCGGGTCATGGAGGTCGAGCGCGACGGCGAGCCGCCGCACGTTTCGTGCACCGCGGTGTCGCGCCGCCAAAGCCGCTACGTCTCCAACACGAAAACGCGACGCATTCCCAAGCGCGTCGAGCCGCGACACGGCCTCGAGTCGACCGCGTCGTCGGCCGATGTCGAACGCCGTGCGCGTGAGCGTCGTGACGCGCATGCCGTCGAGCTCGAAGAATTCATCGCCTCCGAGTCTGTAGTCGTAAGTGCGGATTCCCTCGGCCGGCCGGGCATTTGGCCATACCAGTTCGATCGGTAGCGAGTCGTCCACCCACTTCGCACCGTGCAAGGCCGATGCGGTGAGTCCGGCGATGACACCCTCCCGGTGGGACCACAACCAAGCGGCCCGAGCCCGGTGATCGAGCGTTGGCTCGACGGCCGGGTGCAGATATACGTCGGGAAACACCGACGTGAACCTTCGACGCAGTTCGAACTTCGTGACCAGGCTCGCAGTCATGGCTTCACTGCCGACGAAGGGGCAATCGTTGATGCGCATGCATCGACACTGATTGATCGCTGCCGCAACTCAGCCCGCGAGACTGCGGCGAGATCGCAATTTGTGGATGAATCGCGATCTGTGAGCAGTTTCGGCGGGGAGGAAGGTGAGGTCCGGGCAAAACGAAAGCCCGGCACACCGTGCCGGGCTTTCGGGGAGCGGCCGCTAGTCGCTGTTGAAGTAGCTGAGCAGCCGCAGGATCTCGAGGTAGAGCCAGACGAGCGTGACCGTCAGTCCGAGCGCGATACCCCACGCCGCCTTCGACGGAACACCCGCGCGGATCATCTGATCGGCGGAGTCGAAGTCGGTGAGGAAGAAGAACGCCGCAAGCCCGATCATCAGGAGCGAGAAGATGATCGCGATGGGTCCGCCGTCACGCAGCGGGCCCGCTCCGTCGGTGAACATTCCGACCACGAAGTTGACGATCATGAGCACAAGCGCGCCGATGCCAGCCGCTGCGATCCAGCGGGTGAGCTTCGGCGTCACCCGGATGGCACCGGTCTTGTATACGACGAGCATGCCGAAGAACACGCCCAAGGTACCGACGACCGCCTGGCTGATCAGTGCACCGGCACTGATGCCGGACACCATGAGGTTGGCGACCACGAACGAGAACGCGCCGACCACCATGCCCTCGAGCACGGCGTAGCTCAGCACGATCGCCGGGTTGTCCTGCTTCTTGCCGAAGATGGCGACGAGCATCAGTCCCAAGCCGCCGAGCAGGCCGACCAACAGGAGCGGCATGGCGAGCGCCAGGTTCATCGACACCAGGTAGTACGACACGACCGCGGAGACGGTCAGCACGGCCAGCGTGATGCCCGTCTTGGTGACGACGTCGTCGATGGTCAGAGGCTGCGTGACGCCCGACTGCTGGTCGGTGTACGGCTGAGCCGCGTAGGGGTCGGCGTGTACCGCCTGAGCACCGTAGCCGGCGGCTCCGGTACCGAACTGCGCGTATCCGCCCTGCGTCTTCGGCAGGGACTTGAATACCGGGTTGCTGCTCTCGCGCACCGTCGGATCCTCTCCTAATGCTGTGGCTCGCGTATTGCGAACACTGACTCAACGTGCGGCGATGAGGCTTGGTTCCCGACCCAACCGCCGAACCTGTGAACTTCTTGGGAAAGGTTACCCGGCGTGCGTAGCGAACGGGCGACGATCTACATTGCTGTCGTGGCAGAAAACGAGGATGTCCTAGTAAATGTCGAGAACGGCATCGGCCACGTGACGCTGAACAGGCCCAAGGCCATCAACTCGCTCACCGACGCGATGGTGGCCGGGCTGGCCAAGGCGCTCGACGACTGGGAGCACGACGACTCCGTCCACGCCGTGCTGTTGACCGGCGCGGGCGAGCGGGGGCTGTGCGCGGGCGGCGACGTCGTCGCGATCTACCACGACGCGCAGGTCGGCGGCTCCAAGACCCGCGCCTTCTGGCACGACGAGTACGTGCTCAATGCCCGTATCGCGCGCTACTCCAAGCCGTACGTGGCGGTGATGGACGGCATCGTCATGGGCGGTGGCGTCGGAGTCAGCGCGCACGCGAGCACACGCGTCGTCACCGACACGACGAAATTGGGCATGCCCGAGGTCGGCATCGGGTTCATCCCCGACGTCGGCGGCACCTATCTGTTGGCGCGCGCCCCAGGGCAACTAGGTCTGCACGCGGCGCTCACCGGCGCTCCGTTCTCCGGCGCCGACGCCATTGCGATGGGGTTCGCCGACCACTTCGTTCCGCACGACGCGCTCGGCGCCTTCACGGCGGCGGTGCTCGCCGACGGGCCCGACGCCGCGCTGGCCGCCCACGCCGTCGAGCCGCCCGCGAGTCCGCTACTCGCACAACGACGCTGGATCGACGAGTGCTTCTCCGGTGAGACAGTGCCTGCCATCCTCGCCGCGCTGCGCGGACACGATGCGGGACCGGCCAACGACGCCGCCAACCTGATCGCCAGCCGTTCCCCGATCGCGTTGGCCGTCACACTGCAGGCCGTCCGCCGCGCCGCCAAGCTGGACACCCTGGAAGACGTTCTGCGCCAAGAATTTCGGACGTCGTGCGCGGCGCTGCGTTCGCACGACCTCGTCGAGGGCATCCGCGCACTACTCATCGACAAGGACCGCAACCCCAAGTGGTCGCCGCCAAACCTCACTCTGTGCGACGCTTCCGAGGTCGAGGCGTACTTCGCCTCCGCCGATCCCGACCTGACCTTTCCCAACTAGACGGGCATTAGGAGCAGTCATGAGCTACGAGACCATCCTCGTCACCACCGAGGACCGCGTCGGCCTCATCACGTTGAACCGACCGAAGGCGCTCAACGCGCTCAACAGCCAGGTGATGGCCGAAGTCACCACGGCAGCAGCAGAATTCGACGCCGATCCCGGCATCGGCGCGATCATCCTGACAGGCAACGAGAAGGCGTTCGCGGCCGGTGCCGACATCAAGGAGATGGCCGACCTGTCGTTCGCCGACGTGTTCGCCTCCGACTTCTTCGCGCCGTGGGCCAAGTTCGCAGCCACCCGCACCCCCACCATCGCCGCGGTGTCCGGCTACGCGCTCGGCGGCGGGTGCGAGCTCGCCATGATGTGCGACGTGCTGATCGCCGCCGATACGGCCAAGTTCGGCCAACCCGAGATCAAGCTCGGCGTGCTGCCCGGCATGGGCGGCTCGCAGCGGCTCACCCGCGCCATCGGCAAGGCCAAGGCGATGGACCTGATCCTCACGGGCCGCACCATCGACGCCGCAGAGGCCGATCGCAGCGGTTTGGTGTCGCGGGTCGTGCCCGCCGACACGCTGCTCGACGAGGCCAGGGCCATCGCGACCACCATTGCGGGCATGTCGCTTTCGGCCGCCAGGATGGCCAAGGAAGCCGTCAACCGGGCTTTCGAATCCACCTTGACCGAAGGTCTGCTCTACGAACGCAGGCTGTTCCACTCGGCCTTCGCCACCGACGACCAGACCGAGGGCATGGCCGCGTTCACCGAGAAGCGCCCACCGAACTTTCGGCACCGTTAATCTTCCCTAGTGACCGAGACCGACGCCAAGGAATCCGAGGAGTCGGAGGAGCCCACGCCGACCGACACACCCGCTGCCGCCGCCGAGGGTGAGATCGCGACGCCAGCCAGGCACGCCTGGTGGCTTCGCCACTACACGTTCTTCGGGACGGCCCTCGGGTTGGTGTTCATCTGGCTGTCGTTGACGCCGTCGCTGCTACCCCGCGGGCCGCTCTTCCAGGGCATCGTCAGCGGCTCCGCGGGCGCGATCGGCTACGGGCTCGGCGTTTTCGGCGTGTGGTTGGTGCGCTACATGCAGTCGAAGGAGACCAGCCCGCCTGCGCCTCGGTGGGCGTGGCTGACGCTGGCGGTCGTCGCCGTCATCGGGCAGATCCTGGCCATCGTCTACTTCCACCACTGGCAGGACGACGTCCGCGACTTCATGGGCGTGCCGCGGCTCGGCTTCTGGGCCCACCCGCAGACCGCGGTGCTGGCGTTGGTGTTCCTGTTCGCGTTCGTCGAAATCGGCCAGCTGGTCGGCAAATTGGTGCGCTACCTGGTCCGCCTGCTTGATCGCATCGCCCCGCCCCGGGTGTCCGCGGTGGTGGTGGTCAGCCTGTTGCTCATCGTCACCGTCGCCCTGCTCAACGGTGTCGTGGTGCGGGTCGGCATGGACGTGCTGAACAAGTCGTTCGCGTCGGTCAACGACGAGCTCGACCCCGACAACCCCGCTCCCACGAGCACGTTGCGCTCGGGGGGTCCGCAGTCGCAGGTGTCGTGGGAGTCGCTCGGACATCAGGGCCGCGTCTTCGTCGCGGGCGGGCCCACCGTCGACGAGCTCGGTGAGTTCAACGGCGCCAAGGCCATCGAGCCGATCCGCGCCTACGCGGGCCTCAATTCGGGCGACGACATCAAGGAAACCGCCAGGCTCGCCGCCCAGGAACTCCTGCGCACCGGTGGGCTCGATCGCAAGGTGGTCGCCGTGGCCACGACGACGGGCACCGGCTGGATCAACGCGGCCGAGGCGTCGGCGCTGGAATACATGTACAACGGCGACACCGCGATCGTGTCGATGCAGTACTCGTACCTGCCCAGCTGGTTGTCGTTCCTGGTCGACAAGGAGAACGCGCGCCAGGCCGGCCAGGCAATGTTCGAAGCGGTCGACGAGCTGGTGCGGGAGCGGCCGGAGGGCCAGCGCCCGAAGCTGGTGGTGTTCGGCGAGAGCCTCGGTTCGTTCGGCGGCGAGACGCCGTTCCTCTCGCTCAACAACCTGATCGCCCGCACCGACGGCGCCCTGTTCTCCGGGCCGACGTTCAACAACACCATCTGGACCGACCTGACGAACAACCGCGACGAGGGCTCGCCGGAGTGGCTACCGATCTACGACAAGGGCGAGTACGTCCGCTTCACCGCGGAACCGCAGAACCTCGGTCGACCGGACGATCCGTGGGGCCAACCGCGTGTGGTGTACATGCAGCACGCGTCGGACCCCATCGCCTGGTGGAACCCGGAACTGCTGTTCTCCAAACCGGATTGGCTGCGTGAGCCCCGCGGCTACGACGTGTCGCCGACCATGGAGTGGATCCCCGTGGTCACGTTCCTGCAGGTGTCCGCGGACATGGCGGTGGCCGTCGACGTACCGGACGGGCATGGCCACGTGTACATCCGCGACGTCGCGAACGCGTGGGCGGCCATCCTCCAGCCGCCGGGGTGGACACCGGAGAAGACGGAGCGGCTGCGCCCGCTGCTGCTGAGGGGCTATTCGAGCTGACGGCTCAGTTCAGTTGCGCGAGTACGCCTGCGGCCTTCAGCGCGTGGTATCCGCCGACCACGTCGGTGGCACGGTGCAGGCCGAGGTCCAGCAGCGCCGCCGCGGCCAGACTCGACGTATAGCCCTCGGAGCACAGGATCACCCATTCGACGTCGTCCCCGATCGCCTCGGGCAGCTTCGCATCGCTGGTGGGGTCGCACCGCCACTCCAACACGTTGCGTTCGATGACGAGCGCGGCGGGGACGTCGCCCTCGCGCGCGCGTTGAGCGGCGGGCCTGATGTCGACGAGCAGCGCGCCACGGTCCAGCGCAACGGGCACGTCGCGGGCGTCGAGCCGGACCAACCGGGCACGGGCGCGGTCCAGTACCGCGTCGATGCGGCTCATCAGTCCCCCTCGGGTTTGTCCGTCAACTCGGTGCGGTTGCGGCGCAGCGTGTTCCGCTCGGTGACGTCGTAGTACGACATCGCCGTCAGCGGCGGCGAGTAGGCGTGCACGCTGAGCGTGGGACCACTCACCGTCACGCTATCGCGGGCCCACGCGACGTCGTGCACCCAGCCCAGCGGGAACGCGGCCTGGTCACCGGCGGCGAGCCGACGGCGACGCAACGCGGCTCCGTCCCAGCGGGTTTCGGAAAGCGCCCCGGACACCACCGTCAGCGCGCCGAGCGACCCGCCGTGATCGTGCAGTTCGGTGGACCGGTCGGGCACCCAGCTGATGAGCCAGACGTCGAGTTCGTCGTCGCCGAGAAGCCGGGTGAACCACCGATCGTCGGTCGGCGGGCCGCCGGCCGGCAACAGGTGGTCGTAGCGGCCGGAGAGCACCGCGTCAGCGGCTCGGTCGGTGGCGTGGAGCAGGTCGGGCAAACGCAATCGAGTGGGCGCGACCAGGGACGGGGAAGCGAGGGACATGGGAGGGCAACTCCAAAGAGCCGGAGGGTCAGGGGGCGGGCATCAAGCCCGACAACACTCCTGACATACGGTCCGCTCCGGCACGGTGCCGAGTGTTGCATAGATTGACGTCATGCGCCGCTACCCGATCCTCGCCGCCATCATGGTCGGTTCCGCCGCCCTCGCCGGGTGCTCGTCGGGTTCGGACGGGGCCCCGTCCACGACGTCGACCCCGTCGGCCGCCAGCACGCCGACCTCGACGCTCGAGACGCACACGGCGGCCCCCGGTGCGGTCGGACGGTCCCCCGGTGGCGTCACGACGGCCGTTGGGGCGCCCGCCGAGTCGACCGAGGAGGAGTACTTCCAGGCCTGCCATGCCGCGACGATGTGGATGACCGCGCAGGGTGGCGACCCGAAGACTCAGTTCGAGCCGTATCTGAGCAGCTTGCAATCGTCGGACCAGGCGGGCCCCGGCACGTTCGGCACCGCGTGGTCACAACTGCCCCCAGGGCGCCAAGCCGCCGTGATCGTCGCCGCCGAGGCCGCGGCCAACGACCTCTGCGGGTGACGCCCAGCTAACCGACCCGTTTAAATCACGGCGGTCGGAAGTCAGTCGCCGGAGGCTTCGGAGCGCTGCGCGATCCAGCGCCGACCGCGCGCCAGGGCCTCGTCGACCGCTCCGAAGATCCGGGTGGTGCCGGGCACGATGCCGTCGTCGCCGAGCACCTCGGTGAGGCCGCCGCGGTCGAGCACCTTCTCGACGGCCGGGCTGACCCCGGCGATGATGAGCCGACCACCGTTGGCATCCAGGTCGGAGGCCCACTTGCGGATGGCGCGGATGACCTTCGACGACGGCACGTCGGGCAGCGTGCCCATGCTCAGCACGACGACGGCGTTGCGCGAATCGGCCACCCGCGGCCAGAGCTCGTCGATGCGCGGCACCTCGGCGAACAGTCCGACGCCCGCGTAGTGCAGCACGGTCACCTCGTTGCTTGGGCAGGCGTCGGGGACGTCGGCGCGGTCCCATCCGCCGTCGGGGTCCGGACGCAACGCCACCAGCGTGGCCGACTGCGACGCCTTCACGCAGTAGAGCACCAGCGACGTGATGGCCCCGATCAGGATCGCCTGGTGCAGCGGCAGTTCGGTGGTGGCGACGAAGGTGATGACCATGGCGACGGCCGAGAGTGGCGCGGTCCGCAACACGAGCTTGATGTCGGCCCACCGGCCCGCGACCAGTTCGACGCCGATGACGAGGATGAGGCCGCCGATCACGGGCATCGGAATCAGTTCGGCGAGCGACCCGGCGAGCAGGACGAGCACCGTCAGCCACAGGCCGGCGAAGATGCCCGCCCACCGCGTCTGCGCCCCAGCGGAAACCGCAACGCCGGTGCGGGACAACGAGCCACCCGTCGGCAGCGCACCGAAGAAACCGCCCGCCAGGTTCGCCACGCCCTGGGCGGTGAAGTCGCGCGAGGTCTTTGGCCGGCTGCCGTCGGGGTTCGGCACGGCCGCGGAGATGCCCGCCGCCTGGGCGAGCCCCACCAACGCCACCGCGAGCCCGCCGGCGAGTAGGCCAGGGATCGCGTCGAGGTTCGGCAACACGAACGGCGGCAACGCATTCGGGATCGAAGCGATGTCGCCGACGGTCTCGACGTCGGCGTGCAGCAGGGTCACGGCCGCGGTCACCACGACGAGCGCAATCAGCGTCGCGAAGGCCTTCAACCGCTTGACGAGGTGGAAGGCCGCCCACACCGCCACCGTCGCCAATGCGACGAGACACGGCGCAAGCTGCCAGGAGCCGACGTTGGCGAACGCCTCGACGAACTTGCGAATCGTGTTGTGGCTCTGGGGTTTGTACCCGGTGGCATCGAAGATGACGCCCGCGATGATCTGGACGGCGATACCGGTGGTGAACCCCGTCATGACCGCGTTGGAGACGAAGTTCATGATGGCACCGAACTTCAGCAGCCCGAACAGCAGCATCACCGCACCAACCACCAGCGCGAGCGCGGCGACGTTCGCCGGGTCGCCAGGATCGAGTCCGGCCGCGGTCAGCACGCTTCGCGACGAAAGAGCCAGGGCGCTCGTCAGCGTCGTCACCATCAGCACGGTTCTCGCGAATACCGAGCCGAGGATCGTCGACAGCATCCCCGAGTACAGCCCCGCAACGGGATTGAAGCCCCCGATGCTCGCGTACGCCATGCCTTCGGGGATGGAGAACAGCCCGGTGACGAGGCCGGCGAACGCATCGCGCGGCCGTGGCCGCCCGAGACCGGCCAGCGCAGTGCGCACTCTGGACCGCCCGTCCGTCACGCGCAACAACACTGCCACGCCGGCAAGGCCAGCGACCCGGAAACGCCGCGCCACCAGGCAATTAGCCCATCTACATGTTGTGGCGCCAGTCACAATGTCGGTTACACTGTGTCCCTCATCACTGCTTGAGAGGACGCCAGATGCCCGGACCCAACGACGGCCAGGTCGAACGCATCCGCACCGACCTACCGCCTGCTGCGCACGGATCGATCAACGGCATGAAGGTGCTCATGGGCATCGTTCTGCTTCTGATCGCCATCGCGGCCATCTCCGGTGTCGCGGTGGCCCTGTCCAGCGGACAGCCGGCAGTCGCCTTCATCATCGGCCTCGTCGCCGTCGCGTTCTTCTCCCGAGTGGGCTGCTAACCAAGCAGTGGACAATGGCCACCATGCGGGTGGCATTGGCGCTTGGTAGTGGCGGGGCCCGGGGCTACGCCCACATCGGCGTCATCAACGAACTGCGCGACCGTGGGCACGAGATCGTCGGCATCGCGGGGTCTTCCATGGGAGCGTTGGTCGGCGGTCTAGAGGCCGCCGGCAAGCTCGACGAATACACCGAGTGGGCAAGCTCTTTGACGCAACGGGCCGTGCTCCGCCTGCTCGACCCGTCGCTCACGGCGGCGGGCGTGCTGCGGGCCGAGAAGATCCTCGACAAGGTCCGCGACATCCTCGGCGAGGTGGCGATCGAGGACCTGCCGATCCCGTACACGTCGGTCAGCACCGACCTCATCTCCGGCAAGTCGGTGTGGCTCCAGCGCGGTCCGGTCGACGCGGCGATCCGCGCGTCCATCGCGATCCCCGGGGTGATCACCCCACACGAGCACGACGGTCGACTGCTCGCCGACGGCGGCATCCTCGACCCACTTCCCATGGCGCCGATCGCCGCGGTCAACGCCGACGTGACCATCGCCGTGAGCCTCAACGGCGACGACCCCTTCCACGGCTCGCGGCCCGAGTCCCGGCCCAGCGCTGAGTTGTTGAGCAGGATGTGGCGCAATACGACGGCGCTGCTCGACACGAGCGCGGCGCGCACGCTGCTCGACACGCCGACCGCGCGTTCAGTACTCAGCCGGTTCAACGGGTCGGCCGACGACGGCACGGAGGTCGACTCCGTGCGCGACGCGGACCCGATGCCGGTACCCAAACTCGGCGGCTTCGAGGTGATGAACCGCGCCATCGACATCGCGCAGTCGGCATTGATGCGCCACACGCTCGCGGCGTATCCGCCCGACGTGCTGATCGAGGTGCCGCGTACGGCGTGCCGCAGCCTCGAGTTCTACCGCGCAGGAGAGGTCATCGACATCGGCCAGGAGCTCGCCGCGATCGCGCTCGACACGTTCGTCGACCGCGAGTCAGATACCTAGACCTCAGACATTGAGAAACGTGGCCACCCGTGACGCCTCGCGGCGGCCCTGTGCCCGTCCGGCGTGCGCCGACGGAATCCGGCACGCCGGGTCGAGCGGGTTGCGGCCGAACGCGGCGAGCGCATCGTCGTCGGCGAAGACGGTCAGGGTAGCGCCGGGGAAGGCCGCGATTTCGGCGACTGCCCCATCCCCGAACGGTGACGGCGACGTCTCCCCGGAGGGCACCAGCACGACGACGGAGTCGCAGTCGCTGGCGGCCCCCATGTTGACGGTGCTTCCGACGCCGCCGTCCATGTAGCGCCGATCGCCAATCGTGACGGGTGGCCACGCGCCTGGCACGGCGCAACTGGCGGCCACCGCGTCCACCAACGCGACGTTCGCGTGCCTATCGAGCACCACCAGTTCGCCCGTCGCGGTGTCGATCGCCGTCACCCGCAGCACCCGATCGGGCCAGTCGTGGTTGGGCAGTCGGTGGGCGATCACGTCGCGGCGCACGGACTCGGCGACGGTCGCGCTGCCCAGTGCGATGGCGCCGATGCGTTGCAGCTTCTGCTCCTTCGTGACGCCTGGGACCGACATCGCGTCGATGAAGAGCGCGCTGATGTCGTCGAGGTCGACGCCGGAGTTGAGTTCGGCGGACGTGTCCGCGACCTGCCGGGCGAACAGTTCGTCGAGCGAGGCCCCACTGCCGAGCTGCGCGGCCACCGTTGCCCCCGCCGAGGTGCCAAGCAGCACGTCGGAGGCCAACAGCGCCTGGGCGGTGTCCGGCGCCTCGTCGGCGATGCCGCGCAGGATCCCCGTCTCCCAGGCGATACCCGCCAATCCCCCACCCGCAAGCACCAGTCCGTTCACGGGAACCGAGTGTGCCAAACGCGGTCCCGCTAGGCTCCATCGCGTGCTCAGACGCGCCGGCATCGCCTCCGCCGTCGCCGTGTGCGCGCTGATCGCGGCGACCCCGGTGGCCGTCGCGGAACCGCCTGCCCCACCGGTTCCGATCCTCCCGCCGCCCGTGCAGCCCGCCAACGTCGGTGACCTCAAGACCGAGGCCGTCGGCTACTACGACAGCGGCGCCTACCTGACCGACCTGCAGCTGGCTGCGGCGCCCGCGGCCGCGTGGATCGACGAAGAGGCGCCCCGCGTGGACCGGCCCGCGGTGGTGTTCGACATCGACGAGACCGCCTTGTCGAACTGGGAGGCGATCAAGGCCAACGACTTCGGCCGGGTGATCGACGGCCCGTGCACCACGCTTCCGCAGGGCCCGTGCGGCTGGCGGGCGTGGGACCTGAGGGCCTCCTCGACGGTGCTCCCGCCGACCATGGACGTCTTCACGACTGCCCGGGATCGTGGTGCGGCGATCTTCTTCATCACCGGTCGCGACGAGTCGCAGCGTACGGCCACCGAACGCAACCTGCGCGACGTCGGATACGACGGATACGCGGGCCTCGTCATGGAACCCGTTGGCGCACATTACTCTTCAGCGGCGGATTTCAAGGCGCCGCAACGCGCCGACATCGAGGCCGACGGCTACACCATCATCGCGAACGTCGGCGATCAGCCGTCGGACCTGGCGGGGGGTTTCGCCGAACGGACGTTCCTGCTGCCGAACCCGTTCTACCGGATTCCCTGAGCCATCAGCCCACCAACTGGTCCGACAACTCCTCGAGTGACCGACGCGCGTAGCCCAGCCACAGCCTGCCGAACACGGGCAGCAGCGGGGCGGTGAACGCCGAGCGGGGATGGATCGCCCACTGCCAGGTGACCCTGCTTCCCGTGCCGACGGACTCGAAGGACCAGAGCCCGTCGACGTGGTCCACCAGCGGCGCGAGCGGACCCTTGACGTCCGACAGGGTGTAGCCGAACGACTTCGGCTCGTCGTAGGAGGTGAGCTGCTCGCGCATGCTGCCCCCGCCGGTCAACACGACCGTGCGACTCTGCCCGACGGTGTTCCAGTCGCCGGTCTGGTCGTTCACCGCCTTGATCGGTGGAATGGGGCCGTACCAGCGGTGGAAGAGTGTGGGCAGCGGGATCGGGACGGTGCCGCTGAACGCAGCCTCCTGGGTCACCGGAATTGCCCGTGATTGCTTGACCACCATCGGCTGCGCCATGATGGCGATGGTACCCCCAAGTACCACGACGCGCGACGAAGGGAGCGGCATGGCCGACACGATGAGGGCCCAGAGGTTCTACGCAGACTCCAAAACGATTGCGGTGGAAGACGTTCCGGTACCCGAACCCGGCCCTGGCGAGGTGCTGATCAAGGTCGCGTTTTGCGGCATCTGTCACTCCGACCTCAGCCTCATCAACGGCACCTTCCCCTCGCAGTTGCCGGTGGTGACGCAGGGCCACGAGGCGTCGGGCACCGTCGCCAAACTCGGGCCAGGCGTCACCGGCTGGGCCGAGGGCGATCGGGTGGTGGTGGCCGCGGGCAAGCCGTGCCTGGAATGCGTGAACTGCGCCCGCGGCGACATGTCGAACTGTCTGCGCATCCGCCTCATGGCGTTCGCCTACGACGGCGCCTGGGCCGAGTACACCGTGGCACAGGCGTTCGGGCTGACCAGGATTCCGGACAACGTGCCGATGGAACAGGCCGCGATCCTGGCCGACGCCGTGTCCACGCCATACGGCGCCATCGTGCGGACGGCCGCCGTCGGCATCGGCGAGTCCGTCGGCGTGTGGGGCGTCGGCGGTCTCGGCACCCATATGGTCCAGCTGGCCCGACTGGTCGGCGCGGCCCCGATCATCGCCGTCGACATCAAGCCCACCATCCTCGACCGGGCGCTGGCCGTCGGCGCCGACTACGCGTTCGACGCCCGCGACGCCGACCTGCCCGCGAAGATCGCCGAGGCCACCGGCGGGCGCAACCTCGACGTCGCGTTCGACGCGGTCGGGCTGAAGTCGACGTTCGAGCAGGCCCTGAACAGCCTGACGGTCGGCGGCCGGCTGGTCGGCGTCGGCATGAGCGCCGACACTCCGTCCATCGGGCCGACGTCGATCTTCAATCTGTTCAAGCGTCAGGTACTGGGCCACCTCGGCTATCAGAACGCCGACATCGGCACGCTGGCGCAGCTCGTCTCGCTGGGGCGGCTCGACTTGTCCCGCTCGATCAGCGAGGTGGTGGATCTGGAGGACGTCGCGCTCGGCATCGAGAAACTCGACAAGGCCGACGGTGACCCGATCCGAATCCTGGTGCGGCCGTGACCGATCCGACGGGTCGCGTCGCACTGCTCACCGCAGGCGCGGCGCGGCCTTCCCACTGATCAGCGGCAGGTCGAGGTACGTAGCGATGCCGGGCTCGGCCGCACACACCGCGGGAATCGAGTTCACACAGTGCGCCGCCGTGGCGACGATGCCGTTGTTGCACTCGAGGCCCTCCGCGACGGTCTCGGGCTGGAAACCCTTGATGGTCACCGAGAAGTCCGGGTCGCCCTTGGCCTCCATCTCGTAGCGCTCACCCGCGGGTCCGAACGTCCATGGGGGATCGAGGTTCTCCTGACCCATGAACCAGTTCACGGTCACGCGGACCACGGGCTCGTCGCCGACGAGCGCTTCCCAGTGGAACTTGCGCCCGGCCACCTGCCCGGGCTGGATCGCGCCCATCGGGGTGTCGATGGGCGCCGTGGCGACGGCGATCTCCTGGGTGGCGCGGATCTGCGGATCGGCGTTGAAGCCCATGGTGTCGACGATCATCTTCACCGACTGGATGAAGCCACCGTCGAGCAGTTTCTGCATCGGTCCGGTCAGGGCCTTCTCGGGGGTGTCGCCGAAACCCATCACGTAGCGCAGCACGTCGGGCGCGTCGTAGGTGCGCAGGTCGGAGAACTCCTCGGCGCGAACGAATGTCACGCCCGTCGACATGATCGACATCATCAGCGGGAACTTGTCGCTGATGCCGCCCGGCGCAATGCCGGTGCCGTGCAGGGTGACGTTGCCCTCGACCGCCGCCGCGCGCAGGGGTGCCCCCTCCTTGTCGCCGGGGTAGAACCACCCGACGGGCGTCACCACGTTCTTGCCCGACCGCAGCAGCGCCGCCACCTCGTCGGGATTGGGCATCAGCGGGGAGTAGATCACCGCGTCGGCGTCGAGGGCGAGGATCTCGTCGACGCTGTTGGTCGCGGCGACGCCGAGCGGCTCGATACCCGCGAGCTCGCCAACGTCCTTGCCGCCCTTGGCCTCCGAGTGCACCCAGCAGCCGACCAGTTCGAGGTCGGGATGCTCGAGCACGCCCTTGATCGCGGCGATGCCGACGCCGCCCGTCGCCCACTGCACGACCCGCAATGCCATCTCGCATTCCCTTCGACGCCGAAAACTAGAACACGTTCTAACTACATCTACACCACCCGGACACCCGAAACGGTGGAAACTCTGGCGCTGGGCGGCACAATTGCCGGTAATGGGAAAACGACTGGAGTACGGCGTGCTCGGCCCGCTGCAGATGACCGCCGACGGCGCCCCCCTGCCGTTGGGCACGCCGAAGCAACGGGCGGTGCTGGCGATGTTGGTGATCGGCCGCAACCGGCCGGTCAGCAGCGAGTCGCTTGTCAACGCCGCCTGGGAGCAGTTCCCTCCCCCCGAACCGAAGGCCAGCCTGCACTCGTACGTCTCCAACCTGCGCAAACTGGTATCGAACGCCGGACTCGAGCCGAAGTCGGTGCTGGCCAGTGCGCCACCTGGATACCGGCTGGCGATCGCCGACGCCGACTGCGACCTCGGCCGCTTCGTCGCCGCGAAGAACGCGGGCGTGCAGGCGGCCGCCGCCAGCCAGTTCGAGCAGGCCAGCAGGCATCTGCAGAATGCGCTCGCCGAATGGCGCGGGGCCGTGCTCGAGGACCTGCGCGACTTTCAGTTCGTCGAGCCGTTGTCCACCGCACTCGTCGAGGACAAGGTCGTCGCGCACACCGCCCTCGCGGAGGCCGAGATCGCCTGCAACCGCGCCTTTGGCGTGATCGGCGGGCTCGAGGCGCTGGTGACCGAACATCCGTATCGCGAGCCGCTGTGGATTCAGCTGATCACGGCGTACTACCTGTCCGAACGGCAGTCCGACGCGTTGGACGCCTTCCAACGGTTGAAGTCGACCCTGGCCGACGATCTCGGGATCGATCCCGGCCAAACGGTCCGCAACCTGCACGAACGCATCCTGCGACAGGAACCGCTCAACGTCCGCAAGGCCGCGCTCACCACCGCGGTGCACAAGATCAACAGCATCGACGCGCGCACCGCCGTCGGAGCCCAGACGTCGGTCGCGTTCCTGCGCTTCGCGACGGGGATGAGCCATCCGCTGGTAGCGGTGGCCACCAGGATCGGGCGCCTGCCGGACAACGAGATCGTGCTTGACGACGTCAACGTCAGCAGACATCACGCCGTCATCATCGATACGGGAACGAGCTTCGTCATCACCGATTTGCGCTCGGCCAACGGTGTCGAGGTGGGCGACGAGCGGATTCGGGGCACGGCCACCCTTGCCCACGGCGACGTGATCCGCATCTGCGACTACGAGTTCACCTTCGAGCTCCGCGCGCCCGCCCCCACCTGACGGAAGTGGTTCGGCTGTCCTGAATTCAGCAACGCACTAGTGTGCTAACCGGCACGTCACCGGGGTGCCGATGTTTCGCGGTGTTTCGAGGAGACGGCACATGAGCGAGCCGACGTCGCGGGAGGGCACCCAGTTCGGGCCCTATCGCCTGCTACGGCTGATCGGCAAGGGCGGCATGGGTGAGGTCTATGAGGCCGAGGACACCGTCAAGGACCGCACCGTCGCGTTGAAGCTGCTGCCGGAGGGCGTCTCCCACGACCCGGTGTTCCGCAAGCGACTCCAGCGCGAGGCCCACTCCGCGGGGCGGCTGCAGGAACCGCACGTGGTGCCGATTCACGACTACGGCGAGATCGACGGCGTGCTCTTCGTCGACATGCGGATGATCAGCGGCTCGGATCTGCGCAAGCTGCTGAAGAACTACGGGCCCATGACGCCGGCCCGCGCGGTGGCGATCGTCAGGCAGGTCGCCTCGGCGCTGGACGCCGCGCACGAGAGCGCCATCATGCACCGCGACGTCAAGCCGGAGAACATCCTTGTCACCCGGGAGGACTTCGCCTATCTGGTGGACTTCGGCATCGCCAACGCCGCCAGCGACGAGAAGCTGACCGAATTGGGCACCGCCGTCGGCACGTACGCCTACATGGCGCCCGAGCGGTTCACTAGCGGCGACGTCACCTACCGCGCCGACATCTACGCGTTGGCCTGTGTCCTGCACGAGTGCCTGACGGGTTCGCAGCCCTACGGCGGCGACAGCGTGAGCGTCGTCATCACGGCCCATTTGATGCAGCCCATTCCGCGGCCAAGCGTCGAACGCCCGGGCATCCCTTCGGCGTTCGACCAGGTGATCGCCCGCGGCATGGCCAAGAAGCCCGAGGAGCGGTTCTCCTCCGCGGGTGACATGGCGATGGCGGCCCAGCAGGCGTTGACGGAAAGCGACAAGGGCCAGGCCAACACCATCGTGCAGCGCAGCGAGGCGGCGACGACGCCGGGTATGCCTGCCGATCAAGGCGCCACCCTCGCCGCTCCCACGCTGACGCCGCCCCCGGGTATGCCGCCTCCCCCACCGCCGCCCGGCTATGCGCCGTATAGCGCGACGCCGACGCCTGGCTCGTTCCCCGCAACGCCGACGCCCGGCTCGTTCCCCGCAACGCCGACGCCCGGCTCGTTCCCGACGGCGACGCCGTCGCAGCAGTACGGCTTCACCGGTCCGCCGCCGCCTCCGGGTGGGGCATCGGCGAGTGGCGCGTGGACGCCACCGCCCCCGCCCGGCTCGAAACCGAAGGGCGGCAACAAGGTCCCGTTGATCGTCATCGGGGCGATCGTCGCCGTGGTCGTCCTGGTCGCAGGCGCCATCGGGATCGTGCTTGCGCTCGGTGGCGACGACACCAACGCCGCCGGACCGACGTCGACGTCCAAGTCGCCCACGAAGGTGTCGACGTCACGGTCGAAGCCGACGTCCACCACTGACGAGCCGACGCCGACGGTGAATCCGGATTCGTTCGGCGCCAAGCTGATGGCGTTGATTCCGTCGGGCTACCCGACCAGCGTGTGCGAGATCGTCAGCCCGCCTGCGCCGGGTGCCCTGGCCACCGTCGACTGCCGCAAGTCGACGCAGCCCGACGGCCCGGACGCGGCGCGGTACTCGCTGTTCGCGACGGACGCCGAGCTGCAGGACCACTTCGACCAGTCGCTCGCGGAGAACGAAGAGGTGCTCCAGTGTCCGGGCACGGGTATGGACTCGCCCCAGGACTGGAACTTCAAGAGCAATGCCGAGGTCGTCGCTGGTCAGGTGGGCTGCGGTACCTATCAGGGCAGCGCCGACGTCATGTGGAGCCAGCGGCAGGATCTGATGCTCGCCGACGTCCAGAGCAGCAACCTCGAGTCGCTGTACAACTGGTGGCTCAACTACAGCTGAGCGGCGCGCCAAGAATCTTCCAAGAATCCGCAAAGGCCCCCGTCAGAGGCTGACGTCAGTCCGGAAATCCTCCGGAGCAACCACGACGTCACCAGGGAGTCACCATGTTCGCTCACAAGGTCGCCAAGCTCGCCGGAACCGCCTTCGTCGCAGGCGCACTCGGGTTGGCCGCCGTCGCCACCGCGGGCACCGCCAGCGCGTTGAGCTCGGCCGACGACCAGTTCCTCAACGAGCTCCAGAGCGAGGGCATCGGCTATGACTCGCCCAAGACGGCGATCGAGAACGGGCACTACGTGTGCAGCGCGTTCGACGACGGCGCCTCGATTGGCGAGCTCGGCCACGAGATCCTTGCGAACTCGGATCTGACCACCCGCCAGGCCGCCGCGTTCATCGTCTCGGCCGTCGGAATCTACTGCCCGGAGTACACCGACCTGTTCTCCTGATCCCAATTGCGGGCGGTATGTTGCAAACAACCGCAGCGCAGCGAAGGGATGGATCATGGCCAACACCAGCAAGAATCGGGTCTTCGTCGTCGGAGTCGGAATGACGAAGTTCGAAAAGCCCGGTCGCCGGGAGGGCTGGGACTACCCGCAGATGGCCAAGGAGTCCGGCACCAAGGCGCTGGAGGACGCCGGCATCCCCTACACCGACGTCGAGCAGGGCTACGTCGGGTACTGCTCGGGCGACTCGACGTCGGGCCAGCGCGCGCTCTACGAGCTTGGCATGACGGGCATCCCGATCGTCAACGTCAACAACAACTGTTCGACGGGCTCGACGGCGCTCTACCTTGCCGCGCAGTCGATCCGCGGCGGGCTCGCCGACTGCGTCATCGCGCTGGGCTTCGAGAAGATGCAGCCCGGCTCCCTCGGCGGCGGGGCCGACGACCGCGAGTCGCCGCTGATGCGTCACATCGTCGCGCTCAACGAGACCGACACGATGGCATTCCCGGTGGCGCCGTGGATGTTCGGCGCCGCGGGCCGCGAGCACATGAAGAAATATGGAAGCACTGCCGAGCACTTCGCGAAGATCGGCTACAAGAACCACAAGCACTCGGTGAACAACCCGTACGCCCAGTTCCAGGACGAGTACACGCTCGACGACATCCTGGCCGCCAAGATGATCTCCGACCCGCTGACCAAGCTGCAGTGCTCCCCCACCTCCGACGGGTCGGGCGCAGCGATCGTGGTCAGCGAGGACTACGTCGCCCAGCACGGTTTGGCCGCCCAGGCCGTCGAGATCGTCGGCCAGGCGATGACCACCGACTTCGCCAGCACGTTCGACGGCAGCGCCGCGAACATCATCGGCTACGACATGAACGTCCAAGCGGCGCAGAAGGTTTACGACCAATCAGGGCTCGGTCCGCACGACTTCCAGGTCATCGAGTTGCATGACTGCTTCTCGGCCAACGAGCTACTGCTGTACGAGGCGCTCGGGCTGTGCGGCGAGGGCGAGGCGCCCAAGCTCATCGACGACGGCGACACCACCTACGGCGGGCGCTGGGTGGTCAACCCGTCGGGCGGGCTGATCTCCAAGGGCCATCCGCTCGGCGCCACCGGGCTAGCTCAGTGCGCCGAGCTGACCTGGCAGCTGCGCGGCACCGCCGACAAGCGCCAGGTCGACGGCGTCACCGCCGCGCTGCAGCACAACATCGGCCTCGGCGGCGCGGCCGTCGTCACGGCCTACCAGCGCGCCGAACGCTAGTCGCGGTACTCGATCACGTCGTACTCGCCGTCGGCGTGGCGAGCCCGGATCGTCTTCTTGTCGTACTTGCCGACACTGGTGCGCGGCACTTGGTCGACGAAGGTCCAGCGCTCGGGCAGCCACCAGCGAACCACCTTGTCCACCAAGAATTCCCGCAGCTGCTGCGGGGTGGCGTCGGCACCGTCGTTGAGCACGACGACGGCCAGCGGGCGTTCCTGCCAACGCTCGTCGGGCACGGCGACGACGGAGGCCTCGAGCACCGCGGGATGCGCGATGAGGTGGTTCTCGAGCTCGACCGACGAGATCCACTCGCCGCCGGACTTGATGACGTCCTTGGCGCGGTCGGTGAGCGTGACGAAGCCGAGCGGGTCGACGCACCCGACGTCGCCGGTGCGCAACCAGCCGTTGTCGAACTTCGACTCGTCGCGGCCCAGGTAGTACGAACCGGTGACCCACGGCCCCCGCACCTCGATCTCGCCGACGGCCTTGCCGTCGTGTGGCAGCGGGTGGCCCGCGTCGTCGACGATGCGGACCTCGACGCCACACGCCGCCCGGCCCTGGCTGGAGCGCAACGCCCAGGACAGTTCGTCGGTGACGCCAGGGATCGGGATGGCAACCGTCGCCACCGGAGAGGTCTCCGTCATCCCCCAGGCTTGTTGAATCCGGACGCCGTAGCGTTCCTCGAACACCTTCATCATGGACAACGGCACCGCGGAGCCGCCGCACGCCACCAGCCGTAGCGACGAGATGTCGTGGCCCGGATTGCGTTCCAGATGGTTGAGCACGTCGTTCCAGATGGTCGGCACGGCCCCGGCGACGGTCGGCCGCTGTGTCTCGATCAGGTCGACGAGCGACGTTGCGTCCATGAAGCGTTCGGGCAAGACGAGGTCGGCCCCCGCCATCAACGCCGCATACGGGAGACCCCAGGCGTTGGCGTGGAACATCGGCACGATCGGCAGCACGGAGTCGCCGACCCCGACGCCGAGCACGTTGGTGGTGCAGGTGCTCATCGAATGCAGATACGCCGACCGGTGGCTGTAGACGACGCCCTTCGGGTTGCCGGTCGTGCCGCTGGTGTAACACATTGCGGCGGCTGAGTTCTCGTCGAGCTCGGGCCAGTCGAAGGAAGGCGACCGGCCGGCCAACGCGTCGGAGTAGCGCACCACCATCTTCCCGGCGTCCTGCAACGGGGCGAGGTCGCCGTCGCCGACCGCGAGCACCGTGTGCACGGTCGTCAGCAACGGGAGCACGGGAGCGAGCTGCGCGGCCAACGAGAGGTCGGCGACGATCACCCGGTCCTCCGCCTCGTTGGCGATGTAGGCGATCTGTTCGGGCGAGAGCCGAATGTTGAGCGTGTGCAGGACCGCGCCCATCGACGGCGCGGCCAAATACACCGCGAGGTGTTCAGCGTTGTTCCACATGAAGGTGCCGACGCGTTCGTCACCGGTGATGCCGAGTCCGCGTAGCGCGTTGGCCAGTCGCGCGGCCTGCTCGCCGAGCTCGCGGTACGTGGTCGTGCGGTAGCGGCCGCCACCCATGGCGGTGGTCACGGTGCGGTCGCCGTTGACGTCCGAGGCGTATCGCATGATCGTCGTGACGGTCAACGGGACGTCCTGCATGGTGCTGCGCATCGTCGGCTCCCTCGGTCGGTTGGGCGCGATGGTAGCCGCGCGAGCTAACGGCGGCGGCGGTTCGGCAAGGGCCGCTCGGCGGCATGGAACGTTTTGCGCCCCCACAGCGATAAATCAGTCGAACTACATCCATTTACCAGACAGGGGGCGCCCACCCATGCGTCCATCGTTGATTTCAGCCACACTGGCCACTTTGGCCGCAGCAGTATGCGTGGTGACCGTGCCGGCAGGCATCGCCACCGCCGACCCGGGCGCCCAGATCACCATCAACCAGTTGCAGCTCGACGGGTACACGGTGAACGTCGACCGAGTCGGGAGCGCGCCCATCCAGGACTGCGTGGTGACCAGTGTGCGCAACCCGCAGATCCAGACCCGCACGATTCGCGACTACTACGGCAAGAAGGACGCGAACGGCAATCGCAAGTGGCGCATCATCGAGATCGAGACCGGCCGGTCGATCTCGGTGTCGCTGGACTGCTCGCGCTGACCCGCCGCGCCCGACTCCGTAAGGTTCCCCCCGCGCGCCAACTAGGGGATGATGGTCGCGACACGACAGGAGGCGCGGCCATGCGCATGAAGTGGACGGTTGCAGCGGCGACCATCGGAGTATGCGCAGCGGCAGTCGCCCCGGCCGGTTTCGCCGGCGCGGACGAGACGGCGCAGGACGTGATCTCGCGGCTGCAGGACCAGGGCTACACGGTGACCATCGACAAGATCGGCACCGGATCCATCGACAAGTGCACGGTGACCAGCGTGCGCAATCCGCAGACCGTGTCGCAGCTCGTGCCGTACGTCGGCCCCGGGCTCGGCGGTGACCGAATCCTGGTCCCGCAGACCACCAGTCAGACGGTGTCGGTCTCGCTCAACTGCTCGCGCTGAGCACGGTTACCTGCTGGAGCAGTCCAGTGACACGGTGATGGTCCGGTTCACCACCACCTCGATGAAGCGGTCGCGGCCCTTGCGTCCATCCACCCGGATGAGCCTGGTCTGCTCCTGCGGGTTGCGCACGCTGGTCACTTCGCACTCCGAAAGTGGCGCGCTCCCAATGCGATCGACGCGGACGTCGTAGCCGGAAGCTTCCAGCTGGCCAATGGTGACGATGGCCTCGTTGGATCCGGCGGAAGCCAAACCCGCTGGGGCGAGGATCAATCCGCACGCCGCGGCGGCCACGGCGATCAAAGTCAGTAATGCTGCGCGCATCATGCACCTCCATGTCGTTCCGGGGTGCGATGTCGCGGCACGCCCGCTCGGTGGCCGGTTGGGCCGTCATAGAGGAAACGAGCTGGGCTGCGGTTCGGTTCAATTCACGCGGGGGCCGACATGAAAGGACCCGGCCAGTCGGGGGGGGAGGGCTGGCCGGGTCCTTCATCTCCGCGCCCTACGCCGGTGCAGGGATGCGCTCCTGCACGGGCTCTTCGACGCGGTCGTCTTCGTCATCGAGCATGGTCAATTCGTCGAACGGAGCGTCGCCGCTGAGCACGGCGTCGACCCTGTCCTTGTCGATGGTGTGAGTCCACGATCCGACCAGGATGGTGGCCACCGCGTTGCCCGAGAAGTTGGTCAGCGCACGGGCTTCCGACATGAACCGGTCGATGCCCACGATCAGGCCGACGCCGTCGAGCAGGTCCGGGCGGTGGCTCTGCAGCCCGCCCGCGAGCGTCGCCAGGCCGGCGCCGGTGACGCCGGCGGCACCCTTGGAGGCGACGATCATGAACACCAGCAGACCGATCTGCTCGGTCAACGACAGCGGGTCACCCATCGCACCGGCGATGAACAGCGACGCCATGGTCAGGTAGATCGCGGTGCCGTCGAGGTTGAACGAGTACCCGGTCGGCACCACCACGCCAACCGTCGTGCGCTCGACGCCCAGGTGCTCCATCTTGGCGATCAGGCGCGGCAAGGCGGATTCCGAGGACGACGTGGACACGATCAGGAGGTACTCGCGGGCCAGGTAGCGCACCAGCTTGAAGATCGACACTCCGGAGACCACCCGCAGGATGACGCCCAGCACGCCGAACACGAACACGATGCAGGTCAGGTAGAAGGCGAGCATCAGCCCGAGCAGTTGCGTGACCGCGGTCCAGCCGGTCTGGCCGACGACGTTCGCGATGGCACCGAACGCACCGATCGGGGCGAGCCACAGGATCATCACCAGGACCTTGAACACCAGCTTCTGCAGCGACGCGATCGCCCGCAACGCCGGCTCGCCCGCCCTGCCCATGCCCTGCAGCGCGAACCCGACGAGCAGCGCGACGAACAGCGCCTGAAGCACGCTGCCCGCCGTCAGCGCGGAGAACAGCGTGTCCGGGATGATGCCCTTCACGAACTCCAGCAGTCCGCCCGCTTCGTGGGCGGTTTCGGCGAGTTCGGCACCCTTACCCGCGGTTTTCTCCGTCAGGTGCATGCCGCTGCCTGGGTGAATCAGGTTGCCGACCACCAGGCCAATCGCCAGCGCGAATGTGGACATCACCAGGAAGTAGAGGAAGGCCAGCCCGCCGACCTTGCCGACGGTGGCCGCCTTGCGTACCGATCCGATGCCCAACACGATCGTGCAGAAGATGACCGGCGCGATCATCATCTTGATCAGGCTCACGAACATCGTGCCGAGCACCCCGACGCTCTTGCCGACGTCGGGGGCAAGCAGGCCGACGACGACACCAGCGACGACGGCGACGATGACGGCGATGTACAGCCAGTGGGTTCTGTCCCGCTTCGCCGGCGGTGCCGACGTATCGAGTTTGTTGGCCATGGGATTCCTCCGAGTCGCGAGCGGATTGTGGTCTGCAAGGATGGTGTTCTCAGAAGTGACCCAGGTCACGCTTTAGTTCATTACGTTCACGGCGGAGGTGCGATGCGTAGCTGGTGGCCGCGCTCGCTGGCTGGCCAGGCGATCGCCCTGCAGGTCGCGGTGATCGCAGTGGTGGTCGTGGTGGGCAGCGCCCTGGCTCTGCTCGACGCGCGCCGCGACGCCGACGACGCCGCCCGTCAGCAGGTCGTCAGCATCGCCACGGCGCTGGCCGACTCACCGTCGACCGCCGCCGCGATCGGCTCCGGCCGGGCCACCGAGATCCTGCAGCCCGTCACGGAGGCCGTGCGCACCAACACCAACATCGCGTTCATCACGATCATGGCGCCCGACGGCACCCGCTTCACCCACACCGATCCGACGCAGATCGGCGGCCACTACCTTGGCACCATCGATCCGGCGCTGCGCGGCGAGACCTTCACCGAGGTGTACACCGGCACGCTCGGCCCCTCGATGCGGGCCATCGTGCCGGTGCGCAACGAGGCGGGGACGGTGGTCGGCCTCGTGGCCGCTGGCATCACGCAGCAGACGCTGGCGCAACGCTGGCGCGACACGTGGCCTGCCATCGCGACCGTCGGGCTTGGGGCGCTTGCCGTTTCGATGCTCGGTGTGTGGGCCATCCGCCGTCGCCTGCTGCGCCAGACCCACGGGCTTCGCCCCGATGAACTACGGGTGATGTACGAGCACCACGACGCGATCCTGCATTCGGTGTCCGAGGGGCTCGTCGTGCTCGACGGTGACCGGGTGGTGCTGGCCAACGACGAGGCCCGCCGCTTGCTGGCATTGCCTGCCACCGACATCACGTCGTCGGACCTGCCGAAGTTCCTGCGCAGCTACGAGCCCGGCGCGCGCGACGAGCTCCACGTGACCGACGAGCGCGTGCTGGTGGTGAACCGGTCGAAGGTGGAGGGGTCGGCGCATTCCGAGGTGGTGACGATTCGCGATCGCACCGAATTGCAGGGCGCACTAGGCGAATTGAGCTCGTTGCACGTGCTGGCCGACTCACTGCGCGCGCAGGCGCACGAGGCCGCGAACAAGCTGCACACGGTGATCACGATGGTGGAGCTCGGCCGACCTCAGGATGCGGTCGAGTTTGCGACCGAGGAACTGGCCCTGTCTCAGCGCCTGGTGGACCGGCTGTCCGCGGACGTCGGCGAACCCGCATTAGTCGCCCTGTTGATCGGCAAGACCGCCCAGGCCGACGAACGCGGCATCGCGCTGAGTGTCACCGAGGACACCCAGTTGCCTTCCGCTGCAGAGCAAGTGCCGCTGTCCGCGCAGGAGCTCGTCACCGTGCTGGGCAATCTGATCGACAACGGGATGGATGCGTGCGACCGCGACGATCCGTGGGTCGAGGTGACGGTGGGTCTGGACGACAGGGCACTGCTGATCCGGGTCGCCGACAGTGGCGCAGGCATGGATGCGGACGCGTTCGCCCGCGCCATGCAGCGCGGCTACTCGACGAAGTCCGGGGCCGACGCCGAGCAGCACGGGCTCGGCCTCGCGTTGATCGCTCAGGTGGTGCGGCGTCACGACGGCGAGTTGACCGCGGACGTGACCTACGGCTCGGTCGTCACGGTCACCGTGCCGAGGGCGGCCGCGTCGTGATATCCGTGCTCATCGTCGAAGACGATCCCCTGATCGCGCAGGCACACAGCACGTATCTGGCTCGGCTGGAAGGCTTTTCGAACGCCGCGGTGGCCCACACCGCACGCGACGCCATGCAGCTCGCAACGGAGGCCTCCGCGTCGGACACCCCGATCGAACTCGTGCTGCTCGACCTCGGGCTGCCCGACGCCAGCGGGATCGCGTTGGCGTCGGCGCTGGCCGGGCTGCGTCCCGCCCCGGACATCATCGCCATCACGTCGGAACGCGACCTGGAGATGGTGCGGGCCGCCGTTGCCCACGGTGCGCTGGCCTATCTGCTGAAGCCGTTCACGTTCGCGGCCTTTCGCGACCGATTGGAGCGCTATCGGCGTTACCGATTGGCGCTGCCCGCGGGCGTCGACGCTGCCAGTCAGGCCGAGGTGGACAGGGCGCTCGCCGAGTTGCGGGTTGCCACCGACAAGTCGGCCTCACCCAAGGGCGCCGCACCGCAGACGAACGACGACATCGCTCGGACCGTGCGCGATCGGGCCGATGGCGCGACGGCCGACGAGGTCGCCAAACACGTTGGGGTGTCGCGTGTCACCGCGTGGCGCTACTTGGAACGACTCGCCGACGAGGGCGTCGTCACGCGGCACACCGACTACGGCAAGGGCCGCCCGAAGACGCGCTACCAGTGGCGCTGAAAGGTCAGACTCCGACCGGCTGCAGTTCCCGAACCGGCTGAGCGACAACCGGGTTGGCCGCGACGAACTGCGCGTAGAGCATCGGCGCGCGCGCTGTGACCGCATATGCGGTGACGCTGCCCGCGTAGTCGGCGATGTAGAGCCGCTCGGGGCTGACGGCGACGCACGACGGGCGAGCGCCCACCGAGACGGAGCCGACGACGGTCCTGGTCTCGGTGCAGACGACGTGGACCTGGTCGTAGTCGACGACGAAGGCCCGGGTGCCGTCGGGGCTGAGCGCGAGCTGCATCGGTGCGGCGCCGACGCTGACGGTGGCGTACACGCGGTTGCCGACCAGGTCGAGCACGTGCAGCACGCCACGGTCGTCGATGTTGGAGGTCAGTGCGTAGGCGGTGCTGTCGAAGCCCAGTTCCAGCCCGCGGATGGGGGCACCGAGTTCGATGCTGCGACGCACGTGGCCCGACTCGACGTCGACCACGATGACGCGGCTGCTCACCGAGTCCGACGTGGCGATGAACAGCCTGCGGCCCGCGGCGTCGACGCGCAGTGCGTCGATGGTGGCGTCCGGGGTGCTCGCGACCTCGATGGTGGCGACGCGCTCGGCGATGACGTCGATGACGGCGACGTCCACGCCGTCACGCCCGGCCCGGGCCGCGTACACGCGCTTGCCGTCGATGTTGGCGGCAATCGCGGTGACGTTGCCCGACATCGGGTAGGCGGCGACGATCTTGCCGCTGTCGGTGTCGATGACGGTGACGGCATCGTCGCTGGCCGACGACACGGCCACGAAGGCGCGCGCGTCGGAGACTGCGACGGCGAACGGCTGGCCCGTGGCGACGCCGCCGCGAACGGCGAGCGACTCGGCATCCAGGACCGCGAGCGTGTTGTCGCCGAAGTTGGTGACGACGAGCGAGCCGCCGTCGACGGCGATGTCCGAGATCGGGCCCCGCCCGAGGGTCGTGGAATGCAGCAGGGACACGTCTTGCGTATCCACCGTCACGCCGTGTGTGCGCGCGATCGTATTAGCCATGGTCTTGGCACCTCCGCCGGGCGGCATGCACCGGCACTAGATCAAATGTTTTATCGTCGCCCAGTCGGGGCGCGGTCTGCGTCGAGTCTAGCGACGGAATCGGACACTCCGAGGGCGCTCGGCATAAGCCGACGCCTCACTTCTGTCAACCTCTCAGGCCCCACTTAGGAAACTCTTCGTTATGCGACCGTTATCTTTGGTTGGCAATGCGTCTCGTAGCGTTTTCCTTGCACTTTCGACGGATTTGGCAACCAGTCACCCGGGTGGCTTCGGGAACCGTCGAAACCTGGGCTCTTAGGCTTCGCCGCGAAAGTGAGCGCTAAATCACACGGCGACACGACAGCAAACTTCCGCCGTTCTGCGGCGAAACTGACGGCTGTGACAGTTGAGGCCAACGATGTCTCAGCGTCCGAGCCCGCGGACACGGCGAGACTTTGCCGTTTACCCATCGTTCAGCTTGCGCAGGCGCGTCGCGCTCGCGATTTCGGCGCGCGCACGGACGCTCACCGGGCGAAAGCGCGCCGAAATCCCTCAGCCCTGATCGACGGTGTTGCCGTTACCCCCGTTGTCCACCTGCGGGGAGCCGGAGTGATAGATGACGGAGTTGTTGACGCCGGAGGCGGTGATGGCGTCCGCCGAGTCCACGGTGATCTTGTTCTGGACACCCGATACGGAGACCAGTGAGCAGTTGCCCGTGATCTCGATGACGTTGGAGAAGCCGCTGACGGTCACCGCCCCGCCGTCGCAGACCAATGTCTTCGAACCACCGGAGCCCGAGACGCTGACCGAGCCCCCGGCGGCGATGGTTGGGATCGACGATGCCGTCGGCGCTTCCTCGCCGATGGTGCCCGGGGAGAGCGACGGGAAGCTCGGGGGCGAGAACGACGGGATGCTGCTAATCGTGTTCCTCACGGCGAAGACTGCATACAGCCCACCGATCGCCGGCACCAGGACGACAAGGGCGACGATGGCCAAGATCCACCCGGTCGGAAAGCCGGACTTCTTCACGGTCGGATTGAAGGGACCACCAAACGACGCCGGTGGCGGATAGCTCCCATACCCGCCGGGCGGCGGCGCGTAGCTCTGGTCGTACGACCCGGGCGGTGGCGGCGGAGGGGGCAGCGGGTACGTCGAACCGCCGGGCGGCGGCGGAATGTAGCCGTATTGCCCCGATCCGGCGTCGGGCGAACCCGTCCCGAGTTCGGTGCTTCCGCCCCCCAACTCGGACGTGCGGGCCTGGTCGTTCAGGGATCGCTCCAGTTCCCGGATACGGGCCTCCGGGTCGTCCTTCGAGTCCATGCGCAGATGGTCCCACATCGACGAGGCTTTGCCATGCCTAGCGACGAAATCGCCGCCGATGCCGGTGCGCCTGTCCCCCAGCTGGGCACCAGCACAGACGGTAAGAGCTTGCGCTACACCGTGTTTCGCAGTTCAGCCGTGCGACACGACGCTGTCGCCGGACTTGTTGATGCGGGGCTCTCCGAAGTGATACGTCACCGTATTGCCGAAGCCAGAGGCGGTGATCTCGTCGGACGAATCGACGACCACCTTGTTCTCGAAGCCCGACACCGCGAGGTCGGCGCAATGCCCAGTGATCGTGACCGTGTTGGTGAAGCCGCTGACGCTGACGTCGCCGCCGCCGTCGCACACGACGGTCTGCGTCTCGTTCGAGCCCGACACGCTGACGTTGCCACCCGACGAGACGGTTAGCCCCTGCGGACCCATGAAGCCCGTCTTGTCGAAGGCGAGGAACAAGCTGCCTGCAATGGCGATCCCGACGACCGTCGTGATCGCGAACATCATCCACCCGAGGCGACGTCCCGTGCCGGAGATGGTGTACTGCAGGCCGCCGTAGGACCCCGACACCGGCGGGTAGGCCGAGCCGAAGGACGTTGCCGGCGGCGGATACGTCGGCCCGTAGGACACCGGCGGCGGGGCGACGTACCCGTACTGACCCCCGCCGGGTTCGTAGCCCTTACCGCCCAACTCGGACGTGCGGGCCTGCTCGGTCAGGGAGCGCTCCAGTTCCCGGATGCGGGCTTCTGGATCGTCCTTCGACTCCATGTGCCGATGGTCCCACAACGGCAGGACGGTGCGACGGAATCGAGCTACAGCGTCGGAAGCGGACTGACCTGCGCGACGGTCACGTCCCGCGTCATGCAGCGAGGGCACTTGTGGATGTCCGTCAGTGCCCTGACCTGATCGGTGGCCTTCTGACAGAACGCGAGGATGCATTCACACGACAACGTGACCAGCCACTCGGCCAGGTGACGGCCGTCTCGGCGGGCGACTTCGCACGCGCCCATGTCCTCGCACTCAACGACCATGCCGCGCTCGAGAAAGTACTCGGGACGGTGCTTCATGACGCGGCGAATTGGTCGGAGTCGGCCAAGGCATGCCTCCTGCTGAACGCGGTGGGGATGGGTCCATCTTGCCAACCGTCGCCGCCAGAGGCCAGCCGTTTCGCTCGAGCAAACCACTTCGTGTCGGACGATCTTGATGCACGGGCCACCCTGCGCGCTACCGCACCTTGGACAGAAACTCCTGTAGGCGTGGATGTTTGGGGTCTCGAAGAGCTCAGTGGGGGCGGCATCCTCGACGATCTTCCCGCCGCCGGTGAAGAGCACCCGCGACGCCACCCTGGCGCAATCGCTTCCGTCGGCCTATGAAGAAGGCATGGACACCGATCCGGAGCGTGACTACCCGCAGCCGCCTGCCGTCCGTGGGCGGGTCGAGCCTGCGCCGCGGCGGGTTCGCGGCTTCCTTGGCAACGAGTTGGTCTTCGACACCACGTCGGCGCGCTACGTGTGGGAGATGCCGTACTACCCGCAGTACTACGTGCCCCTCGCCGACGTCCGCTCCGAGCACCTACTCGACGAGAACCATCCGCAGAAGGTGCAATTCGGACCGTCGCGGACGTACTCGTTGGTGGGCGCCGGGCAGACGCACGAGTCGGCGGCGCGGGTGTTCGACGACGGCGACGGCCCGGTGGCGGGGCTGGTGCGGTTCGAGTGGGCCGCGCTGACCTGGTTCGAGGAGGATGAGCCGATCTACGGCCATCCCCGCAACCCGTATTCGAGGGTCGACGCGCTGCGCTCGCACCGGCGGGTCACGGTCGAGCTCGACGGAGTGGTGCTGGCCGACACCAGCTGCCCCGTTTTGCTCTTCGAAACCGGTTTGCCGACAAGGTATTACCTCGACGCATCCGACGTCGCCTTCGAACACCTCGAGCCGAGCGACACGCAGACGCTGTGCCCGTACAAGGGCGTGACGTCGGGCTACTGGTCGGTGCGGGCGGGTGACGCACTGCACCCCGACCTGGCGTGGACGTATCACTATCCGCTGCCTGCCGTCGCGCCGATCGCGAGCCTGGTGGCGTTCTACAACGAGAAACTCGACATCATCGTCGACGGCACCCCACTGGCGCGGCCGAAGACCCAATTCAGCTGACGGAACCGCTTCTACCTGCAATCTCCCGCAGATCTCCACGAAGCCTCCAAGTTCGGACCGCCTCGCTGCGACAACATCGACTCATCGACAAAAGCGAGCCGCCAGGCTCTCGCACGAGGAGTCCACCATGAAGAAGTCCATCCGCTCGACGATCGTCATCGGCGCCGCCGCCATCGGAGCGCTGCTCGCGCCCGCGGCCCCGGCATTCGCCGCCGCCGACCTCGACATCGCTCAACTCGAGGCTCAGGGCTTCGACGTCAAGGTCAACCGGATCGGCAGCGCACCGCTGGACGAGTGCGAGGTGACCGACATCCGCAACCCCCGGGAACAGAAGCGGTTCCAGCGCATCGGCGACGACCTCATCGAGGTCGTCTTCAAGCGCACGATCACGGTGACGGTGAACTGCTCGCGCCGCTGAGCGTGCGCACCGGCTCAGGTGCTCGTTCGGGCCAATCGGCGCCATCACCCTGCGAAGCTGAGGCGATGACCGAACATCGGGGCGTCGACGATCACGTCGTGCAGTTGCGCGATGGGCGGGCACTGGGTTACGCCGAGTACGGGCGGCCCGACGGCCGCGTCGTCGTCAGTGCCCACGGCGGCCTGGTGGGCCGGCTCGACGTGGCCGCGGCCGCACCCTTCGCCGAACGGGCGGGGGTCCGACTGATCTCACCCGACCGGCCTGGGATCGGGCTCTCCGATCCCCTGTCCGGACGCTCGATGCTGGGCTGGGCCGACGACGTCGCCGATCTGCTCGATCAGCTTGGAGTCGACCGCTTCGCGGCGATGGGATGGTCGATGGGCGGCCAGTACGCCGCCGCGCTCGGTCACGCGATGCCGTCACGGGTGATTCGAGTCGCAATCGTCGCAGGGGCCCTGCCGCTGACGGAACCCGGACGGTTCGCCGAACTGCCGTTCTTCGACCGCGCGTACACGCGGCTGTCGCAGCGGGCGCCGGCCGTCGCCCGGCTGTGCTTCCGAACGATGGCGTTGATGGCCCGGTCGGCACCCACGCTAAACGGTCGATTGGTCGCAATGGAACTCGGCAAGGCCGATGCGGCGGTCCTGAAAACCGAAGGGTTCGCAGCATTTTCGCACACCTCGTATGAGGGGTTACGACGCGCATCCGGCGTCGTGGACGACTACCGAACCTGGATGCTGCCATGGGGGTTCGCACCCGAGGACCTTCGGGTGCCGGTCGACGTCTGGTCGGGCCTGGAGGACGAACTCGTCCCGAGCAACTGGGGAGACGAACTGGCGCAACGCATTCCCGGCGCCACCCGCTACCTGCGGCCCGGCGGCCACTTCGTGGCGCACCTGCACTTCGACGAACTGTTCGAGGCGCTGCTGCGCTCGGAGTCGCCAGAATCGGCTACCAGACCCTGATGCGGTCCTCGGGCCTAAGGTAGAGCGCGTCGCCCTCCTTGATGTCGAACGCGTCGTACCACTCGTCCATGTTGCGGACGATTCCGTTGACGCGATACTTCGCCGGGCTGTGGACGTCGCTTTGCAAGAGAATCCGCTGTATTTCGGGGCGGCACAACCCCTTCCAGCTGGCGGCATAGGCGAGGAAGAAACGCTGGTCGCCGGTGAGCCCGTCGATGACCGGCGCCTCCTTGCCGTCGAGCGACAACTTGTAGGCGTCATAGGCGATGCGTAGGCCGGCGAGGTCGGCGATGTTCTCGCCGAGCGTCAGGGCGCCGTTGACGTGCATGCCGGGCAGCGGCTCGTAGGCGTCGAACTGCGCGGTGAGCTTGTCCGCCTCCGCTTCGTACCGCTGCTCGTCGGCCGGCTTCCACCAGTCGCGCATCGTGCCCGTCGAGTCGACCTTTCGGCCTTGGTCGTCGAAGGCGTGGCTCATCTCGTGACCGATGGTCGCTCCGATGGCGCCGTAGTTGGCGGCCGAGTCGGCTGCGGCGTCGAAGTAGGGCGGCTGCAGGATGCCTGCGGGAAAGGTGATGTCATTGAACCGGGCCGCGTAGAAGGCGTTGTTGGTCTGCGGGGTCGTACCCCACTCGGCCCGGTCGACGGGCTTGCCCAACCTGTCCAGTGAGTCCTCGGAGGCCCACTGCTCGATGCTCCTCTTGTTCGCGAACAGGTCGTCGGGCACGATGTCGAGGTCGTCGTAGGTCTCCCACTTGTCCGGATAGCCGATCTTGGCCACCATCGCGGTGAGCTTCGCCTGCGCCTGCTCCTTGGTCTCGGGGGTCATCCACTCGGCATCGTCGATCCGCGCCGCGTATGCGCGGCGCAAGTTCTCGACGAGCGTCAACGCCTGATCCTTGGTGGCCTGCGTGAAGTGCGCCTCGGCATAGCGTTCGCCCACGGCGTCGCCCAGCGCATTGCTGACGGCGGAAACGCCGCGCTCCTCGCGGGGCGAGCGCTGTTCCTGGCCTGCCACGACGCGGCCGGAGAAGTCGAATAGCTCCTCGGAGAAGGGTTTTGACAGTTGAGCTCCGTAGGAGGCCAACACGTGGTAGCGCTGATACGACTTCCAGGATTCCACGGGTTGGGTGGCGAAGAGCTGCGCCGTCTTCGTCAGGACGTCCGGCGCACCGACTTGCACGTCGATGTCGGCCGGGAACCCCAGCGCGTCGAACATCTCCTTGAGTGGCGCTCCAACAGCGAGCTTTTCGACCTCGGCGCGAGGCATGATGTTGTTGGACTTCTCGACGTCGCGGGACTCCTCTTGTGTCCGCTGCACCTGTGCCAGTGCGGTTTCGAGCGCGAGGATTCGTTCGGCTTGCGCGGGCGCGTCCTGATAGCCCGCAAGGCTGAGCATCTTCTCGACGTGCGCGACGAACTTCTCCCGCAACGCAATCGAATCGGGGTCCTGCTTCAGGTAGTAGTCGCGCTCGCCAAGCGACAGTCCCCCCTGATCGATGGCGACGATGTAGCGAGTGGGGTCGTTCGGATCGATGGTGATACCCGCAGAGAAGGGGTCGTCCACCGACGTACGCATCCTGTTGAACGACAACATCACATCGGTCATGCCTGCGCGGTCGACGGCACCATCGATGGCGGTGAGGAACGGCTTGACCGGTTCGAGGCCTCGCGCGTCGAGGTCCTTCTCGTCCATGTACGACGAGTACAAGTCCCCGATCTTCTGCGAGATGTCGCCCTTCGGCGCGTGCTCCGCCGACGCCGACTCGACGACCGACGTCAGGTCGGCGTCCAGTTGGTCCTGGATGTCGAGGTCGACCCCCGTACACGTCCTGTCTGGACGGATCTGCGCCGACTTCTCCCACGACCCAACGACGTAGCCGAAGAAGTCGTCGCCGGGGTTGACGGACTTGTCCATGCCCGTCATGTCGATGCCCCACGCGCCGTACCTCGGTTTGGGCGGCTCGACAGGTGGCGAGGGCGTCGCACACCCCGACAACACCAAGCCCGTCGCCAGTCCGGCAGCGAGCGCCCGACCCAATACACGCATTGTTGACTCCCGGGGGACCGACCCTCGCGGAGCATATCCTCCGCCCCACGCAGCGATTGGCCGATATGGTGAGCCCGGTGGAGGGGACGCCGTTCGGCCGCTACCAGTTGCTCGAGCTGCTGGGTCGCGGTGGCATGGGCGAGGTGTGGCGCGCGCATGACACCACCATCGACCGCGTCGTGGCCATCAAGATGCTGCTCCCCCACTATGCGCAGGACCCCGCCTTCGAACAACGCTTCCGCCGCGAGGCCCGCGCCGCCGCACGGCTCGACGAACCGCACGTCGTGCCGATCCACGACGTCGGCGAGGTCGACGGCCGGCTGTACGTCACGATGCGGCTCGTCGACGGAGTCGACCTGCAAACGCTGCTCGACGCCGGACCCTTGCCCGCCGATCGCGCGGTACACGTCGTCGAGCAGATCGCGTCCGCATTGCACAGTGCCCACCGGGTCGGGCTGGTGCACCGCGACGTCAAGCCGTCCAACATCTTGGTCGCCGACAACGACTTCGCCTACCTCATCGACTTCGGCATCGCCCGCTCCACCGACGACACCGGCTTGACGTCGGAGGGCTCGACCATCGGCACGTGGGCCTACATGGCCCCCGAACGGTTCGGCGCGGGCGCAATCGGTCCCGGCTGCGACGTCTACGCCCTGGCCTGTGTGCTCTACCAGTGCCTCACCGGCGAACTGCCCTTCCCCGGCACCACGCTGGAACAAGTCGCGGTGGCGCACATGGTGATGCCGCCGCCCAAGCCCTCCGAGGAGCGCAACACCGTCCCGACGGCCCTGGACGAGGTGATCGCCAACGGTCTGGCCAAGCAACCCGACGAGCGCTACCAGACAACCGTCGAAATGGCCACTGCCGCAAGGCAAGCCATCACCAACCCGACGATACGGCCGCCCGTGCCGGCCTCCCCACAGCGGACTCAGGCCTACCAACCCAATCGCGGCCTGACACCGCCCCCGGGTGCGCCGCCGCCGCACTTCCCGACGTACGCGCCGCCTCCTCCACCCCCGCAGTACCCCGGCTTCGTTCCGCACCCGCCGCCCGCACCACCCCCACGACGGAGGAGCCGCGGTGTCCTGATCGGCGCCCTCGCCGCCGTCGCGTTGCTCGTCGTCGCCGGAGGCATCTTCGCGGCGGTGACGCTCACCGGACACCGCGACCCGACGACCACGCCGCCGTCGTCCCCCGACACAGCGAATGGGAGTCAATTCACCGGCACCTACCGGGCCGACTATGGCCCGGGCACCGACCTCGAAGGCAATCCGGTCGCGGGCGCACCAGCGACGACCGCAACGTGGGGCGTGCGCTCGACGTGCGGCTCCGGTGGTTGCGTGGCGACGGCGGCGATCATCGGTGGTAGCGGGATCACGCTGGTGTCGAACGCGACGTTCGACCAGCTGAGCGGGACGTGGGTGGCAGTTTCCCTCGCCTCGGCGCAGTGCACGAACGGCCCCGCCGAATACTGGGTGGTGTACGCGCTGAAACCGGGCCCGAACGGCAGCCTCTCCGGCGAAACCACGAGGGCCTCGACCGACGGCGCCTGCTCGGCCAAGCGAACCGTGAAGTTCACCCGCACGGGCGACGTCGACCTCGACAAGGTTCCCGACCCTGCCGTGCTGCCGCCGCGGTCGGTATCCGCCGCCGAAGCGCTGCACGGCAGCTACCGCGAGTCGACCACCTTCACGAACGGCAACGTCATCCCCGGACAAGGCGATCTCACCGTCCGTACGGACTGCCTTCGCGACGTCGATCGGTGCATGAGCTTGTTCCACGCACCCCACGGAGTCGTGACGATGGTCTTCGACGACGGCAAGTGGACGCGCAAGGAAGTGGGCATGACGAACTGCTCGGCCGGCGGTACGGCGCAGATCACCATCACCGCGGAGTATCCGGTTCCCGAACAGCTAGCGGATCCGATCCCGCTGCTCACCGGGCGCGGTACCCAGACCGTCGCGGCCGGAGGCGCGTGCACCGGTGGCGGTGACTTCGTCGACGCCTTCGAGCGCACCGGCGACTAGCTACTTCATGTTCTGAGTGATTTGGCTTGCGGTGCAGGAGATCTTCTTCAAGATGTTCGACAGCGTACTCATCATCTTGCTCATCCGGTCCATGGCCATCTGAAGCCGCAGGCTTTCCATTTCGCCCAGCTCGCTCATGGAGTCAAGGTCGGCCTTGAGCTCGTCGATGACGCGCGACGTCTCGGCCTTCGCCGTGACCGCCGACATCAGCGAGGCGACCGACAACGGGTCGAGCCCGCGGTCCGGCCGCTGTTTGAGCGCGGCCCTGACCTTCTTCTTCTGTGCCGAGATCGCCTTGACCTGCTCCATGACCGCGCGTAGGTCTTCTTGCGCGGACTTGCTCGCCTGCATCTGTACGAGGAACGCAATGGCCATGATGTCACCGGAGTCGTTGCCGCTCAGCGGCGTAGCTTCGCTGATCTCGACGCGCACGCCTGGCACCGCGTCGTCGAGCACGTGCAGCTGAACCCTCAACTGATCGGTCAACGTGTAGAACCGCTGCAACTCTGCACGTGCCTTCTTGGTGCTACTCATCGGCGGAGTCTAAGAGTCTGAACCGAACTGGCGGCGGGATCGACCGACATGTCATCAACGAGGACGGGCAGTATGGTCCCCGAATCAGGATCGCCGCCCGACCCCGAAGGAGCACGCATCGATGGCAACCGCGCCGACACCCCTGACCATCATGTTCTGGCCGGAGTCGGCATACGGCCCGACGAACCAGTGCATCGGCCTTGCGGACATCCTGCGCGACCGGGGCCACACCATCGTCTTCGCCGCGGAGAGCTCGTGGGCGGGCAAGCTGGCACCCTTCGGCTTCATCGAGGAACTCGTCGACCTCGCCGAGCCCGCCGCCGACGCCACCGACGAGGACGCGGGGGCGTTCTGGACCAACTTCATCGCCGAGACGGCGCCCGAGTTTCGCAAGCCGACGGTCGAGCAACTCGAGTCGTTCATCAAGCCGACGTATCAGGCGCTCATCGACGGGGCGAAGTACAGCGAGCCGCGGCTGCGCGAGATCGTCGCCAAGCACCACCCCGACGTCATCGTCGAGGACAACGTCGTGATCTTCCCGGCGCTGGTGACCTCGGGCGTCCCGTTCGTGCGGATCGTTTCGTGCAGCCCGTTGGAGGTCAGCGGCCCGAACGTTCCGCCACCGTTCTCCGGCCTGCCCAGCGCCGATCCCGGCGAGTGGGAGGCGTACCGCAAGGAGTTCGACCGCACCCACCGGGAGCTGTGGGCCGACTTCGACGCGTGGGCGCAGGATCAGGGCGCGGCGGCGTTGCCCGAACTGGAGTTCATGCCCCGAGCGAACGCCGCCAACCTCTACGTCTATCCGGCCGAGGCCGACTACCTCGACGTCCGTCCGCTCGACGACAGCTGGACGCGCATGGACTCCAGCGTCCGCAAGACCGACGACGAGTACGCGCTACCGGCCGCGGTGGTCGATCGGCCGGACGACAGCGCGCTCATCTACCTGTCGCTCGGTTCACTCGGCGGTGCCGACGTGGAACTCATGCAGCGCCTGGTCGACGTGCTCGGCACCACTAGGCACCGCGTCATCGTCAGCAAGGGTCCGCAAGCGGATCGAATCACGTTGGCGGACAACATGGTCGGCGAGCAGATGCTGCCCCAGACCAAGGTGATTCCACAGGTCGACCTGGTGATCTCGCACGGGGGCAACAACACCGTGACCGAGACCCTGCACTTCGGCAAGCCGTTGATAGTGCTCCCGCTGTTCTGGGATCAGTACGAAAATGCCCAGCGCGTCGACGAACTCGGGTTCGGGGTGAGGTTGAACACCTACGGTTTCGCCGATGCCGAACTGACCGACGCGGTCGAACGACTGCTCGCCGACACCGACCTGCGCGCCCGCCTCGTCGATATCGGGGCGGCCATTCGCGGGCGCGACGGCCTCCATGTCGGCGCCGACGCCATCGAGCGGGTTGGCGCGCAGTACCGGTCGTCGGTTGACTGAGCCGCTCGACGCGCTCGACCTCGGCGACGGGCGACGGCTCGCCGTCCAGTCGGACGCCGACGGGCTGGCCGTCGTCCCCACGGTGCACGAGCGGCGCGCCGAGCCGGGCGACGGGGTGGCCGAGGCGCTGCTGCGCCTGCTCGCCGACGGTCCGGCGACGCTGGGGCACTTCACCGTTCGATCCTGGGTGCCACGCATCGCGACGGGCGAGCGCGGGGTCGGCGTCGACCAGACCAACGAATCGGTGATCGTCGGCGAAGCGGCGGTGGTCAAGTGGGCCACCCGCCTGGCCGACGGTCCGCACCCGGCACCCCGGCGGATCGGTCTGTTGCGCGACAGCGGGTTCGCGGGCATGCCCACCCCGTGGGGACTTGTCACGTGGCGCCCGCGAGACGGAGCCGAGACGTTGGTGGCCAGCGTCGACGAGTACCTGCCCGGCGCCGTCGACGGGTGGACGTGGGCCGTCGACGTGATCACCTCGTGCGCACTGAAGTGTGAGCTGGATCCAGTCACCGCTGCGGCCACCGACGTTGGCGTGCTGATCGCCGACCTGCATGCCGCGCTGGCCTCCACCGAGACGCGGGCGACACAGCAGGACGCGACGCGCTGGCAGGCAAACGCAGTGGAGACTCTGGAAACAGTGTGTGCCCTTGATGACTCGCCGAGCGTGCTGATCGCCCGGAGCCGGCGGACCGAGCTCGAGGCCATGCTCGACGGGCTCGGTACGCTTGCGGGTACGCCCATCATCGAGGGCCACGGCGATCTGCACGTCGGGCAGATACTGCGTAGCGACGGCCGCTTCGTGGTCACCGACTTCGACGGCAACCCGGTGCTCACCGCGCCGGAGCGGATGCTGCCGATTCCCGCGGCACTGGACGTCGCGGGGCTGGCCCAGTCGCTGAGCCACGCCGCAATCGTCGCCCGCAAGTACACCGACCTCGACGCCGACGCGCTCGCCGACGTCGACGCGGCGGGCCGCTCGGTGTTCGAGCATGCCTACACGGACCGCCTCGCGTCCCTCGGCCACGGGGGGCTGTACGACCCCGGCCAGCTTCGCGCGTTCCGGACCCAACAGGTACTGCGCGAGATCATCTACGCTGCACGGCATCTCCCCCGCTGGATGTACGTGCCCGACGCGGCGCTGCCAGCACTTCTCGACGAAGGAACGCGATCGTGAAACCGGATGGCTTCGCCGCCGACCTGCTCCGCAAGCCCGAGGTGCTGCGCGGCCTATCCGCGACGCTCGCGTCGGGCAACCCCTGGGCGGAGGTCGTGCCGCCCGACGTCGAGCGGGTGGTCCTGCTCGGGATGGGCTCGTCGGCCTACGCGGGAGGTGTCGCCGCGGCGCGCATGCGAGCGCGTGGACTCGTCGCATCCTCGGAGTTGGCGTCCTCGCGACTGCTCCCGGCGTGGGGTGCGGGCACGTTGGTGGTGGCGACGTCGGCCAGTGGCGGTTCGGTCGAGACGCTGGATGCGTTGGGTCGGTTGCCGACGGAAGCGCGGGTGGTCGCGTTGACGAACACTCCCGGCTCGGCGATCACGGAGCGCAGTGCCGCGATGGTCGACCTTCAGGCCGAACTCGAAGTGGGCGGCGTCGCATGCCGGAGCTATCAACACACGTTGGCGCTGCTGATGGCGTTGGAGTGCCACCTCACCGGCGAGAGTACCGACGCGTTGGCGGACTCGGTCGCCGCGGCAGCCGATGCGACCGCTCACCTGCTCTCCACCGAGTCCGATTGGTGTCCAACGATTTCCGAGCTACTGCTGGGGCCGTCCGGCACCCACCTGGCAGCCCCGGCGCATCGGTTCTGTTCGGCCCAGCAGGGTGCGCTGATGCTGCGCGAGGGGCCACGCCTGCCGGCAGTCGGGTGTGAGACCGGCGACTGGAGCCACGTCGACGTCTACCTCACGAAGACGACCGACTACCGGTTGCTCGTCTTCGCCGGATCGGCGTGGGAGCAACAGCTGGCGGAGTGGACCACGGCGCGCGACAGCACCGTGGTCGGCGTCGGCGGGCAGGTGCCGGGCGCGGGCCACGAACTGCGCTACCCCGGTGACACCGACGACGACGTCCGGCTACTCACCGAGGTGTTGATTCCCGAACTCGTCGCCGCCAGGGCGTGGCAGTGAAGGTGAGAATGAACCGACGCCTCGCGCTGTGGATCGGTATCGCAGTCATCGTCACGCTCGGCGTCGCCTTCGTTGCGTCACCGGCCGGCTTGAACGCCACAGGATCGTGGCTGCAGACGGACGACGAACCCAAGCCGGTGCCTATCGAGCGTGCCGACCTCAGCGGCGCCGGGCCCGGCAGCCTGATCAGTGCCATGACGATGCCGGAGTTCCTCGACGCCGCAGGCAATCCCCCGCTACGCGCCGCGCGCGTCGTCTATCGGTCCACCAATGGTGATACCGGCGCCGAAACGAAGGTGTCCGGTTCGGTTTTCACTCCCAATGGCGAGCCGCCGCCCGGAGGCTGGCCGATCGTCGCACTGGCGCACGGGACGACCGGCATCCAGAAGAAGTGCGCACCGTCGGTGACGGACGACCTGTGGGAGCTGGCCGATCCGGTGATGAATTACGTCAAGGGCGGCTATGCCGTTGCCCTGACCGACTACGAAGGGCTCGGCGAGGACGGCGTACATCCGTACATGGACGCCAAGACCGCCGGGCTGAACGTGATCGACTCCGTTCGTGCACTCCGACGCGCATTTGCGGGCACCTCCACCCGCTGGCTGGCATTCGGTGGTTCGCAGGGCGGTGCCGCGGCGTGGGCCGCTGACGAACAAGCCACGACGTACGCGCCCGAGCTCGAACTCGTGGGCGCCGTGGCTAATTCGCCAGCCGCCGACCTCACCGGAATGGTGGACAAGGCGCAACGCGCCACGCTGAGCGTCGACCAGATGCCGTTGTTTCTGAACATCGTCGAAGCGGTCGCTCGACTACACCCCGACGTCGAACGAGGCGACTTCCGCTCTGGGGCCGCGGCGACCTACTGGGTTCCGCTGTTGTCCTGCAACCCCAACACCAGCACGTACCGGGGGACCGAAAAGATGAGGCTCAAACCGGAAGAGTTCGAGCCGCGGACCCCCGACGCCGCCAACCGACTCCGCGGGGTGCTCACGAAATGGGCACTGCCCCAACAAGCCTTGTCGGCACCACTGTCGGTGACCTATGGCGGCAGGGACACTTTCATCGACGCGCAGTGGACCACCGAAGCCATCGCCCGGCAGTGCGCACTCGGCGGCATCGTCGCCTGGGAGCTGCAGCCCGACAAGGGCCACGGCGACATCGACATCGTTCACCAATTCGATTGGATGGCAGACAGATTCGCAGGGAAGCCGGCGATCAGCCAGTGCCCGTAGTCAGGCAGCGCTCGGTTCGCCGCACAACGCACCGCTCGAACTCGGCACGCATAGGACCAGCACGACGGAGTCCGGCAGCGTCGCCTGCTCGGCCGGCGGGAAGTCGGGCGGCGCCGGCGGGAACAGCGGGAAGATGCTGGCGCCGCTTACGCCGGTGGCGAAGGCGACGAGCTGCGCGGGGACGTTCGTCGCGATGTACAAGCCGTCGAAGAGAAGCTGCACTGGCAAGACGAGGAAGCTCGGAAGCCCCGCGCCGGCGTCGTTGCCGAACGTGTACACGTAGTACGGCACCGTGGCGAAGATCGTGCGCAGGGTGAGGGCGACGTCGGTGACGAAGTCGGGCGACTTGTTCTTCGCGATCTCCTCCTCGAGGGCAGCCTTCAGGTTGCTCGGCAGGAAGCCGTCACCCAGCGACTGCAGCGGGACGCCGTCGGCTCCGGCCAGCGGAATGCCGCCAAGGAGACTGACCACCGTTGGCGTGGTGTCGACGATCTCGTAGGCCTGGTTGACGTAGCCGTCCTTGAAATCCGGACCGTCGGCGATGACGAACGTCGATGTCTCGTCCGGTGATTGGAAGCCGTGCCCGAATCCGACCTGCGGCTGGTGACCATGGTCGGTGACCACGATGATGGTCCAGTCTTCGCCCGTGTTCAGCTCGCGCAGGGCCACGGTGTCCAAGATCGTGCCGAGGTTGTCGTCCATGTTCTCGATGGCCAGCTTGTACTCCTCCGATGCGCCGCCGTACAGGTGCCCGTTCTCGTCGACGCCGACGAAGTAGGAGAAGAGGAAATTCGGGCCCGCGTCGGCGCCCTCGATCGCATCGATGGTCAAGTCGGCGACCCTGTCATCGGTGGCAAGCCAGTTCGTGTCGCCCTCGAGCTGCGCCACGTAGAGGTTTACGTCGGCACCGTCCGAGCCGGCGCCTGCGATGGCGTTGATGACGTCCCAGTCACCGATGGCCGTGGTGTCGACATCCGAAGGGAGCGCTTCGAGTTGGTTGAACACCGTCGGGAACCTGTCGTACGTCCACGGGGTGAAGACGTTGTTGATCACCCCGGTCCGCTCGCCCCACACGCCGGTCAGGATGGCCGTCCACGACGGGTTGGAGATGGTGGTGTGCCCGACGATGCTCGACGCGGCGGTGGTGCTGGTGCCCATCAGTTCGAGGAAGTTCTCATTCTCGGGATCGGCGAGGATCCTGCTCAAGTTCGTGCCGTCCACGCCGATCACCAGCACGTGTTGCTGGGCGGGATCCACGAGCAGCGAAGGTTGTGGCGAGGGGTCCGCGAGCAGCGTGACGGTTTGTTGGGACGCCACACTCGTCTTGCGGGGGGCGAAGATCCGCTCGAACTCGTTGCGCACCAAGGCCAGCGCCGCCGTGAGAATCGGCAGCTGAATCGGCGACCCGTCGCCCTGGCCCAGCAGCGGTTGCAGCACCGCAGCCACGAACTCCGTCACGACACCGACCAGAGTCTTCGGCTGCTGTGGCACTGCCGGCGCCGGCACCGCTGACTGCAATGCCGTCGCGACCGTCGTGAACACCGCAGCCGAGGACTGCGGCGCGGGGTCGTCGGCTACCGCGGCACGGCTGAACGTCTGCGACTGAGGCTCGACGTCGGCAGCAGCGGTGACCGTCGCGTCGACGTCGTCGGAGGCGTCCGCAACGGCGGCGGGCGCGCGCTTCGACTGGTTCGCTACCTGCTCGTGGTCTGACTTGCCCTTCGACGATTCCTGAACTGAGGGTGAAGTGTCGGCGTCGTCCTCGACGGGCGCGGCGTCCTCGTCCTGTACGTCGTCCTCAAGCCCGTCAGCCGTGTCATCGTCGACGGTGTCGTCGCCGTCCACCGTGGATTCGTCCACCGAGCCCGCTGACGACTTCGGGTCCGGCGCCGACGACGCGGTGCCGTCAGCCGCTTCCTTCTCCGCTGTGTCGGTAGCCGTCGATGGCTTCTTCGCCGAAGGAGAATCTCCCGCTGATGCCGACGAGGAATCGCTCGGTGGTGGCGACGAGTCCGACTCGTCGGCGTACGCGATGCCCGGTGAGGTCGCGATGGCCACGCCCACTCCCAGCGTGACGGCCAATGCTCCGACTCGACCGATGTGCTTGGCGTATCCCATGACGGTTCCTCTCGTTCACCCGCACCGAATCAGACGGCGGAGTTCAACAGCAGGAGCCATCGCCTGTCGCCGTTGACGTCGCATCGCCCTCTTACAACTTCCTGTGAATCTGCTGGGCCGAAAATTACGCGCCTTTACGTCGTCTACGGGAGGAATCGACCAATTGGGTCTTCACGCCGAGCGGCAGGTACGGCCATCGCCACTGACCGTTCCGCCTATGTTGCGTGAAAATCATTGTGCCCCAAGGTCGATCATCGGCAGTGGTAGCAACCGGCCATGAGTTGCAACGCTTTTCGCCTGTCGCAAGGCAAAGTTCACCCCCTTGATGGCACGGCTAGTCAAATCTTTGAGACAGGCCATGACGCCGCTACGCGCAGTGCGTCGGGCCGCGAGCAGCAACCGAAGAATGGAGTTGGTACGAATTACATATTCGTCAATTTATTATGTACACATTCGTCAATTTACTGCAATTTCTGCAACACCCACAGCATTACTTTCATGGCCGTCGCGTGGCATAGCTGTACGGCTATCGTCGGCACCTTTGACCGCCGAGCAGGCGGCTCACTTCATCCATATGCCCTTTTGTATGATGGTCGTTCCCTGTTCAACCTTCATCGACCCGATGTTCCCGAGATTTGCTGAGCCGATTCACGGAAAACGTTGACCAATCCGACAGCAAACTCTAAATTATATCGGTCGGGTTTCATTCAGATTTCAGCAAGACCCGCCGGCGGCGGGCCAGGCTTGGCTACTTGAAGGGCTGCAGATGTCCAAACACCGCAAGAATGGGCGCACTCCGAGAATGTCGGCTCGCCAGTACGTGACCACCGGAGTAGGCGGAGCCGCATTTGTTGGCGTCGGTCTGCTGCTGGCCAGTCCGCCAGGAGCGTCCACGCCGATCGAAGCCAGTCCCGCGGTGCAGCTGGCGTCCACCGGCTCGATGTTGGCGCCCCCGCCACTATCCCCATTGACAACAACGACACCTTGGTGGTTGACCGACGGCGGCAGCACCACCAGCAGCAGCCTGTTCGGACCCAGCATCACCCCCAACGCGTTGGTCTCCGCGATCGGCGACGCCGGCGGGTTCAACATCTTCAATCCCATCGGCAACGGTGGGTGGCTGATCGGCAACGGCGTCGACGCGCAGGCGGGTTGTGAAGGCGCTGCGTGCAACGGCGGCAACGCCGGACTCCTGTTCGGCACGGGCGGTGCGGGCCTCAACGGCGGCCACGGCGGAGCCGGCGGGTTGTTCCTCGGCACCGGCGGCGCCGGCGGGCAAGGCCTAGCGGGTAGCACCGGCGGCGCCGGCGGGGCCGGCGGGTTGTTCGGTGGCACCGGCGGCGCCGGCGGCCAAGGCGGAACGGGCACCAACGGTGCAGGCGGTGGCGACAAGGGAACCGACGGCGGACAGGGCGGCGTCGGCGGGACCGGCGGGTTCTTCGGCGGCACCGGCGGCGTCGGCGGCCAAGGCGGGACGGGCGGCGACGGGTTCACCAACGGCGGAACGGACCCGGGTGGCATCGGCGGCGACGGCGGAGACGCCGGGGCTGGCGGCGCCGGCGGGTTCCTCGGGGCCGACGGCGTAACCGGTAACGGCGGCACCGGTGGCAACGGCGGCCAGGGCATCGAAGGCGATAACAGCGTCGGCGGCATCGGCGCCGTGGGCGGCGACGGCGGCGCAGGCACGGTCGGCGGCACCGGCGGCACCGGCGGCCAGGGCGGCACCGGCGACACCGGCTTCATCGGCGGCACCGGCGGCGAGGGCGGCAAGGGCGGCACCGGCACCACGACCGGCGGCGCCGGCGGCGAGGGCGGCAAGGGCGGCCTAGGCGGCCAAGACGTCAGCGCCGGCGGCGACGGCTCGACCGGCGGTCAGGGCGGCGGCGGCGGCGAAGGCGGCACCGGCGGCACCGATGGCGGCGCAGGCGGCCTCGGCGGTGGGGGCGGCACCGGCGGCGAGGGCGGCACCGGTGCGGGCTCCACCGGCGGCGGGGGCGGCACCGGCGGTACTGGCGGCCAGGGCGGTATCGGCGACAACGGAGCAGGCGGCCACGGTGCCACGGGTGGCACCGGCGGCACCGGCGGCTCGACCGGTGCCGGTGGCACCGGCGGCAACGGCGGCACAGGCGGCGGGGGCGGCGACGGCGGCCCCGGCAGCAGCGGCCAAACCCCCGGCTCCGGCGCCAACACCGGCACCAACCCCGGCAACAACCACAACGGCTCCGAGGGCGGAGCCGGCGGCGCCGGTGGTGCTGGCGGCGGCGGCGCGCCCAGCGCCTGATCGAGATTTGATCGAGCCGCATCCTGCCTTAGGGCAGGGTGCGGCTCGATCGTCGCCGGTGAGCGCCGGGCTTCGCGGAGCCAGCGTGAAAGTACTGTGCTCCAACCACTTTTGAGTGCTGCACCGCGAACGTGACGGAAGCTTCCCGCGATGAGGCGAAACTCGTCGTTAGATGCAGCAATCTTGGTGCGAGCGAACACCTTCGACGTCATGAGGGCGGATAGCGGCGGATGGAGCGGGGCTACTCACGTCGATTCCGAACGGGTCCGCCCGTTCGGCGGATGAGGCCGGTCCTCGACAGTATTGACACTCCCCCGCGCCGCGAGAACGACGGTAGCTGTAGCAAACAATAATTTGACGCTTACGTAAGTAGCTGACATGTTTCACATGTCGACCGAAATCAGGTTAGATTGTCACCGCGGAACCGTTATTTTACTGGTGCAACCGGAGGAGATTCATGTTCAGGGCCAGATACCTTTCCATCGGTCCTGGCATTGCAGCCGTCGGCGCAGCAGTATTGCTGGCTACCCAGTATGATTCGCTGACCGCTACCTCCGTACCCCCCACCGTGCGTGAGTTCCATCCGGCAGCCCAGCCGTTCCCCTTGGACTTCAGCCAGATCTACCCGTGGACAGCCGGGTCAGGAACACCAACCAGCAGTAGCGGCGCCGCCGTCTGGTCGGCCTTCACCGACGGTGCCACGGCTGCAACATCTGGCACCCTTCAAGCGGTCAACCAACTCGGTCCGCTGTCTTTCGGCCTCGATTCCATCCGAGCTTTCAGTGCCAACCAGGCGCCGCCCGGCAGCAACGCCGCCACGGCCAACTACACCAACATGGACCAGTGGGTGACAGGGATCGCAGGGTTGGCCAGCAGCACCGGTGCACTGGGCTTCACCGACAACGCCACCGCGTACGACCCCTTCGTCGGTACCCACGCCGGCGTCCTGCAGACCGCCAATCAGCTCGGCCCGGCCTTCTTCAACCTCAACGTGCTCAAGGCCATCGGTTTGACCCAGGCCCCGAGCGGCACCGTCCTGCCCAGTGGTCAGCCAGACAATTTCAGCGCCGTTGACATCGGCCGGTGGTCAGCCGGAATACCCGGAGTCATCACCAACACGGGTACCACGGGCTTCGTCACGTACCAGGACTTTGGCGCCGGCCCCATCGCCGATTATCGGATCGGCGGCCTGCACACCACCACTCAAATTGGTTCGGCGACCTTCGACTTCAACGTGCTACCCGCCATCAGTACCGGCATCGTTCCCCCCAGCATCTCCTTCTCCATGGCGCCCGACATGACGGCCGCCAACACCCCCTTCGCTCCAAGCAGTCCCCCGCCGCCCGGGGTCGTCCAGCCCAATGGTGGGCTTCCGGCTCCGGCGGCCTTCAGCGCGCCGGCTGTCAGCAGCGCTGCAGAAGTGTCGGACCCTGTTGCCGAGACCCCGACGTCCCGCATCAACGAAACGAAGCCGATCATCGTGATACCTGGCGTCAACGGGGCTCCCCTCGCCAAGACACCAACCACCGGGACGACTGGCGGGACGGGACGCGACCCGTTCGACCCGTGGAAGCAGTTGAAGCCGGTGACCGACGTGATCGACGCCTACAACGGCACGAAGCCAGCCACCGGTGGACCCGGTGCCGATCCGGGCACTGATGGCGGCACGGAATCTGGAAACGACAACGGATAGGCCCGACCTAGCCAGCAACGTGCCGTCCCTGGGGCCGCAGAGTGCCCGATTACGTCACTTGCATAGCTCAACGATCTTCGCGCTGTTCGCCTCGAGGCCCTGAAGCCGCGCGACCTGACTGGCTTCGTCCTCTGCGGTTCCGGCCAGTGCGTTGATCGTGAGGTCTTGCAGATCCGTCGCGAGTGAGCGCAACAACTCAGCTAATTCGGGTGGCACCGCAGGACTGAGATTGTCGACGAGATGCTGGCTGCCGACGGCCATGGCCAAGCGCGCGTTGGCCGCGACCGCCTGCGACGCAATCGGATCGGTGCCGAGGTCGGCCTGAGTTTGCCGCGCCACCGCGGTGCGCACCGTGTTGTAGGCGGCGCACGCACGCCCCTTGGCGTCGGCGACCTGCTGCGAGCTTGGCGGCGGCGGGGTATCGGACGGCGGACGCAGCAGAGCCCAAATGGCAACCCCCAGTGCGACGACCGCGATCAGCGCGGGTGCGACGGTGGCCCAACGCGACACGGTCCGCGGTTTGGGAGGGGCCGGTGCGTCATCTGAATCTGGCCGCGCGTGCGCGCTCGACCGAAACGGCTCATCCTCGTCCGGTTCCGCACTGTGCGACATGGTGAGCCGATGGTAACCGTCGGTTTGGCTACCCGGTTGGTTTCCGTACTGGTTGCCGCGACCAGGCCGCGGCTACTTGCGCATGCCGCCGCACACGGCGATGTCGTCACCGGTGACGAATGACGACGCGTCACTGGCGAGATACAAAGCAGGGCCAACGATTTCGGAGAGCTCGGCGATGCGCTTCTGCGGGTTCATGTCAGCCAGCAGCGACAGCGCGCCAGGCTGGAAGCGCTCGGCAGTGATGAGCAGCTCGGTGGCGAACGGTCCCGGACAGAGAATGTTGACCCGCACCCCCCACGATGCCCACAGGTTGGCCATCGACACGGTCAGATTGCGCAGCGCGGCCTTTGACGCGCTGTAGACCACCGACACCGGGCTCGAGGGATAGTAGGACTCCATCGAGCCGATGTTGATGATGCTTCCGCCCCGGTGGTCGCGCATGACGGGCGCAACACATTGGCTCATGCGCAACGCCCCCTCGACGTTGACGCTGAACACCTTGCGCCACAATTCCAGTGACACGTCGTTGAGGTCCTGGACCGCCGGATTGATGCCGGCATTGTTGACCAAGACGTCGATCTTGCCGTATTCGTTGACTACGGCATCGACGAAGCCAGGGATGGCATTCCAGTCACCGACGTGGCAGGCGATGCCCACCGCCTTCCCACCGGTAGCACGAATCTCGGCGGCCACCTCGTCGCAATTTTGTTGTTTGCGACTGGACACCACTACTGACGCGCCGGCCCGGGAATAGCCTTGCAGGATCGCGCGCCCTATTCCGCGGGTTGACCCGGTCACGACCGCCACCCGGCCGGTGAGCTCGAACAGCCCCTTGGCGCCTTGCTCAGTCACACGCACTCCTCGTCGATAGACCCCGGCCATCGGTAGGTTCCGAACACCGGGGCGATCACCACGCCCGGCGGCGCTGCCATCACGTCGGGAATCGCGTTGACGGCGGTCATCGCGACGGCGAGTTGACCAGCCGACGAGTCGAGCTCGGCGAGCGGTTCATTGCCGATCGTCAGCACCAACCGCAGCGACGGACTCCCGTCGACGAGCACTCGCACCAGGAATTCGTCGCCGTCGGGGACTTGCCACTGGGCGATCTCACGAGACGTCGACCAGAACTCCTCGGCGACGAGAACGGCGCTGCCGCGACGGTAGGCCGTCCACGTCAAGCGTTGACCGACAACGGTTCCCGTGGGAAGTGTCGCGCACGCTACGGTCACGTCGGCGGTGTGTGTGGCGGTTTCGATGGTTGGTTCGATGCTGTCGATGTGCAACCCAAGTACGTCGGCGGCGGCCTCCAACGCCTGTTCGTACTGAATCGACACTGCCCGGAACATCGGCGAGTCAACGGTGATCTCTTCAGGACGCTTGCCCATTCCCATCAGATCCACCAGCATGCGCCGCTGCGAAACTCCCGAGCAGTCCACGAATTCCTGAACGGTGATCCGATCGATGCGCTGCGATAGCACGGTGATGCTGGTCGCAAGGCGTTCGAAGATGAAGCCGGGGTGCTCCCCGGCGGCGTGGAAGCGCACCCCTGCATCAAGGCATGCCTGGCTGATCCGGGCCAGCGCCGCACTGCCATAGGTCGGAAGGTGGTTGTACGAGGTGGTGGTGATGACACTCTTGCCGGACTCCAGCAGCGCCACGATGTCGTCGGTGTTGTCGCCGCCGTACGCCTTGCTCGCGGCGTGCAGCACGAGATCAGCTGGTATGGAGAGGATCTCGGACTTCTCGCCGGTGACCGTCACCCCGGTGGCGCCGCGATGCACGAGTGTCCCTGCGTCGACGCCGATCTTGTCCGGGCTGTAGGCGAAGACGCCGACGAGCCCGAGGCCGGGGCTGTCGATGACCTCGCGCAGCTGGGCAGCGCCGACCGGTCCGGTCGCCCACTGAATGACCCGTAGCGTCACGCCGGATCCGGCGCCTCGATGAGGCCTTCGATGGTCGCGTGCATCACCGAGGCACTGGCGTCGGGCAGCACGCGACGCGCCACCAGGAACTCGCTGCCGACCCAGCCATGGCGGATGAACTTGCCGAACCGAAGACGTGTTCCTGGGGCGCCAGCGGCGGCGGGGAGCATCTTGATCTTCTCCAACGCCTCCTTTACTCCCGGTCCGGTCAACGGACGCGCCGTGGCCAGAGCGATCATCATCAGCCGCGCGACGTCGTAGCAATACACCGGGAAGAAGTACTCGGGCCGATGTCCGTAGCGTTCCTGAAACCGATCCAGGAAGTCCTGCCCCGTCCGGTTGCGCTCGTCGTACTGGTCCAGCCCGATCCATCCGGCGAGTTGTTCGCGCCACCATTGCCCGGTGGCCGCGAACTCGAACGCCGTCGTGGTGTAACGCGGCGGCATCCAGCCGATGCTCTCCAGGGCCGCGTTCATGCCGACGATGCCGAGCCCGAATCCGACGTGCAGGATGGCGTCCGGTTTGTCGGCGGCCAGGCGTGCCATCGCCGCGCGCTTGTCGGCTACGACCTGTGGAATGGCCACCTCGGCGGTGATGGTCAGCCCGGCGTCCGCGCACGCGACCCGCGTGGTCCGCAGGTATTCGCGCCCGATCAAGGCGTCCTCGAAAGCGATTCCCACGGTGCGACATCCGTCGAGGGCGGCCACCGTCGCCATGATGATCGGTTCCTCCTCCATCGACCCGGCCGGTAGCCCGAACACCCACTCCCCGAGCATGCTTTCCGAGGCCCCCATGGTGATGATCGGCACCTCGGCGAGCTCTTCGACGTACGGGTGCAGTGCGACGCCGTTCTCCGAGACCCACGGCCCGAAGATCACCAACGCATCCTCTTCGACCAGTTCGAAGAACGCGTCGCGTACCTGCCGGAACGACCCGTTGGGCAGGCCCTGCACCGCCCGGACGACGAACTCGACCGGGCGCTCCAGCTTTCCGCGGGCTAGATAGTCGTCGGCGACGAGTTGCAGTGCCGGAAGGATGTTTTCGTCGAAGCCGCCGTCGGCGTCCAGATAGTCGATGAGCAGCCCGATGCGGGCGGGAGTTACCTCGGTGGCCACGTGCAACCTCCTGTGAAAGACGCGATGTCGGCCAGATCCATGACGCCAGGGGGCGCCGCGGTGACGATGGGGATGGCGTGTACGGCGTGCATGGCGGTGGCCAAACAACCCATCACGGTGTGGTCCTCCCCGGCGATGCCAAGGACGAGATTGCACCGCAGTGTTGGAGCACCATCGAACTCGATCTCGTAGCCTTGCGAGGTCGACCACTCGGGGGCGACCCTCTCGTCGAGCCAGGTCACGTGCTCGACCTCGATCGTCGTCGGCCCACAATCGGCGCGCACGCCAAGTTTCATCGCGGCCACGGTTCCGGCTGGTATCAGACCCGCGGCGACGTGCAGATCGTTTGTCGTGCAGGAGGTTTCACGGAACGCTTCGACGTTGCGGACCTCGAGCCCGAGCGCCTTCGCCAACACGCTGGCAGTGCCCACGAACGCGCCCCTCGCGCGCTCGGGGTCACTCAGCAGTGGCGCGGTCGATTCGGGTACCTGGCCGTAGCCCATCACGTCGACGAGCATCTGCCGGCTCGGGTAGCCCGCATACGACAGTGCCTCTCGCACCGTGATGCGGCCACAGTGCGCGGACAGTCGCGCGAGCACGGGTGCCACCGCCTCGCCCCAAAAGCCGGGAAACAGGCCAAGTCCGAGGAAGGTGCTCGCGCCCTCGTTGCACGCCACTGCGAGGGCCGCATGGCGGGTGGGGTCGAATGCATGGACGTCGATGAACGAACTACCGGTGGCGACCACGTTCACCCCGGCGCACAGGAGCTGGGCGACGTCGGCAAAGCAGCTGTCGGGCGATCGTTCGACTGCCCCCATGTACAGCACGACGTCAGGCGACGCGCTCAGCAAGACATCGAGGACGTCGGTGGCGCACACTCCCGTCGGTGCACGGTCCGCCAGCGCACCTGCGTCGCGGCCGACCTTGTCGGGGTCGTACACCCGCACCCCGACGAGTTCGAGCGCGGGCGCGTCGATGACCGCGCCCAGCGCCAGTCGGCCGGTGGCGCCGGTGGCCCATTGCGCGACGCGGATCGCGGTCATGCCTTCGTCGGCCACGTCAGTTGCAGATCGGGCACGAACCTCAATGGTGGCCGGAAACGGACTTCGTAGCCAGGGGCAAGGGCGTATTCGGGGATGCGTCGATGCCACTCCCGCAACGCAATACGCAGTTCACGGCGCGCCAGATGGGAGCCCAGGCACCGGTGCGGCCCACCGCCGAACGCCAAGTGGGGATTGCCGCGGCGATCCAGATCGACGTTCATCGGCTCGGAGAAGTTGGCGGGGTCGAGGTTGGCCGAACTGAGGTTCACCAGGACGTGGTGACCCGCGCCGACGACGTGTTCGCCCAGCTGGCGCTCCTCGCGGGCCCAGCGGACGACGAACGGCACCGGCGTCTCCCATCGGAGCAGTTCCTCGACGGCGTGAGGGATGAGTTCGGGATCGGCGACCAGCCGGCGCTGGTCTTCGGGGTGGCGGGCCAGATGCGCCCAGAAACAGGTCAGCGAGTCGGTAACCGTATCCAGCCCGGCCGTCAACAACACGAAGCAGATGGACAGCGCATCGTCGCGGGACAAGGGGCCGACATCGTCACGGGGCGTGATGAGCTCGGACAACACGTCGTCACGGGGGGCGGCCGCCCGGTCGTCACGGGGGGCGGCCGCCCGGTCGTCGAGTATTGCGTCGAAGTACCCGTAGACCTCTTGCGCGGTGTCCCGCTGAATTGCGGTGCGTTCCTCGGGCGACATCTCGGCCGTCCCGGGATGGAGCAACCCGTCGCGCAATCGCACCAACGTGTCGAGCTCGTCCCACGGCAACCCCATCAGGCCGAGGAATACCGACGCGGGGAACAGTTCGGCGAACTCGTCGGTGAAGTCACACGACCCACGATCGATGAAGACGTCGATGAAGTGATTCACGCGCTCGACAATGTCGTCTTCCTGCGCTTGCATACGACGCACGGAGAACAGCGGGTCGAGCAGTCGGCGAAAGCGCGCGTGGTCCGGCGGGTCGATCCCCAGCGGAATCAACGGGCGGGTGTTGCCCTGCTCGACGAGGTCGGCCGACGAGAAGACGTCGGCGTTGGTGAGGGTCTCGCTCACAAGTTTTCGCGAGCCGACCATCACGGCGCCGCCAAGTCCGATCGATTCCTTCAATGCCAGCACATGGTTGCGCGGTTGTGGATCGGCCGATGACAGGGCCTCGGGTTGACCGTTGACGAAGTCGAATTTCGACACCGGGGCGTCCGCCCGCTGGGGATCTGCTCCGTTCGCGCCGACGCCCTCGGCCTTCATGGCACCTCCCGGCACGCGTTCGCACAGTGACGTCAACCGCGAACATCGGACAATTGCGGTTTGGGCCAAGCTACCTCGTGGCGAGGGCCTAGTACAGGGATACCTCTAGAGGTTTCTTGGGACCCTACGTTGCCGAGCCATCAGTGATGGCGCGTGAGGTCCACGACGTTGCCGGCACTTTCGCCTAGCAGCGAGCGGCGCAAGCGGGCCATGTGAGTGTTCCAATGCGCTTGTGCGCCATCGCCATCGCCGGCTGCGATGAGGTCTGCAAGCGCCTCGTGCGAACGAATCGTGCGCCGCCGGGCCGAGATCGGCTCGGACTCTGTGCGGATGAGCACGTCGGCGATGGCACGTGCGATGACCTCGTTGAGCATCTCGCAGACGAGAATGAGCGTCTGGTTGCCCGAGAGGTGGACGATGTCGCTGTGAAATCGAATCATCGCATTCGTGCATGCGGTCGGGTCGTTGACGGTCCGCTTCTCATCGATGATGGCTTCCCGCAGTTGGCCGGCCGCGCGTTGGTGAGCGCGCGAGGTGGCGACCATCCTGGCCGCCGCCGGCTCGATCACGGCGCTCGCATCGAAGACGTCGGCCAGCGCGACGCTCCGTGACTGCATCACCACCGCTGCCGCGCGCGCCGTCATGCGCTGGTCGGGCCGGTGCACGACCACACCGCCAAGCGAACCGCGGACGATGGAGATCAGGCCGTCAGCCTCGAGGATGCGCAATGCCTCTCGCAACGACGGCCGCGATACGTCGAAACGATCGATCAGGTTGGCCTCGGTGCCCAGCAGGTCTCCCTCGTCGAGCCCGCTGGCGATGATCAGGCCGCGCAGTTTGTCGGCTATCTGCTTCGGCTTGCCAAGTGCCGCACCCTCGGACGCCGGCAGCCTGCTGACGCTAGTGCGCTTCGCCACTTCTCTCCCTACTCGCGACACTTCTCGTTCATGGCCGGACCATGGACCGCCCTCGAAACTCTTTACAACGATATCTCTAGAGGTTTAAATGAGCCAGCCCGCTGGACGCCATCTGAGCATCGAAGGGGAATCCCATGAAGTCGCAAGCGGCGGTGCTACACGGTGTTGGCCAGAATTGGCAGCTCGAGACCATCGACATCGACCCACCGCGCACGGGCGAGGTGGTGGTGAGGATGGCCATCGCCGGCATCTGTCACTCCGACGACCACTTCGCGACCGGCGACAGCGTTCCCGACGACGGCATGCTCGCCATGATCGAGGCCGCTGGAATGCCTGTCCCCGAATGGTTTCCGCTGCTGGGAGGACATGAAGGCGCCGGCATCGTGGAGGAGGTTGGCGCTGGGGTGACAACGCTGAAACCGGGTGATCACGTCGCGGTCTCCTTCATTCCGACCTGCGGAACCTGCCGGTGGTGCGCCACGGGATCAAGCTATCTCTGCGACGTCGGTGGTCAAGTCTTCAGCAAGAACATGATCACCGACGGAACCCCGCGGCGTCACCTCGGCGATCAGGATCTGATGGCGCTGATGCAAGTCGGTACCTTCTCCGAGTACGTCGTGGCATCCGAGCGGTCACTAATCAAGGTCAACGATTGGATTCCGCTCGAGGCCGCCTCGCTCGTATCTTGCGGTGTAACAACAGGATTCGGCTCGGGTAGCGTATGCGCGGGGACCAAGCCGGGCGACACCATCGTGGTGATCGGCACCGGCGGTGTCGGCATGAACGCGCTGCAGGGTGCGCGGGCAGCTGGCGCCAAGCACGTCATCGCCGTCGACCCGGTCGACTTCAAGCGCGAGGTCGCGCCGTCGTTCGGCGCGACCCACACGGTCAACGACGCCGGTGCAGCGCTGCAACTCGTGAACGAACTCACGTGGGGCGTGATGGCCGACGCGGTGATCCTCACGGTGGGCGTCCTTCACACCGATCTCATTCCGCTCGCACTGATGATGACCCGCAAGGGCGGGACCTGTGTCGTCACCGCGATGACTCCGCTGTCCGAGATGTCGGTGCCACTGATCATGGCCGACGTGGTCAACTCGTGTAAGACGCTCAAGGGCTCGCTGTACGGCGAGATGAACGCCCGGGCAAGCATGCCGATGCTGTTGTCGATGTACGAGGCAGGCACGCTCAAGTTGGACGAGCTCATCACGCGACGTTATCGCCTCGACGAAATCAACGACGCCATAACGCATTTGCGCAACGGTGAGCTCATCCGCGGAGTCATCGACTTCGGTCTAGGAAGCTAGAAACAAAGGAGATTCGCGTGGCAAACGACATCGACTTCAGCGTGCGGGCTGAGCCGCCCACACTCGACCACTACCGACGGGAATGGGTTCCCGGCCCTGACGTCGGTTGTGCCGGAATGTGGATCGGCGCAGTGGTCGCCGACGCATCCGGACAGGAGTACTGGGGCCTACGGGGAGCCGATGACTTCCTCGTCGGCATGACCCATGTCGTGACACCGATCACCAACTTCAAGAAACTGAACAAGTCCCTCGACGGTGACCAGCCACCCCTGTTTCCGGAATACTCGACGATCGACTGGTTCGAGCCCCTCGAGTACGCCGACAGCGGCGAACAGGTGCGGTTGAGTTACGACAGCGGCCGCATCGAACGCGATGCCAACGGATTTCACTGGTACGACGCGAGTGGACGTTGGGAGCTACACGGCAAACACGCCTCCGACATCTTCACCGTGCACGTGCCAACGCAAGACGGCATCGATCGCGAGGCCTACTACCGCCACGAGTTGATGATCGCCAGCGGCACGATCGAGGGTGTCGAGGTTTCGGGTTATCTGCACCAGGACTACGCATACGGTCCCCCGGGAACCATCTACCCGGAGCTACCGATCGCCCGCCAGCTTCAAGGAATGTGGGTGTCGTGGCTGCACGAGTACGACGACGGTGAGCTTGGTGGCGGCTGCTTCTGGCAAGGTCGCGACGGTCTGACCTTCGGGCCGGGCTATCACTTCAAGGGCTCGACCACTACCGCCCACGACGACATCGTCGCCAAACCGACGTTCAACGACGAGGGCAAGCTGGTCGCGCTCGACGCATCGATCGGCTCCGACTCGTACTCGTTCACCTTCGATACGGCTGGCAGCTTCATCCACTTCATCGGACGGCTCACCGACAACTCGTCGGGAAAGCGGGTCGCCCGGAGTTGGTGCTGGGTGGAGTATGCCGCTGGCTTGATGACCCCGGAAATCCTCGACTTCATGGTGCAGCGTTTTCGGCTCCCCCGCGGCCGCTAACGGTGCAGCCGGCATTGGCGGGGCAGGTGCGCCCCAGACTCACTGCGGCAGTTCTTCACCTGACTGCTCGCGCACGATGTACTCGGCATACCAGTCCGCCCAGTTCTCGTCGTACTGCCCGCCGTTCCGCTCCTCATGCTTTCCGTGCGCGACCCCGGCCCGACGAAGCGCGCCCGCAAGGTCGGCGGCGGATGCGAAGGTGGTTTCGGTCTCAATGCGCCCGGGCGCACGCGTCGTCACCTCCTGCAGCAGCCAGCCGTTGCCGTCGGGATCGTGGAACGACGCGAAGGAGTGGTAGCTCGCGGGATCGGCCGCCGGGCCACTGACGCGGAGCCGCCCGAACAGGTAGGGCTCATCCGGGCCGGCGTACTCCCCCGTGGAGTCGTGGAACACCTCGCTGATGGGGACGCCCTTGCCGAGCAGTTCGGCGCGGGCGGCCTGAACATCGGAGACGATCAGGTAGAGACCCTGGGCAGAGCCCGGCGCCGCGGCGGTGACGTTTTCGCCGAAGATGATCGAGCAGCCGGAGCCGGGCGGCGTGAACTGAATGACGCGAAAGGCGTTGCCACTGTCGAAGTCGGCATCGAGGCGCCAACCGAGCTGCGCGTAGAACTCCTTGGCGCGGTCCACGTCCGAGACGGGAATGACGACGATCTCGAGTTTCAGGTCGATGCCGGCCATGGCGGACCCCCTTCGTGTCTCAAGAAATGTGATCACTCCCAGGGGCAAAAGTCGACCCTTTGTGCAGCAGAACCTCGGAGGGCTCCCCTACCGTGTCGGCGACGACAGCCCGCATGGTTGTCATCTTCTGGCGCTCCTTCAGTCGGATCCAGATCTCACACGGTTCCATGCGCCAACCCGCCACGATCCGCGACAGTCGCGCGCAGAATCGAGAGTAGAGCCACCTGCAACCGAAGGGGTGAGACCAATGGTCCGAACACATACGGTTGTCGCGGGGGAAACGCTGTGGCAATTGGCGTTGCGCTTCTATGGCGACGCGGAATTGTATCGGCTGATCGCCACCGCCAGCGGGATCGCCGATCCCGGCGACATCGATGTGGGCCAACGGCTCATATTTCCCGACTTCACCAGATATACGGCGGTCGCAGGGGACACGCTGTCGGCGCTAGCGTCGCGCTTCTACGGCGACGCGGAACTGTACCCGTTGATCGCCACCGCCAGCGGGATCGCCGATCCCGGCGACATCGATGTGGGCCAACCGCTGATCATCCCGGACATCACGAGACACACGGTCGTTGCAGGAGACACGTTGTCGAAGTTGGCGTCGCGCTTCTATGGCGACAAGGCGCTCTATCCGCTGATCGCCACCGCCAACGGCATTGCCGATCCCAACGTCATCAACGTCGGGCAGGTACTGGTCATCTTCCTCGGGCGCAGCGACGGGTTCGGGCTGCGTATCGTCGACCGCAACGAGAACGACCCTCGCATGTGGTACTACCGGTTCCAGACCGACGCGATCGGCTGGAATCCCGGCGTCAACGTCCTGCTTCCCGACGACTACCGCACCAGCGGACTCACTTATCCCGTCCTCTACATGCTCCACGGCGGTGCCGCGGACTTCCGCCAGTTCGACTTTCTGGGCATCCGTAACCTGACCGCCGGAAAGCCGATCATCGTGGTGATGCCTGACGGCGGGCAGGCGGGCTGGTACTCCAACCCGGTGGGCTCGTTCGTCGGTCCGCGAAACTGGGAGACATTCCACATCGCCCAGCTGCTCCCCTGGATCGACGCGAACTTCCGAACGTTCGCCGAGTACGACGGCCGTGCAGTCGGCGGGTTTTCGATGGGTGGCTTCGGTGCGCTGAAGTACGCAGCCAAGTACTACGGCCACTTCGCGTCGACGAGCGCGCACTCCGGCCCGGCGAGTCTGCGCCGCGACTCCGGCCTCGTCGTGCATTGGGCAAACTTGAGTTCGGCCGTCGTCGAACTGGGCGGCGCAACGGTCTACGGCGTGCCGTGGGACGAGGCCAGGGTCAGTGCCGACAACCCGGTCGAGCGAATCGAGAGCTACCGGAACAAGCGGATCTTCCTGGTCGCCGGCACCAGTCCGGACCCGGTCAACTGGTTCGACAGCGTGCAGGAGACCCAGGTGCTTGCCGGCCAGCGGGAGTTCCGCGGACGCCTCAGCGACGCCGGCATCCCACACGAGTTTCGTGAGGAGCCCGGCGGCCACATCTTCCGGCCCGACATGTTCGTCCTTGACCTCGACGGCATCATCTCCCGGCTGCGGGCCGCGGCACCCTCGGTTTGAGTTCCAGCGCGGTCACACGCATTTCAGTCCGTTTCGTTGGCGGCCACCAGTAGCAGCTCTGCAGGTGTCACCACCCTCAAGTTCAAGGCGGCAGCGGTGGCAGGGCCGACGATGCCGTCGACCTTCAAGCCGCGGGTGCGTCGCTGAAACTCCCTGACCGCGGCCTCGGTTTGCCGGCCGTAGACGCCGTCGATCACCAGCTGCCCGGAGTAAGCGTTGTAGCCAGCCTCGAGTTGGCGCTGTAGCTGGGCGACCTGCGGCCCCTCGGAACCGAGGAAGAGCAGGATGTCGGCGTACTGACCGACCGGCACCGGTGGTCTCGGTGTCGGCGCCGGGTTCGAAATGGCGCCGATGCGGGCTTGAATGTCGCTGCGCAAGATGTCCATGTCGATGGCGCCCGGATCCCATTTGCCTTGTGCGCGGCGCGCATACTCCTTGTGCCCGATCGTGCGGCTGGAGTTCTGCGCCAGGCGGCGGTTGATCGCGGCGCAGCTACGAACCAGCGCGTCATATTGCGCATCGGGCCAGTTTCTGCGGTGCGGCGCTGTCGGACTGGTTCCGGTGTTGGCGCACTCGATGCCGATCATGTGCCAGTTGCCCATGTTGGTGGGCAGCCACGGATACATGCCGACGCCGGCGTGCCATGCGACGCCGACCGCGACCACGGTCACCGTGCCGTCCCGCGCGATCTGCAGCTGCGACAGCGGTCCTGGCAGGTCAGGCCTGCCGTCGGCGATCGAGGCGGCGCTGGCAGTGTCCGATCCGGTGTGGTGGACCATCACTCCACGGATGTCCTTGAAGTCTCCGTGGCCGCGGCCGCGCCAACCGGGATACTCGACGAGCCGGACACCCTCGGCGCGCAGCACGTCCGCGAGCCAGGCCGGGTCGCCGGTCCACGGTCCTGTCTGGGGCATGTGGTTTCCTTTCGCCGACGCCGACGCTAGCCCCTCGGACGTGAGTAGGCACCAACGGGCTTGCGCCGCGGACGATTACAGGCGATTCGCTGCTAAGCCACAGCTGTCGTCGATCGACGTTCGGACGATGACGAGACAGCCATGGGGTCCGCGGTCGGCACCGAGATCTGCATGCTCGACACGGTGAGGGTCCCAAACGACGGCACGATCGTCTCGTACAGGCTGGCACTGGAGACGAGTTGCAGCGTCACCGTCTCGCCGGGGCGAAGCGTGTGCGCGACGGGCTCGAGGTCGACGGTGATCGTGTGCGGCTCGCCGTCCAGCGTCACTGGCACCGGGGTGACGAGGCTGCCCAACACCATCCCCGTCTGATTGTCGACGAGTTGGGCGTAGACGTGTCGGGCCGACCCGGTGCCCGAGTAGGTCAGCGTCAACGTCGGTGCACCCACCAGGTACGTCGTCGCGGTGCTCGCCGGGACCTTCAGGCTCACCGCGTTGACGGCCGGCAACGCGTAGGGAACGAAGGGCACTCCCGACCCACCGAGGTACGGAATCAGCGGCAGGATGCCTTGGCTATCAGTCGTCGCGACGACGGGCGCACCCTTCGTCACCGGGTACGTCGACGAGAACCATTGTCCGCGTTGATCGACCCACTCGAACTGGGGACCGGTGTGCGCGGTGAGGTCGTTCTTCACGTACCGGTCCAGCCACGCGAGCGTCTCGCGCTCGATCACCGCACCGTCGCTCAGATCGAACAGGTTGTTGGCGCATATGCCGTGGCCGCCGCAGAACCAAATCACCTTGGTGGTAACCCCGTTCGCGAGCAGCGTCTGCGCGGTGGCGTCGGCTTCCGCCAACGAGAACAGCGTGTCGACGGTGCCATGGATCAGCAGGGTCGGCACCGTGATCTTCTCGATCGCGGGATTGCGTGACAGGAACAACGCCAGATCGCTCGGACTCAGTTGTCCCGTGAGGTCGCCGTAGACCGTCGCGGGAAGGATCCGAGGATTGATGCGCCCGCCCAACAGTTCGAGCACCGCGGTGAGTGGGGTGGCCCAGCTGCTCTTGAACGCCCCGCTCTTGTAGAGCGACGTGTCGAGGCGGTTGTAGGCGATGGCGGGGACGATCGCGTCGACGCGCGTGTCGTTCGCCGCGGTCACCAATTGGATTCCGCCGCCGTAGGACACGCCGATCATGCCGAGCCGGGGATCGCCTGGCGCGTCGAGGAGCACCTCGGGCTGGGTGGCGATCCAGCTGATGATCGCCGACATGTCTTGTCCCTCGAACTCGGCGGCGTTGAGCTCCAAGGTGCCGCCTGAGTTCCACTCGCCGCGAGGGTCCCAGGTGACGACGTTGTAGCCCGCCCGGCGCAGCGTTCCGGGGGTCAACATGCCGACGACGTCGGCGAGGATCGGGTCGAGGAACGTGCCGTCGAGGTTCGTGGCGCCCGTCGCGCCCAGGCCGGGTCCGTTGAGCACGGTGGGTGCCTTCTGATCCTTCAGCAGTCCCTGGGCCGGCATGAAGTGGACGTAGATCTGGGTGCCGTCGAAGGAGACCACCTTGACGTCGCGCGCTTGCGGCGCCCCCCGTGGGAGCCCCCACTGCACCGGATAGCCGATGAACGGGTGCAGGATGTCGCCGACGATCGGAATCTGGTGCAGCAGGGCGACAATCGGAGTCACGACGCCCGGCCCGAAGACCGGAATCTGCTGCAGGAACGCCAGCGGCGGAACCTGCTCGATCGCAACGACGTTCGGCGCTGCCGTTGCCGAGCTCAGTGCCGTCTTCTGCACGCCGTCGGTCGGCACGTCGGCCAACTCACGACGCGCTGCCGCGGCCATGGTCCACTCCGCGGGCGAATCCGGCGGCGCTGCAGGCACATCGGTTGACGAGGGGCTGGTCGCCGGCTTCGCGGCCTTTGGCAACTCGGCCGGTGCGGTCACCGTCGCGGCGGGAGCGTCCGGAGCGTCCGCATCGGTTGGCGACGTGACGTCGGCGTCCGGATCGGCGTGCTCCGAAACGCGTGACGTCGAGTCCGTCGCAGGTTTCCGTCGATCGTCGTCGGGTTTGGCATCAGTGTCCGAGACACCTATCTTGCGAGCCGATTCGGAGGTTTTCTCGTCGCTTTCGGATTCCACGCCTTGGCTAGACGTTTCCTTCGCCGACGACGGTGCCGACCCGGCAGACGATGGAGGAGTCGAATTCGTGGTGGTCGACGACGATGGGCCCGCCTGCGACGAGGTCGACGAGTCCGCTCCAGCGGACCCGTCCGTCGGCTCGGCCGACGCCACCCCCGGGGCGGCCACGACTGCGTATCCGATACCTAGCGCGACGGCGAGTCCACCCGTCCGTGCTGTCACCATTCGTCGTCCTCCCCACGGTGCGAATGGCGCCCATCGTAGGGAGGCGCTTGCGGTCGGACCGGCGATTTCCGCGACCCCGTCATATTTCGTCTACAACCGACCTCGGTGAGGGAGATCTGTCCCTGCGCAACCATTGGTCACGATCTGTCGGTGGGGCGCGCCACACTGACGCCATGTCGCAAGTGTTACTCGCAAACTTCACGGACTGGCTCGATGAGTGTGGCGCGGGCTACGTGACGGAGGAGTTGGTGAACCATGCGGAGGCGTTTCTGCGATGGCGAGCGGACGCGCCGTTGGAATCGCTCGACGACGACGACATCCGCACGTTCTTGCTCGACTGGTGCCCGCGCCAACTTGCACTACCCGCCGAAGCCGCGGGCGCGGCGTGCGAAGCAATGGTGGAGTTCAGCTTTTTCCTTGGCTGCATGGGACGGCTTCGCGGTGGTGTCGAGCGGGGCAGATCACTTGCGAGAGTTGCGAACACTCTCGAGGGTGCCATGCGCGCCGCGATCGCCGATCGATCCAACTGCCACACGACCAAGTCGCTGTCCGAAGGCGATGAGGGCAACACGTCAGACCTCCCCGAAGTGGACCTAGCCGATCTGATTGTGGCGATGAATTCCGCACCACAGGAACAGCATTCGACGATGCTCACCGAATGGAGGCCGGGGTCGACGGCATCCGAACGGGCGGGAATCGTCGCGGCATTGATCACCGACTCAAACGATGCACGGACCCGGCTCGTCGGACTGCGGCTGCTCGGCATGTTCGACACCGACGTTGCCGAGCCGTACATGCGGCAACTGCTCGACACCGCAGCCGCTGGGCATGCGGCGATCTGGTTGCTCGATCGCGGGCTAGCGGACGGCGACACCGTCGGCGGATTCGTCACCCCGGCCATCCTGGTCGACATCCTGTCGCAGCTGGTTGACCATCCGGACGTGTTGTGCGAGCAGTTCCTCGGCAGCCATGACCCGCACCGCATGCTGGAGTTCTTCTGGCGTCATCCGGCACCTGAGACGGCGTCGGTGCTCGACGTATTGGGGCGGTACCTGCCGGACCGTGTGCTCGCCAAGCAGGCCCGCAAGGCGGGGATCAAACACCAAAGCTGGTTGGCCAACGACAGCCGGCGATGATCGGCGTGCCCGTGTCGGTACATAGATTCCCCGGAGTGGGTGCGGCACACGAACGGATAGGGAACCGGGCTTGCGGTTCGCAGGCGGTATAGAGCAAACACGTCGAACGACGGCATAGGCTGAGATACATTTGCCGTCATGGGGAAATTGTCGATGCTGACAATTGGGTTTGTAGTGGGCATCGCCTTTAGTCCAGCGGCAGGCGCTGCGCCAGGTAGCGTAGCGCTTGTACGGCCCCTGAGTCCCTATGCACCTCTTGAGCAAATCTCTGAGTGCGATCCCAACTACTCGGGTGCCTGCGTTCCGATCGCCAGTGACGTCGACTGTGCTGGCGGTAGCGGGAACGGTCCGGAGTATGTCGAAGGTCCGGTGACTGTCGAGGGTAATGACATCTACGAACTTGATCGAGACGGCAACGGAACTGGGTGCGAATAGCGCGGCAGCCGCACTGACAGCCGCGCCTGAGCCGCATGCTGTCACGCCGCTGTCACGACGGCCGAAATAGGCGGAAACAGCGGTCAGCCTCGCCGCCCGGCGCGTTCGGCGAAAGCGTCGAGCGCGGCGAGCACTTCAGGAGAACGCCACACTCGGTTGCGGGGTCCACTGGTCGTCTCGACGAGGATTCCCGCCTCGGTGAGCGGGTTGAGGTAGCGATGAGCGTTGGTGGATTCGATGCCCAGCTCCTGCGCCAGTAGCGCAGCGTTGACGACCGGACGCCGGATCAATTGATCGGCGACCCTCCACACCGCCGAGTCGGACCGCGCTGTGATCACGTCGTTCCAGGTCTCCCGGATATCGCGAAGGTCGGTGACCAGTTGACGCCCGTTTGCGATCGCCAGGAGGGTGGCCCGCGAGAAGCGCTCGACAATCGGCGCGGCGTCACCGTCGCGATAGCTCGTCAACGCGGCGAAGTATGCGCCCGTGTCGGCCAGCAGCCCGGCCGAGATCGGCACCGTCACCTGGCGCGTCAAGCCCTTGTTGCGCAGCATCGCTTGCACCAATGCGCGGCCCGTGCGGCCGTTGCCGCCGGTGAAGGGATGGATGGTCTCGAACTGTGCGTGGCCGACCGCGATCTGCGACAGCGCAGGTACGTCGGCGCGCTGCGTGAAGGCGATCAGGTCTCCAATCGCCCCAGGGATCAACTCATGGCGCGGGCCGACGAATGTCGCGCCGACGGGGGTGGAGCCACCGCCGGTCCACACTGGCTCGGTGCGGAATTCGCCTGGCGTGTGGCGTGGTTCGTCGAACATCAACGCGCGGTGCATCGCCAGGATCGCGTCGACGTCAACGGTGTCGGACAGCGCGACCGCTGCTTGCATCGCAGCGGTGTTGGCGACGATCAGTTCAGCGTTGCGCTTGGCCTTGCCACCGGGCCGCTCGGCGTCGGCGATAGCGCGGGCTGATGCGGTCAAGTTTTCGATCTGCGAGCTTGCGGCGGACTCCGACCGCAGCAACACGGCGGCAAACGGTGCGATCTCGCCTCCGAGTTCGGCGTCGAAACGTGTGATCTCGTGGCTGGCGGACTCGGCGGCTGCCAACACGGACGGCAGCAAGGCCAGAACCAGCTCGGCGATGCTTGCCGGCACGGCGGGGTGATAGGTGCCGTACTTGGGCAGCGTCTCGCTCGCGTACCGCCTACCCTGCGGGTCCCAACGAACGTCCTCGTAGGTGACGGGGCGAAGTGAAGTCACCTACTCAGATTAGCCTCACTTATATGGCTAAGTGAAGTTAATAGTGGCGGTTGACTTCATTTAACGCGGGACGGGGCGGCCGCCGAAGTCCGGCAATAGCGGGCCGAGCGGAAGGCGCATCCCGCACGCACTGCTGTTTCCAGGTCGGCGCAATCGCTACGTCTTCGATTGGGCTCACCCGATCCGTGCCGGAAACCTGTACGAGCACCACCTGCAACCCGCTTGTCGAGCGCTGAAGCTCGGCAACGTCCGCTTTCACGACCTGCGGCACACCTTCGCGACCATGAACCTGAGCGCTGGCGAGCACTACATGCAGATGTCAAAGTGATTGGGACACTCTAGTTTCGTGCTTACGCTGACCATCTACGCCGACTAATCAACGAGGACGAGCAAGCAGCGCCGAAGGTAGGCAGAGGCGTCGCGGCGGACGCGAAAACGTAGTGTCCCTATCTGGGCCAGGGCCAGGTTGACGCGCCTACGGCCTCCACTGTTCGATACCTTTGCGCTGACCTACCTTTGTGCTGGGGGTGGCCGCACCTGGAAACCACTGAACTACATACGGGGAAGGTCCCACTTGCAGGCCACCGCCGTAAAAGGCCACTAGATGCTGTTCTTCTTTGGCCAGTAGGGCGTTCCGCACGGCTTCTGTTTGCTCAAGCCGGAGGGTGTCGTACGCGTATCTTTCGTTCGCCACGGCTTCGTCATCGTGTACGAACGCCGAAAAGTTGGGACTGCCATGAGTATCGGCGAGTTCCTGAAGAACGACCTTCACGTTCTGCTTGAAGCCATCGTTGTCCAGATCCGCCGAGTCGACCACAACGTAGTAGTGAGGTTCATTGTCTTGGCGGAAGTGACCTTCACCAAGAATCTCGAAGTTTGGTACTGGTGTCTGTACGGCGACGGTGTCAGTCGCCGCCGACGGAGTTGAAGTGGTGCCACTGCCACAACCTGTCAGCGCTAGGGTCAGCATGACGAGTATTGCCGCCGCAGTCGACGCTCGGAGTGATTTCATTACGTGCCTTCGTCATTTGATCGGCTAGCAGGTTGGGTGCGCTTGCCTGCGAGTTCACGTCGGGTCTGTTCGCTTCTTTCCCGAAGGCGCGCAGCCAAGTCTTCGTAGTACTGACGTTCGTCTTCGCCGGGCACGGTGTAAACCCATACGCCACTATGCTGTTTCGCGTAGCCCTTGAGGGTCTTAGAGATCTCGTATAGTGCCTTCTCTGGTGATCGGGCCTTCTCGGTTGTGACACGCAACGTGTTCCAAAACATGTTGGTGTCCAGCGAAATTGGATTGCGATAGCTGGGCTTGTCGGGGTTCATCTTGTCGTCAAACTCAACATCACCAACGAACTGAGTCTGTAGGTCTCCCTCGTACTCTGCGCGTTCGATGCCTGAGGCCCAACTAGTTCGCCATTCCTGACCTGGCGCAAGGACGGCGATTTGGTTTGGTACAAACAGCTGGTCGACCTGCTCGCCGGTTACCATGTTTTCATACGGCACTAACTTCAACGGTGGCAGCGTGAACCGAATGTTGTACGCCGGTGTCTGGCCGAAGTTCTTGATGACCAAGTCCATGTACTGCCAGTCGTTGGGGTCAAGCTCGATGTAGACCACGACGTCGGGCTGTGCGACCCGTTCACGCGTCTCGCGTGCTTCCTTAACCTGCCCGCGTGCGTAGACCAGCGCCCCGACCGCGATTAGTGCTGTAACCCATTGGGCTAACGCCGCCCACGCGTCGGCGGTCACTTGGAGTCTGCTGGTCGTCCGAAGAAGCGGCGGAGCTCATCGAAGAAGGCCACGACGGCTGGCATCATGTCGTCCGGGATCACAAGGTTGACCTCTCGGTCGGTGGGTTCGCCACGCCGCCGTACCCGTAGCGGCACTAGCTGGCCGGGGCTTTTGCCAGAGACGAGCTCGGTTGGCGGTTCGAGCAGCACGTATTGATCTAGCGACAGTAGGGCGTCGCCCATCAGCACCGTTGGTTGCGCCGTCCCGGTGACCGACGGCTCGCTGCCCTGCAGCTCGAAGTCCTCACCGGCAAGCGCACGTGCTCGGTGGTCGTCGCACAGCGGGCCGACCAGCGGCAGCGGCTCCATCGTCTCGTTGGCCGCGGTCAGGCACTTCAACGCGTTGCACGGCGTCACGGTTGCCAGAATCTCACAGCGCGCCGACAAAGTTGCGGATGTGGACGCAGCGACGGCCACACGTCCGAAGGCACCGCGCTAGACGGCGCAAAACGACCTGTGAGCAGGTGTTTCACCAGTGCTCCCACTGGGATTCGAACCCAGACTTGGCGGATTTTAAGTCTCCGTTGGCTTGTTCCCCGCCGTGCCACCAGAGTCCTGAATGACCACTGACCAGCACAAATATTCCTTGCGCGTCTCGGACCGAACCTGACCGTCTCCCAGTAGTTGTGACACGGTCGTGACAGCGAGCGCTCCGCGAACTCGACCCTGACTGCAGGGATAACGGACCTAGCCGGGCGTCCAGAAGCTACGTCTCGTAAACCGAGTGTCGGGGGGCTCAACTATCGTCCGGTCTAGTGGGACGTGACCAGACATGATGGGAGGGCGTGGTGCGCGAAGGCGAGACGACAAGTGACAAGGCCGAACGCAAACCCGTTCGTGTGGTTCTCTCGAACGGGGAGATCCGGTATGAAGTTCGAGCAGCTGTCTACTGCAACGGTAAGAGAAAACGTCTCAGACGACGGTTCAGAACTGTTGTCGAAGCCGACGCGTTCTTGGCCGAAATACCCGAATCAAATCGGATGAGGCGCTACAAGATACGCGATGAGCAGTATCGTGAGGCAGTCAGGCAGTCCCATTCACTTGCTGGCGCACTCAGGCTGTTAGGTGTCGTGCCGGAGGGCGGAAATTACCGCGTCCTTCACAGAGCCATCGAACGACTCGGTCTCAATACGTCACACTTCGCCGGGCAGTCTTGGTCAAGAGGCGTGACGCTTTCTCACCGCGTGCGACCGATAGAGGACTACCTATCGAACAAGTATCCAATTCAGTCTGATCGGTTACGCCGACGACTGATCGACGAAGGCGTCCTCGAGCGGAGGTGTTGCGGCTGCAAGCTCGATACCTGGTTGGACCAACCGATTCCGCTGGAGTTGGACCACATAGACGGCAACCATCAGAACAACGCGCTGGACAACCTTCGACTGTTGTGCCCCAACTGCCACTCGCTTACGCCGACCTTCAGAGGCAAAAACAAGAGATCTACCTCCACGCTAGACTCTGCTGCCTAGAGGGGACGTAGCCTAATTGGCATCGGCGGGGCGCTTAAAACGCCTGACATTTGTGGGTTCGAGTCCCACCGTCCCCACCCGGCTATCACAATTGGGCTATGGGCGTCGCAGACGCTGAGCCTAGTTGGTGTGCGCCCGCCCAAGCTGGACCTGCCATCGAGCACCGCGCGTTGTCGGTCCGAACGAGCCTATTTCACGTCGCCAGCGGGGATTCCGAACCCGCTTACTTGCTCCGCGAAATCGTGATCGTCGTCCATGCTCCGACGTGGATGCGGTCACCATCGGCGAGGGGGATCTCCTCGTGCTTCGCGATGAGCTCTTCGCTGCCGTTGAGACTGGTTCCGTTGGTCGACCCCAGGTCCGTGATCGTGATCCCCGCATCACCGATGCGCAGCACCGCGTGCTGTGAGGAGACGCCGCGGTCGGCGGGATGGACACTGAGGTCGATCTCGGGTTCGACGCCCTGTTCGGGCTTGGCACGTCCGATCAGTGCGATGTTGCCCCGCAAGGGGATTCGGCGGTCGCGGAAGAACTTCGGGAACTCGACCGTGTCGGGGCCTTCGCGGGCCAGCACGCGTTGATGGAACTCCCGGTCGGCGGCGACCACCGCGGTCCACAGCACGGGCGCTGCCGAAGCCGGCGGCTCCGCAGGCTCCCCGGGCGTCGCCGTGGGCCGCGCCAGCGGTGCGGGCAGCGCCGAATCGTGTCCGCATGCTTCACAGAAGCGGCCGCTGCTCGGCATCCCGCACGCGGGGCAGGCCTTCTCCTCGGCTGGCGCCGGCGCGGCTTGCTGTGCGGGCGCCGCTCCAAGGGCGGTGCCACACACGTCGCAGTAGTCCACGGCCACCGAGTCGTGTCCATCGGGACAGGTCGGCATCAGGTCTCCTTCCGCACCCGGGCCGTCTTCGTCGACCGCGCGTCGAGCGCCATCTCGTCGGCCGCCGCCACGTCGCGCCGCAGCTTGGCCGTGCCGGTCCGCTCATCGACCTCCACCACTGCTCTGAGCAGCTTGGCGGTGCCGTCGTTGCCCGACTCCACGGCGAGTTCCATCGCACGCTGCAGTTTGGCGGTCGCCGTCTTGACGTCGCCACTCTTGCGTGCGCTCAGGCCCTCCTGCACCGCTGCCGCGAGCTCTTCCTGGCCCGTGTAGTGGGCCACCCGGCGGCTGATCTTGGCGGACAACTCGGTGTCCGCGGTCCACACCGCCTTCACCAATCCCTCGCCGAGCACTTGGTCGCCCGCGACGACGCTGACCCTCATCGCGAGCTTCTCGCGTCCGACCGCGGCAGGTTCTACCTCGACCTGCACGTGGTAGTCCCGGTCCTCCGCCCCCCACGAACCCAGCGGGTAGTCGCCGAGCTGGCCCGAGTCGACGCGCCGGTGCGTGAGGTCCTCCACCGTCGGCGCGACCTGCTTGACGAACTCGATTCGCGCTCCGGCGGGCGTCCACACCCGCAAGGTCAGGTCCGGGATCGCCTTGCTCATCGACGTGCGCATCATGTCGGCGAAGTCCTCCGCGAGGTCCTCGGGATCGGCCACGATGTCGACGGTGCCGAGCAACGCCGATGAGATCGCCCGCAATTCCTCGACGTGCCAGGCGGTGCCGACGCCCCGGCAGTCGCAGGTGAATTGTCCTTGACTGGAGGCGATCTGGGCCCGCATCTGCTCGGCGGTCTCGTGTTCGTTCTTGCCATCGGTGAGCAGGATGGCATGGGTGAGCGCCCCGACATGGCGCCCAACGACTTCACGGACCGCCGCGAGCCAGGTGCCCATCGCGGTGCCGCCGCCGGGTCGTAGCGCGTCGACGGCCTGCTTCGCCGCCGCCTTGGTCGCCGCGCTGGCCGGTGTCGGCCACCCCTCCCTCGGGTAGACCGGAGTGGCGATCTCGGTCCCGGCGATGATCGTGAAGTACGTACCGTCGACGAGTTCGTCGACGGCGGCCATGGTGGCGCGCTTCGCCGCGTCGAACTTGTCCATCGGGAACTGCATCGAACCGGAGCAATCGATGACGATCGCCTCCACGCGGTCGGCCGCTGCAGCGCTCGCCACGACATCGTCCCCTGCCACGATGCTGACGATCGCATCCACCGTCCCGACGCCCTCGGCGAGGTACGGATTGTGGTCGACATCAACTGAGATGCCGGAAACCCCTTGCTGTTCATCCGAGCTCATGCGGTCCTCCGATCGGGATCACTATGACGGTGATGTTGTCCGCTCCGCCGGCGTGCCAGGCGAAGTCGACGAGCGCGCGTGCCGCCGTGATCGCGTCGCTACCGGGAAGGAACCGCGCGATGTCGACCGCCTCGGGCAGATAGTTCCAGAGTCCGTCTGAGCAGAGCAACACCGAACCCGGGCCGCTGACCGTGATCGCGTGCACGCTCGAGTCCCGCCAGGGCTGCGGGTCGGCGTCGGCGCCCAGCCAGCGAGTCAGGGTGTGCGCACCAAGTTGCACGGCCTCGGAGTGGGCCGAGGCGCCGGCGGTGATGAGTTCCTGCGCCACGGAGTCGTCGACGGTCAGCTGCTGCGGGGGTGCGGGCGGATCGGGAAACCAGTACGCCCTGCTGTCCCCGACGTTGCCGATCGTGAGCTGCACGGCGCCTGCAGCGTCGGGCACCACGGTCACCGCCGTGTACGTACAAGACGGGGTGGACGACGGATCCGTCCGCGCGGCGGCTGCGGCCTTCGCCGCCTCGGCCAGTCCCGCGAGTACGGCGGCGCGCGGCGGCCGGGCCGCACTCAGCGCGGCGAGCATCGCATCCACGCCCAACGTCGACGCGGCGACGGCTGCCACGGACGATTCACGCGCCGACGACACCCCATCGCACACCACCGCGGCGATCAGGTCCGGCCGACCGCCGACGCCCGACACGACTCCGGCTGCGGCGGCATCCTCGTTGTACGCGTGTTCCACACCGCGATCGGTCACCGCGACGATGCCCGCGAGCTCCGCCTCGTCGCGATCGGGTTCTGCGCGCCGGTGGCCGCACACGTCGCAGTATTCCTCGAAGGGCTTGGTATTGCCGCAATCCGCGCACGACCCCTCCCTGAGCCGTCCGGGCCGCGGGATGGAGATGCGGCGAAGCTCCGCCAGCACGGCGCCACAGGCCTCGCAGAACCGGTCGGCGTGACCAACGGGCGCCGCGCACTTCGAGCATCCAAGTCCGCCTTCGGTCATACGCGCGTCCTCGGCCGAACGGCATTTGCCTGCTCCACCAACGCGATCCGCTCCCAGGTGTCGGTCGCGTCGTGAGCGAGCTCGCGGTAACAGCCCTCCATTCCGGCGCGGACTCCGGGCTCGTTGAAGTCATGGGCAAGCAATCGCGGCGCCTTGGGGGTGTGCCCGGTCCCGATCCATCGCAACGCCGCGGACAGCACCTGCAGCCTTAGCGTCGCCCGTTTGGTGGCCGACTCCAAATTCAGTGTCGTAGCCCGATTTCCGGCATCGAGTAGCACCTTCTCGTTGCAACTCTTGGGATCTCCGCCGTCGAGCAGGACTCCGATGGCCGTTGCGGCCGCCGTGGTGAAGGACGCCGAAGCCGGAGCAACCTCGTCGAGCGCTTTGATCGCGCCGTCGCGGTCACCGGCTCGCACACGTTGGCGCGCCAGTCCGAACGCGGCGCTGACGTAGCTGTGGTCGGTGCGCCACACCGATTCGTAGTACCGCGTCGCCTCGGCGGGCACGTTGCGCAATTCTGCGGTCGCAGCCAGCGCCAACTTCGGGGCGAGCTCACCCGGCAGAGTGGCCAGCACGGCATCGAAATCGGTTGCGGCCTCTTCATACTCACCCTCGAGCAAAGCGCACTGCGCGCTGTACCACATCAGCCGCCAGTCGCCGGGAATCGTCGCACTCAGTTCGGTGAGACGTTCGCGGGCGTCGGTTGGCGAGCCGAATTCCAGCGATGCGCGGACGAGTCTCAGCGGGATCTCGACGGAGGTGCTCTTGCTCAGTTCACCGCCCCGGGCCAGGTTCAGCGTGTGTTCGAGTTGCGCCAGTGGGGTGCCGCTCGTGGTGGCCAGCAGCCCTGCTCCGGAATCCGTCGGATCGACGACCGGCACCGGCAGGGCCGCGATCACCGCAGCGGGATCGACCTTGACGTCCGTGCCCATCCCGAAGACCGCGCGCTGGGGACTGAAGTACGTCGACAACCGTGGCCGTTCGACGCCCGCGTCGACGGAGGCGATCTCGTGCAGCACTCCGGTCAGTTGGTCGGCCAACTCCTCCATGGACGAGAAGCGTTGCTCCGGGTCGGGATTGGTGGCCCGCCGGATCGCGTAGTACAGGGACTCGTACTTCGCAAAGACCGGCTCCGTCTCGGGGCCGGGCAGCCCCGCGACGAATTGACCGCGCTCCTGCGGCATTTCGATGACGAGCACGGCGAGCGTCCGCCCGACGGTGTACACGTCGCTGGCGACGGTGGGGCCGGTCTGTGCGACCTCGGGAGCCTGGTAACCGGCCGTTCCGAATATCGCGCTCACCTCGTCGTCCATGGGGATGACCGCACCGAGGTCGATGAGCTTGAGCTGCTCATCGGACTGCATGACGTTGTCCGGCTTGAAGTCGCAATAGGCAAGCCCTTGCGCGTGCAGGTAACCGAGCGCAGGGGTGATCTCGACGATGTAGGCGACGGCCTGCCCAGCAGGCAGGGGGCCGTTGTTCGCCTTGCGGATCTGCTTGAGCGACGTGCCGCCCACGTACTCCATGACGATGTAGCCGACCGGCACGCCGGCTTCGTCGGGGTGTTCGACGAAGTTGTGGATCCGCACGATGTTCGGATGTTCCACTTCGGCGAGGGTCATTACCTCGGCAGCGGCGGCAGCCATCGCGTCGGCGTCACCGGAGTTCAGCAGGCCCTTGAGCACCACCCACCGGTTGTGCACGTTGCGGTCGATCGCCAGGTAGATCCAGCCCATGCCGCCATGCGCGAGGCAGCCCTGCACCTCGTACTGTCCACCGACCAGATCCCCGGCAGAAAGCTTGGGGACGAACGAGTATCTGGCACCGCACTGCGTGCAGAAGCCCTCCGCCAACCCGGGCCGCTCGTCGCGTCCCCGCCCGACGGGCTGGTTGCATTCGGAGTTGCCGCAGAACCGGCTACGTTCCGGCACCGCCGGATCGACCATGATCGCAGCGGCGGGGTCGCCCTTGGGGATGCGCGGTATCGCGACGATGCCTGCGCCAAGGCGGCCCCGGACACTCGAGGACCGGGACGACCCGGTGCGCGCAGAACGTGCTGAGCGCGCCGACGGCGCACTTGCCGCGGTCGGGATACTCGCCGCCGTCGCGACGCCGACCGTCGACGCGCTCGTCGCCGCCGGCGTCGAGCCTTCCGGTGCTGGGGCGGTACCGCAGACGTCGCAGTACCCGTCGACGATCGTTCCACCGCATCCCGGTTCGGCGCACGTCATGAAGTCGTCCCCTGCTTCTGCACGATGAGATGTTGGAAGTCCGTGATCGCTCGGGTGACTGCACGAAGGTCGCATGGCCGGCGCGACAAGAGTCCGGCCGCGATCCGGCCGGACGCCAGAAGGTCCGAGTCCTCGGACAGCCCGAGCCGGGCGGCCTTCGCCTGATAGGCCGTCAGGCGTCCCGACAACTCGTTGCGGCGGTCGAGCAGGCCCTGCGCGAGCTCTTCCTGCTCCCGCACTACCCGCAGAGCAGCCTCGATCCGACGCCGCAGGGACATCAACGCCGTCGGATCCGGTGCCGTGATGAACCCCAGCGCTGCGCGCAGTTCCGGTTCGGCGTCGGCGGGTTCCGGCAGCGGGCCGGACACGATGGTCTCCTCGGCCCGCACGCGTGCCTGCACCGCGCGGTCCGTCTCGTTGCGCAACCCGTCGAGCTGCGCAGCCGTCGCGGTGAGCTCCTGGGGCCAATTCGCTTGCAGCGCAGCTAGCTCGGCTAGCTGAGCGGTCCTCCGGTCGATGCCGTCGCAAATGATCTTGACGCGTCGCTCGACGTCCTGCTCGGTGAGCGAGAGCGGATCGGTGGCGGAAACCGCCAACAGGTCGATGAGCTCCTTGGGGCTCGCCACACCCGCCGCGTCGAGCCGGTCCTGCGCGGGCCCCAGTCCCTTGGTGACCAGCGAGTCGATCTGGTCGATGCCATCGAGGAACTCGACGACCTTGGGGTAGTCGGCACGCATCCGTTCCGCGAGCTCGGCGAGGCCGGCGAACTCCACCGCTTCGGCGCGACTGGTTATCGAACGCTGCGCCAGCGGGATTCGTTGACGTGACACCTCGAGCGGGCGTCCGAACAGCAGTCGCGTCAACTCGGCGCGGTCGGCGTCGGTGACGTTGGATCGGCGTGCCCGCACCGCCTTCGCGGAGTTCAAGATCGACGTCATCGAGCCCAGGTCCTCCCACAGCTGAGCATGCGACTTCTCGATCTCGACCCAACGTTGGGCGGTCACCCCGGTCGGTGAATACCGACGGACGTGTTCCAGTCCCGGATGGGCATCCAACTCGAACATCGTCGCCGACATCGCGTCGACTTTCTCAGTGCGCGTGGCGATCTCGCGATCGATCGCTTCGATGTCCTGGGCCGTCATGTCAGTCCTGGTACCGCGCCGTCGGGGGGCCGGGCGAAGGGCCGAAGCTGCGTAGGTGCGCGTTGTAGAGCGCCTCCCACGTTCCGTTGTCGCGCATCCGCTCGAGCACTCCGTTGACGAACCGGACCAGATCGACGTTCTCCTTCTTGACCCCGACTCCGTACGGTTCGACCGAGATGTTGGGCCCGACCACCACGACATTCGGATCCTGAGCGGCCAGGCCCGCCAAGACGACCCCGTCCGTTCCGATCGCGTCGATCTGGCCCTGCTGCAGCATCACCAGGCAGTCGGTCCAGGTGGGTGCGCCGAGCACCGTCGGCCGGGGATCGAGCCCGTACAGCTTTGCCGCCGACGTCGTTCCCGACACCGCGCACGCCCGCTTGCCCGAAAGGTCCGCGGCAGAACGGATTTCCGAATCCCTGCGCACCAGGATCTTCTGGTCGGCGTAGAAGTACACCGTAGAGAAGGCGACCTTGCTCTTGCGTTCGCAGTTGATCGAGTAGGTGCGGACCACCACGTCGACGTCGCCGGACTGCAGTAGGGCCTCGCGTTCGCTACCTGCGACCACCCGGAACTGGATGCGATCGGGATTGCCGAAGATGGCACGTGCGAGCTGGCGAGCGATGTCGATGTCGAAGCCCTCCAGCTGCCCAGTGAACGGGTTCCGATAGCCGAACAGATACTGGTTCTGGTCGACGCCGACGATCAGCCGACCACGTTCGGCGATCGCCGCCATCGTCGAACCCGCGGGCATCGCGCCCGGGTCGGGCAGCGGACCTGGACGCAGGCTGGCCTCCTGATTGCAGTCGTCGACGACCGAGTTGGCTCCAGCGGTGACGTCCTTGACCCCGGCGGGCGTCACCTCGACCGGAGCGACCGTCACCGGTGGCGGTGCAGGCTGCGTTCCACAACCAGCAACCAAGGCGAGCGCGAGCACTGCCATGCCGATTCGAGTTCTCATAGAAACTCCTTGAGTCGCGGCCACAACCCGACGACCGCCGCGACCGCCGCGACCGCCATGAGCACCAGCGCACCCGTGGGGGCGAACGTCAGCCAGGTGCCCGCGCTGGACACGCCGTCGCGCAGGGTTGCGCGGGTCTCCTCGATTTCGCCTCGCAGGCCCGACTCGACAGCGGCGAAGTGAGCGGCCGAGGCATTCGGATCGCCGCCGATCGCTTGGTCGACCGCGGCGGCGTAGTCGCCACCCAAGTAGACGTCGACCTGCTTGCGGTGGCTTGCCGTCCAGTCCCCCAGCGGGTTGGACGCCTCCGACGATGCACTGTTCAGCAGGTCATTCATTTGGGCGATGCGATCGCCAAACGACTTTTCACTGGCAGTGATGTCGCCACGCGTGATCAGCAGCAGCGTCTCGTCGGTCCGGGCCTGCTGGGCGAGGATGCGGGCCTTGGCCAGCTGTGCGAACTTCGCGGTGCCCTCGGTCCGGCTCTCGTCGATCGCGCCCGCCGCGAGCTGGATCGCTGCCACCATCCAGATGCCGACGACCACCACCAGTCCGGCAGCCACCATGAGACCGATGTTGAACTGCCGGTTGGTGCGCCGATACACCAGCACCGAGCCGACGGCGATCGCCGCAAGCGCCACTGCCAGTAGTGCGAGCCCGACGAGCGGCAGTGTGCCGACGGCGCGCTGATCCTCGTCGACCGCGGCGAGGTCGCGAGTGAAGATCTTCTCGGCCCCGGGCAGCGTGGTGGTCTGCATCAGCGACGACGCCTCACGCAGGTATGCGGACCCGACGGGGAAGCCCTGCCTGCTGTTGCTGCGCGCCGCCTCCACCAGCCCGGTGTACGCCATCAATTGCGCCGAGAGCTCCGCCGCCGCAGCGCGCGTGGCCGGGTCGGTGGCGCCCGCGGTGACGTCGGCCAACGCGGCGGCCGCGTCGGCGAGCGCCCGTTGATATTGCACCCGCACGGGACCGCTCTCGTCTCCCGAGAGGAACGCCGAGGCCGCTGCGGCGTCGGCGGCCGACAACGCGGCGTACAGGTTCTGCGCCGAGTAGGCAAGCGGCTCGGACTGGTCGAGCACCTCGCGGTGCTTGGCGATCCGACCGTCGAGTTGCCCTCCGCATACCAGTCCGGCGATCACGCAGATCGCGGCCACGGTGATCGCAATGAGGCCGACCACGCCGGGCGTCGTGCGCGCGAAGCGTCGCAACCACGCCGCCGATGCCCGCCGGTCCAGAGTCCGCGAAGAGCCCTGCTCCATCACCGCAGCTTCCACCACGACGCGATCGTAATCGCATACGGTGCGCGATTTCCCGATTCGCGCATGGGATGCCCGCGAGGCCATGAGCACCAGGGTGTAAAGACGCAACTGCGCAGGTGAGACGCGGTAGCGCAAGGACTCCGTAAACGAACGCCGCGGGCGCGTCAAGAAACCGTCAAGGCCGGTCGAATCGCGTCAAGGAAGGCGTTGACTCATCCGTCGTGCCCTTTCCCCGAGGGCCCCGAACGGAGTTGAGATGTCCATCGTCGTATTCGTCTTGCTGACGCTCGCGATCTTCGCGCTGCTCGGCCTCGTCCAGAGGATGTTCGAGCGGTGAACGCCGAGAACATCGTCGGGCTGATCCTCGCCGTCCTCATCGCGGTATTCACGTTCGCCGCACTTCTGTTTCCCGAGAGGTTCTAGTGTCATCGACTTGGGCGGGAATCGTCTTTCTCGCAACGCTGATCCTGGCGCTGGTGGCGGTCCACGTGCCGCTAGGCGACTACATGTATCGGGTCTACAACGCCGACAAGCACTCTCGCGTCGAAAAGGTCGTCTACAAGGCCATCGGCGCCAACCCCGAGGCGGAGCAGGGCTGGGGCGCCTATGCCCGCAGCGTGCTCGCGTTCTCGGCCGTCAGCATCCTGGCGCTGTTCACCTTGCAACTGGTCCAGGGCAGACTCCCGCTGCACCTCAACGATCCCGCCACCCCGATGACGCCCGCGCTGGCGTGGAACACGGCGGTCAGCTTCGTCACCAACACCAACTGGCAGGCCTACTCGGGTGAGTCCACCCAGGGCCACCTGGTCCAGATGGCCGGGCTGACGGTGCAGAACTTCGTCTCGGCCGCCGTCGGCATGGCCGTCGCGATCGCACTGGTGCGCGGGTTCGCCCGACGCCGCACCAGTGACCTCGGCAACTTCTGGGTCGACCTGGTGCGCGGCACGATTCGCATCCTGCTGCCGCTGGCCATCATCGCCGCCATCATCCTGATCGCCGGCGGGGTCATCCAGAACTTCCACCTCCACGACCAGGTCGTCAACACCATCGCCGGCGGCACCCAGACCATTCCCGGTGGTCCGGTCGCCAGCCAAGAGGCCATCAAGGAGCTCGGCACCAACGGTGGCGGCTTCTTCAACGCCAACTCCGCGCATCCGTTCGAGAACCCCACCTCGTGGACCAACTGGATCGAGATCTTCCTGCTGCTGGTCATCTCGTTCACGCTGCCGCGCACCTTCGGCCGCATGGTGAACAGCCCGAAGCAGGGCTACGCGATCGTCGCGGTGATGGGTGTCATTGCCACCCTGAGCGTTTCGCTGATGCTGTTCTTCCAGATCCGGGCGGGCGGCACGGTCCCCACCGCCGTGGGCTCCGCGATGGAAGGCGTCGAGCAACGGTTCGGCGTCCCGGACTCCGCGGTGTTCGCCGATGCGACGACGCTGACGTCGACGGGTGCGGTGAACTCGTTCCACGACTCCTACACCAGCCTCGGCGGCATGATGACGATGTTCAACATGCAACTCGGCGAAGTCGCGCCGGGCGGAACGGGTTCCGGCCTGTACGGCATGCTGATCCTCGCGGTCATCACGGTCTTCGTCGCCGGCCTCATGGTCGGCCGCACGCCGGAATACCTCGGCAAGAAGATCACCCCGCGTGAGATCAAGCTCGCCGCAAGCTACTTCCTGGTCACCCCGTTGCTCGTGTTGACGGGTACCGCCATCGCCATGGCCATGCCCGGCCAGCGCGCCGGCATGCTCAACACCGGCCCGCACGGGCTCTCGGAGGTGCTCTACGCGTTCACCTCCGCGGCCAACAACAACGGCTCCGCCTTCGCGGGCGTCAGCGTCAACACCACGTGGTACAACACCGCGCTCGGATTGGCCATGGTGTTCGGCCGCTTCCTGCCGATCATCCTGGTGCTCGCCCTCGCCGGTTCACTTGCCGCCCAGGGCACTACGCCGGTGTCCGTCGGCACCCTCCCCACCCACCGACCACAGTTCGTCGGGATGGTCGCAGGCGTGACGTTGATCCTCGTCGCCCTGACCTTCCTGCCGATGCTGGCGCTCGGACCCCTCGCTGAAGGAATCCACTGATGACCGTTACCGCCGTTTCTGGCCGCGCCGCGAAACACGACGACGCGTCCCCATCCAAGAACCGGGTGCAGGGCGGCCTGCTCGATCCACGCATGCTGGGCAAGTCGCTGCCCGACGCGCTGCGCAAGCTCGACCCGCGCACGCTGTGGCGCAACCCCGTCATGTTCATCGTCGAGATCGGCGCCGTCTGGAGCACCATCCTGGCCATCACCAGCCCCAGTTGGTTCGCCTGGATGATCGTCTTCTGGCTGTGGCTCACGGTGCTGTTCGCCAATCTCGCCGAGGCCGTGGCCGAGGGCCGCGGCAAGGCTCAGGCCGACTCGCTGCGAAAGACGAAGTCGCACTCCGTCGCACGCCGACTCACCGGCTGGGGCCCCAACCGTCCCGGCACCGAGGAGGAGATCGGCGCCCCGATGCTCCAGCAGGGCGACGTCGTCGTCGTCGAGGCTGGGCAGGTCATTCCCGGTGACGGCGACGTCGTCGAAGGCATTGCGTCCGTGGACGAGTCGGCGATCACCGGCGAGTCGGCTCCCGTCATCCGCGAGTCCGGCGGCGACCGGTCCGCGGTCACCGGCGGCACCACCGTGCTCTCCGACCGCATCGTCGTCCGCATCACGCAGAAGCCCGGCGAGAGCTTCATCGACCGGATGATCGCCCTCGTCGAGGGCGCGAACCGGCAGAAGACACCCAACGAGATCGCGCTGAACATCCTGCTCGCCGCGCTCACGGTCATCTTCGTGTTCGCGGTCGCGACGCTGCAGCCGCTGGCCATCTACTCCAAGGCCAACAACCCCGGCGTGCCGGACACGTTGGCGTTGGGCAGCAACGGCATCAGCGGCATCGTCATGGTCGCACTTCTGGTGTGCCTCATCCCGACGACCATCGGCGCGCTGCTGAGCGCCATCGGCATCGCGGGTATGGACCGCCTCGTGCAGCGCAACGTGCTTGCCATGTCGGGCCGCGCCGTCGAGGCCGCCGGTGACGTCAACACGCTGCTGCTCGACAAGACCGGCACCATCACCCTGGGCAATCGGCAAGCGTCGGAACTCCTTCCGGTTTCCGGCGTCACCCCCGAACGGCTCGCCGACGCCGCGCAGCTTTCCAGCCTGGCCGACGAGACCCCCGAGGGCCGCTCGATCGTCGTCCACGCCAAGGAGAGCTACGGCCTGCGGGCCCGCACCCCTGGCGAACTGACCGGTGCCAACTGGGTCGAGTTCACCGCAACCACCAGGATGTCGGGTGTCGACCTCGAGGACGGGCAGTCCTTGCGCAAGGGCGCGGCCAGCTCCGTCACCGACTGGGTGCGCAACGAGGGCGGCACGGTGCCGCCGGACCTCGGCGAGCTCGTCGACGGCATCTCCGCCGCGGGCGGGACGCCACTGGTCGTCGGCCTGGCTCAGCACGGCACGGCACAGGTGCTCGGCGTCATCCACCTCAAGGACGTCGTCAAGCAGGGCATGCGCGAACGGTTCGACGAGATGCGCCGCATGGGCATCCGCACCGTGATGATCACCGGTGACAATCCGTTGACCGCCAAGGCGATTGCCGATGAGGCAGGCGTCGACGACTTCCTCGCCGAGGCCACGCCGGAGGACAAGCTGGCGCTGATCAGGAGCGAGCAGGAAGGCGGCAAGCTCGTCGCGATGACCGGTGACGGCACCAACGACGCCCCTGCGCTGGCGCAGGCCGACGTCGGCGTCGCGATGAACACCGGCACGTCGGCGGCCAAGGAGGCCGGCAACATGGTCGACCTCGATTCCGACCCGACGAAGCTGATCGAGATCGTCGAGATCGGCAAGCAACTGCTGATCACGCGCGGCGCGTTGACCACGTTCTCCATCGCCAACGACATCGCGAAGTACTTCGCGATCATCCCGGCGATGTTCGTGGCGCTGTTCCCCGGCCTCGACCTGCTCAACGTCATGCGGCTGCACAGCCCGCAGTCGGCGATCCTGTCGGCGGTCATCTTCAACGCGATCGTCATTGTCGCGCTGATCCCGCTGTCGCTGCGTGGCGTGCGCTACACGCCTGCCAGTGCGTCGAAGTTGTTGAGCCGCAACCTGTACGTCTACGGCCTCGGCGGCATCATCGCACCGTTCATCGGAATCAAACTCATCGACCTGGTCGTTCAACTCTTCCCCGGGATGTCCTAATCATGAAGTTCACCAACATCATTCGCCAACACTGGGCGGCGCTGCGCGCGCTTCTGGTACTCACCGTCATCGTTGGCGGCGCCTACCCCGCGCTCATCTGGCTGGTGGCCCAGATTCCCGGCCTGCAAGACAAGGCAGGAGGGTCGATCATCGAGGCGGACGGCAAGCCGGTCGGCAGCAGCCTCATCGGCCAGCTCTTCACCGACGCCGACGGAAACGCACTGCCGCAGTACTTCCAGAGCCGGCCGTCCGCCGCCGGAGCCGGGTACGACCCGCTGGCCACCAGTGCCAGCAACCTCGGGCCCGAGAGCATCGTCGACACGCTCGGCGATCCGGCGCTGCCCGCGGCCGACAACGGATCCAAGAGCAGCCTGCTCACCCTGGTGTGCTCGCGCAGCGTCGCGGCGGGCGAGCTCGACGGGGTCGACGGAGCGCGGCCGTACTGCACGGGCGAGGGCGTGGGCGCGGTGCTGTCGGTGATCGGACCGCGCGACCTGACGGGCCCCAACGCAGGTCAAGTCGTCCGACCGACCCGGGTGGTCAGCGTCAACGAACCGTGCGACACGACACCGAATCCTTTCGTCGCCACCTATCAGGGCGTCCGGGTGGAGTGCGCGAAGTTCGGCGAGGACTACAGCATCGGGCAGCTCGTGCCGGTTCGCGGTGCGGCCCCCGCCGATTCGAAGGTGCCCGCCGACGCCGTCACCGCCAGCGGTAGCGGGCTCGACCCCGACATCTCTCCGGCCTACGCCGAACTGCAGGTGAACCGGGTCGCGTCCGCCCGCGGCATCAGCGCCGAGGAGGTTCGCAAGGTCGTCGCCGCGAACACCGATGGCCGCACGCTGGGCTTCATCGGGGAGCCGACCGTCAACGTACTGGCGGTCAACCTGGCGCTCGATCAGCTGGCCCGATGACGTACGCCCCGTGAGCCCTAGCAACGAGAAAGACCCCGTCCTTCGGGGGCGGACGCTGCGTTCAGGTGGATGATGGGCGAGATGGGTACGTACCGGGTCGACAAGCGCGGTGAACTGCGCATCTACCTGGGCGCGGCTCCCGGCGTCGGCAAGACGTTCGCGATGCTCGGCGAGGCGCACCGCAGGCTGGAGCGCGGCACCGACGTAGTGGCCGCCGTGGTCGAGACGCACGGCCGCAAGAAGACGGCGGAACTGCTCAGCGACATCGAGCTGGTCCCGCCCCGGTTCATCGACTACCGCGGCGGGACGTTCGCCGAACTCGACGTGCCCGCCGTCATCGCCCGCGATCCCGACGTGGTGCTGGTCGACGAGCTCGCCCACACGAACACCCCTGGCAGCAAGAACCCCAAGCGCTGGCAGGACGTCGAGGAGCTGCTCGAGGCGGGGATCACGGTGATCTCCACCGTCAACGTGCAGCACCTCGAGAGTCTGAACGACGTCGTCACGCAGATCACCGGCATCGAGCAGCAGGAGAAGGTGCCCGACGAGGTGGTCCGCGCGGCCGACCAGATCGAGCTCGTCGATATCACGCCGGAGGCGTTGCGGCGCAGACTCTCCCACGGAAACGTCTATGCGCCGGAACGCATCGACGCCGCGCTGAGCAACTACTTCCGGCCGGGCAACCTCACCGCGTTGCGCGAGCTCGCGCTGTTGTGGCTCGCCGACCAGGTCGACGCCGCACTGGCCAAGTACCGAAAAGACCATGAGATCAGCGACACGTGGGAGGCCCGCGAACGCGTCGTGGTCGCCGTCACCGGCGGGCCCGAGTCGGAGACGTTGGTGCGCAGAGCCTTTCGCATCGCGTCGAGGTCCAGCGCCGAACTGATGGTCGTGCACGTGGTGCGGGGCGACGGGCTCGCCGGCGTGTCGGCTCCCCAGATGGGCAAGGTTCGCGAGCTCGCGATCAGTCTCGGGGCGACACTGCACACTGTCGTCGGCGACGACGTCTCCACCGCTCTGCTGGACTTCGCACGCGAGATGAACGCCACGCAGCTGGTGCTCGGCACGTCACGCCGGTCGCGGTGGGCCCGAATCCTCGACGAGGGCATCGGCGCGGAGACGGTGCAGCACAGCGGCAAAATCGACGTCCACATGGTCACACACGGCCAGGCCAAGCCGGGTTGGTCGTGGTCGGCGGCCACCCCGCGCCAACGGCATCTCACGTCGTGGCTGGCCGCCGTCGTGGTGCCGTCGGCGATCTGCGCGGTCACCGTGCTCCTGTTGGACCGCTTCCTGGGCATCGGCGGCGAGAGCGCGCTGTTCTTCGTCGGTGTGCTGGTCGTCGCGCTGCTGGGCGGCGTCGCGCCGGCCGCACTGTCGGCGTTGCTCTCGGGGCTGCTGCTCAACTACTTCCTCGTCGCGCCGCGCTACACGTTCACCATCGCCGAACCCGACAGCGCCATCACCGTCGTCGTGCTGCTCGCCGTCGCGGTCGCGGTGGCCGTCCTGGTCGACGGTGCGGCCAAGCGCGCGCGGGAGGCCCGCCGCGCATCGCAGGAGGCCGAACTGCTCGCGCTCTTCGCCGGGTCCGTACTGCGGGGCGCCGACCTGACGACGCTGCTGGAGCGGGTCCGCGAAACCTACTCGCAGCGCGCGGTGAGTCTGGCCCGCGAACGCGCCCACGACGACATGGAGATCATCGCCTGCGTCGGCGCCAACCCCTGCGTCGACGTCGACACCGCCGATACCGCAATAGATGTCGGCGACGACGAGTTCTGGATGCTGTTGAGCGGGCGCAAGCTCGCCGCGCGCGACCGTCGCGTGTTGACCGCAGTGGCCAAGCAGGCCGCCGGCCTGGTACGGCAACGCCAACTCGTCGAAGAGGCGGGCAAGGCCGAGGCCATCGCGCAAGCCGACGAGCTGCGTCGCTCCCTGCTGTCGGCGGTCAGCCACGACCTGCGCACGCCGCTGGCCGCCGCCAAGGCCGCGGTGTCGAGCCTGCGCAGCGACGACATCGGCTTCTCGCCAGAGGACACCGCCGAGCTGCTGGCCACCGTCGAAGAGTCGATCGACCAACTCACCGCCCTGGTCGGGAACCTGCTCGACTCGTCGCGGCTGGCCGCGGGTGTCGTTCAGCCCGAACTCCGCAACGTCTACCTCGACGAGGTAGTGCACCGCGCAATCGTCGGAATCAACAGGGGCACAGGCGGACTCGATCGGATCAAGGTCGACGTCGGCGACACCGTCGTGATGGCCGATAGCGGCCTACTAGAGCGCGTGCTGGTGAACCTCATCGACAATGCGCTGCGCTACGCCCCCGACGGGCTGATCCGCATCAACGCCGGCCGCATCAACGAGCGTGTGCTCATCAACGTCGTCGACGAAGGCCCCGGCATCGGGCGCGGCGCCGAGGAGCAACTGTTCGCGCCGTTCCAGCGCCTCGGCGACAGCGACAATACGTCCGGCGTAGGCCTCGGGCTCTCCGTCGCAAAGGGTTTCGTCGAGGCGATGGGCGGCAACATCGCGGCGACCGATACCCCCGGCGGCGGGCTGACCGTCGTGGTCGACCTGGCCGCCAGCCCGGGAGAGCGACCATGACCCGGGTATTGGTGATCGACGACGAGCCGCAGATCCTGCGCGCACTGCGGATCAACCTGTCGGTGCGCGGCTACGACGTGACGACGGCGGCCGACGGTGCGTCTGCGTTGAAGGCCGCCGCCGAGCACCGCCCCGACGTCGTCGTGCTCGACCTCGGACTGCCCGACATGTCCGGCATCGACGTGCTCGCCGGGCTGCGCGGCTGGCTGACCGCCCCGGTGATCGTGCTGTCGGCGCGCACGGACTCGATGGACAAGGTGGAGGCCCTCGACGCCGGCGCCGACGACTACGTCACCAAACCCTTCGGAATGGACGAGTTCCTGGCGCGGCTTCGGGCGGCGGTACGGCGTGGCACCGCAGCCTCGGCCACCGACGAGCCGGTCATCGAAACGTCGTCGTTCACCGTCGATTTGGCGGCGAAGAAGGTCACGAAGAACGACGTCGAGGTGCACCTGACACCCACCGAGTGGGGCATGTTGGAGATGCTGGTGCGCAACCGCGGCAAGCTCGTCGGCCGCGAGGAACTGCTCAAGGAGGTGTGGGGTCCGGCGTACGCGAAGGAGACCCACTACCTACGGGTGTACCTGGCGCAGCTGCGCCGCAAGCTCGAGGACGACCCCAGCCACCCGAAGCACCTGCTCACCGAAGCCGGGATGGGCTACCGCTTCCAGGAGTAAGTTCCCTTCGCCGCGCTAGGGAATCCAAGTAGTCGTTGGCTGGGCACCTCCGAAATCCAAGTAGTCGGCTCCGGGTCAGAAGTGCCGTCGCTCAGGTCAGAGTCGAGGGGCTATCGCCAGGTGAGGGGATCGATGACAACTCGCGACGACTACGAGGCGGCGCTGCGCCGGCTGCCCGAAGCACACTCGTTGGCGCTGCGCCTGAACGACGCCGGGGTAGCCGACGACGTCATCTGTGGCTATTTGCACATAGAACCGGAAGGCCTCGCCACCCTACTTGACCTCGCGCGGAGAAAACTGGACGCGTCGCTCAGCAAACCACAGCAATGACACAGCCGAGTCGCTAAGATCTGCGCAATGGTGGATCGGTGGCCCCTCACGGGTCGCGCGGAGGAGCTTCGCGTCATCAGTGAAGCGCTATCCGATGACGATCACCAGGGCATGGTCATTGCCGGCCAGGCTGGCGTCGGCAAGACCCGCCTGGCCCGCACCGCCGCCGACGCGGCAGCGAAGGCGGGATGGTCGGTGCACCGTATCGCCGGAACGACCACCGGCCAGCCAGTGACGTTGGGCGCTTTCGCCCGCTGGGCCGACGCAACCGATGGCTCACCGCTGATGTTGGCGCGCAAGGTGTTCGCCGGCCTGAAGGCAGATGCCGGTGACGCGCAGCTGCTGCTCTTCGTCGACGACGCACATCTGCTCGACGACATGTCCGCGATGATCGTCCATCAACTGCTGTTGCAGAACACCGCCAGCGTCATCGCCACCATCCGCTCCGGCGAATCCGCACCCGACGCGGTGACGGCACTCTGGAAGGACGGCCTCCTCCGCCGGCTCGAGCTCCAGCCGCTATCCCACGACGAATGTGGCGAGCTGCTCGAGACTGTACTCGACGGACCCGTTAGTGCTACGTGCGTCGACCGGATGTGGACGTTGAGCCGAGGCAACGTGCTGTTCCTGCATCACCTCGTCGAGCACGAGCGGGATTCTGGCCGCCTCGCGAGTGTCGATGGCGAATGGCGTTGGTCCGGAACACATTCGGTGTCACCATCGCTGGTTGAACTGGTGGAGACGCAGATCGGCGCGGTGCCCGACGACGTACGCGAGGTCGTCGATCTGGTCGCGATCGCGGAACCCATCGACCAAGCACTGCTGAGCTCGATTGCGGACCCGCAAGCCATCGAGGCCGCCGAACACCTCGGCCTGATCACGGCGAGCGCCGACACCGTCTTCGTCGGCCATCCGCTGTATGGCGAGATCAGGCTGAGCCAGTGCGGTCCCATACGGCTACGGCGGTTGCGTGGCCGCGTCGCAGCGGCGATGGCAACATCTGGCATGGCAGACCCGCTTCGCCTCGGTCTGCTGTGGTTGGAGTCCGACCTACCGCCCGACGTTGCGATCCTGTCCACCGCGGCCTTCATGTCGGCCTCGCTGGTCGACCTCGAGCTGGCCGACCGGTTGGCCCGCGCGGTCGTCGACGCGGATCCGAGCCCGTCCTCCAAGCTGCTGCTGGCCCACATCCTGTACATACAGGAAAAGGGGCAAGAGGCGGAGGAACTGCTCGACGCCCTCGGCGCCGATGAACTCGTTGCGCCGGGCTTCGTGGACGGAGTGATCCTGCGCGCGGCAAATCTGTTGTTCCCGTTGCGAAATCCCGATGCTGCCCGGGCCGTCATCGACGATGCGGTGCAACTCGGCGATGAGGCCCGCAACCAGGCTTTGCTGACGTTCCGGGCCGTCGGCGAGGCGATGGCGGCCGACCCCGCCACGGCGGTCGAGACGATGTGCTCAGTCGCCTATGACCAGCTCGACAGCTATGGCCGCGTGCTCGGCTACGCCGCCGAGACGATCGCGCTTGGGGATCTGGGGCTCACCGCACGCGCGACTGAACGGGCGTCCGCGGGCTATCGCGAGCTCACCGAGTCGCCGCAGGAATCCTTTCACGCCTCGGGTCTCGCCGAGTTCCACGCCTACGCACTGCTGGCCGCGGGGTGCGTCGACGACGCGGTCGTCATCGCCGAGCAAGGTCACCGCCAGTACGCCGAGCTACCCGGCATGTCGCGCTCGATGGCGATCGCGGCGCTGGGCATGGCAGCGCTGGGCAGCGGGGATCTGAACACCGCCCGACGCCAGTTCGACTCGGCCCGAGAGAGTTTCGGCGACTACGGTGAAGTCGCGGGCCTCTACTACCGGTTTCGCATTCTTCACACCGAGGTGTTGGCCCGGTCCGGCCTTCGCGACGCGGCGATTGCGTCCCTCGAGACCACCCGCCAAAGCCGCCATCCCTCATATGAATACGTCGAATCCGGCTATCTGCTGGCAAATGCCTGGGTCGCCGCGGTTTCCGGACGGGTCACCGAGGCGCGCGCGTTCAGCCGTCAAGCGGCCGAATTCGCCCGCAGCCATGGTCAACTGGCGCGCGAGGTATTGGCGCTGCAGGCGGCGGTGCAGTTCGGCGACGGGAGTGCCGTGGAACGACTGACCGAACTCGCGACCGCGGTCGAAGGCCCGCGGGCACCGTTGGCGGCGCGCTACGCACATGCCATCGCTACCGACGACGCCGCCGCGCTGGAGGCCGTGTCGCGTGACTTCGAGGCGATGGGCGACGCGTTGGCCGCCGTCGATGCCGCAGCGCAGGCCAGCACGTCACACCGACTCGCAGGTCGGCGCGGCAGCGCGCTGACGTCCAGCGCGCGCGCCTACCTGTTGGCCAATGATTGCGGTGGCGCGGTCAGCCCCGCGCTTGCCGCGGCCCGAGTACCGCTGCCGTTCACGCGACGCGAACACGAGATCGCCAAGCTGTTGTCCCGCGGGTTGTCCAACAAGGACATCGCGGAGGCGACTTCACTGTCCATCCGCACCGTCGAGGGCCACATCTACCAGGCCAGCGCCAAGGCGGGTGTGACTTCGCGGTCGGAACTGTCCGCGTTGGTGCAGCAATACAACGAACCCGAACCCGCGTCAAAGGGCTAACTCAGTGCTTGACGGCCTGGATCGTGTACGTGAGCGGCATCCGGTCACGACCCTCGGCCAGCACCCACTCGCCGTCGAAGTCCGGACTCGGAATCATGGCGTCGTCCAACGGGTTCCAGTGCACTTCACGGTGCTCCTCAAGCTTCGTCACCGTTAGCCCCGCGTCGCTCAACGCGGTGAAGAGCTCGCCCAGTCCGTGGTTGAAGATGACCGTCTCGGGTGCGGCCAGCTTCCCCTCGCCTGCGTACGTGTCCTCTTCGACGAACACCGTGCCCGACGTCTCGAAGTACGGATACTCGAGCACCAGCAGCCGATCGGGCCGGGGATCGCACATCGCCCACAGCACCGGGTGCCCCTCCCGCATGAAGAACCGGCCGCCAGGGCGCAGCAGCCCGGCGACGACGTCGGCCCAGCGCCGGATGTCGGGAAGCCAGCAGAGCGCTCCGATGCCGGTGTAGACGACGTCGTATCGTTGCGCCCCAAGGGCTTCCACGGCGGCGTAGAGGTCGGACTCGACGAACTCGACGTCGGCGCCAGCGCGTTGAGCCAGCGTCCGACCGGCCTCGAGCGCAAGCGGTGAGAAGTCCAAGCCCGTCGTCGACCGTGCACCGAGCCTCGCGAGCGACACCGTGTCGGTACCGATGTGGCACTGCAAGTGCACCACGTCGAGCCCGTCGAGTCGCCCCAGCCGCGGCAGGTCGTAGCGCACCACCGGCGAGAGGTAGTCGGGGTCGTCGAAGCTCGCCAGGTCGTAGCCGTCGGGTCCGGCGTGCAGCGGCACCCGGGACTCCCAATTGGCCAGATTGACGGCGCGCCAGTTGTCGGTCATGCCCCGATTCTCCGCGACGGAACGGCCGGGTGGGCGACGTCAGCGAAATGCTGAGTTCAGCCGCTGCTTGAACACCTCGTCGAAGCGACGATAGGCGCTTCGCAGGTCGTGTCCCGGCCATTGCCTTGGGATGAGCTCGGCGGGCAGGATCGGGTCGAGCTGAAGATGTCGGACCACCGCGATGGATAGCGCGAACTGATAGGTGAAGTCGGCGGTCCCGACCGCTTCCACGGTGAGTTCGTCGCGCATGGCGAGGGTGAGCCGGCGGGCGTCCACGGCCCAATCATCAAGGCCGAAAAGGGCTCTCACGGTCTCGGCCGGAATGCCGGTCGCGGCGCCGTGGAAGTGCACGCACTGCCGGTCCAGTACGGCGCGCAGTGACGGCAAGCGGTCCCGGTCGAGGTTGTCGGGCCGAAACCAGATGCCTTCGCGTAGTTCGGCCAGGTGCAGCGCCGTGGCCGCCTTGCGCAGCGCGAGCCGATCGGCGGCCGAGCGGCGTTCCGCGGAGATGACCGCCAACTCCCAGGTTCCATCCCACGGCGCGGCGGCGGCGTCGTCGATCCGGGCCGCGTCGTCGACGCGTTGGCGACGTTCGAGCAGGCCCCCCGCAAGGGCGTAGGTTCCGTCGTCGCCGATCAGTTCCCCGTTGGAGGCCATGCGCCACAGGCACGTACGGGCGGCGCCGTCACTGATGCCGAAGAGCGAGGCCACCCCGACGAGTTCGGAGACCGTCAGGTGCGGCTGGTCGGCACCCAACAGTGCCGTCGCGAGGACGGACCGCGCGCTCAGCGGACGGTCGCCGATCATCTCACGAACTTGTTGACGCGTGACGATCATAGTGTGATACTCGCACAGTATGAGCACTCCGACAAAGTCGTCGGTCGCCGAGGACGTCGAGATCGTTCGCCGCCTCCTTGCGCACATCGACGCCGGTACCACCGATGAGGGCGACGTCTGGCGTGAACCGGTCCAGAACTATTTGGATCCAACCCGATTCACCGACGAACTCGAGGTCTTGCGCTCGTTTCCGAGCGTGTACCTACCGTCGGCGGCGATTCCCAGCGCGGGCGACCACGCCGAACGCGTGACGTTCGGGGTGCCGCTGTTCGCGGTGCGAGGCCGCGACGGTCGGGCGCGCGTCTTCCGCAATGCATGCCGGCACCGCGGGTTGGCACTCGTCGAGGGCCGCGGCTGTTCGGCCGCGTTGGTGTGCCGTTACCACGGCTGGACTTATCGCCTCGACGGCGCGCTCTCGCACGTCCCCCACACCGACGCCTTCCCCGATCTGGACCCAGCCACCCGAGGCCTCGTCGAGGTGGACAGCCGAGAAGTGGACGGCCTCATCGTCATCGGCCCGCTGCAGTCACCGGCGCAGGATGCCGACGCGGCGATGGCGACCCTCGCCGACGGCAGCCCGTGGCGCGACAAGTTGACTCCCTTTAGCCGACTCGTGGCCGTCCGACCCACTCTGCGTGCGATGAACTGGAAGGTGCTTGTCGAGCAGTTCCTCGAGGGCTATCACATCCGCTCAACGCACAAGGACACCTTCTATCCGATTCAATACGACGACCTCAACGTCATCGAGGCATTCGGACCGAACACCCGAATAACGTTCCCCTACCAAAATATTGAACGACTGCGTGACCGCCCCGAATCCTCCTGGAATGTCGGTCACCGCGTGACCTACGTGTATCACCTGTTCCCGAACGTCATGTTCGTGACGTTCCCCAATCAGGTACTGGTGGTCACGATCGACCCCGTCGACGTCGAACATACCGATGTCACGATCTACGCGTTGGCCACGCCCGAGGTGGCCGAATACGTGTCGGCGAACCCCGAAGTCGCCGATGACCCGCGCAGCCTGCTGAACGCCGGTGGGATGGAAGACAACGAGATGTCGGAAGGCGTGCAGCGCGGTCTGCACGCCGGGGCGAATAGCTTCGTCGAATTCGGCAGGCACGAAAGCGCAATCGGGCGCTTCCACGCCACCCTCGACGAGCGGCTAGCTTGGATCCGATGAGCGACTATGAGCATCTGAGCTACGAACAGCGCGGGCCGGTCACGGTTATCACCATCAACCGTCCCGAGCGCATGAATGCCATTGGCCCGCAGACACATCGAGAGCTCATCGATGCGTGGGACCGCTTTCGCGCCGACGACGACGCGCTCGTCGGCGTCCTCACCGGCGCCGGATCCAAGGCGTTCTGCGCCGGCGGCGACTTGAAGGCGGCGGCCGCCGGGGAGCTCGTCGACCCAAGCCCGGCCGAGATCGCCGCCCACAACCGCGGCGAGCGTCCCGGCGTGCTCGGCCCGTCACGGTGGACCGACATCTACAAACCCACCATCGCAGCGATCAACGGCGTCGCCTACGCCGGCGGCCTGGAGTGGGCGTGCTGGACGGACCTGGCCATCGCCGACGAGCACGCCACCTTCGGCGTCACGTGCCGGCGCTGGAACATCGGGCTGGCCGACGGTGGCACCCAACGGCTCACCCGCATCCTCGGCTATCGCCGCGCGATCGAACTCATCATCACCGGACGGGTAATCGACGCCCACGAAGCCGAGCGCATCGGTCTCGTCAACGAGGTCGTGCCCAGCGGAACCTGCCTCGAGCGCGCGCTCGAACTCGCCGACACCATCGCCGCCCTCCCCCAGCCCGCGCTGCGCAGCGACCTGCAGGCCGCCCGCACCGGCCAAGGTCATCCGCTCGACGACGGCCTGCGCATCGAAGCCCAGTGCTTCAACCGCTCCATCTTCGAAGCCGAAACCTTCGAGGGGCTGCGCCAGTTCAACGAAAGAGACCACCCGGATCGCCGTGCCGACACTGCGCCGCTCACCCCGGGTATCGCCCGTTCCTCCTGACACCGACGCGGGTTCGACTAGTTCACAGGTTTCCGTCGGACTGCGGTCATCCGATCGACGCCCATCGTTCGTCTGCTGATCGCCTGCCCGTGTGCGCCGCGATGCCACGCTTGACCGGCAATCCCGTCCGCGCGAAAGGCCCGAGCATGTCAGACAATTCACACGCATACAACAGCGTCTGGCAGCTACGCGGCGACGCGTGGTGCCGCCTCGAGGAAGCCGCCGACCGGCTCACTCGCACGACGACCACCGGTGAGCTCAAGGATCAGTACACCGACATCTGCCGGGAACTGTTGGCCACGCTGACGCCGCTCGAGCCGTACTGGGCCTACCCCGGATCGCCGCAGTTCGCCAAGGTGCAGCGGCTGTTCAACGCGGGCAACTACGACAAGTTCGCGCACGCGGTCACCCGGATCAACCGCGCGCTGACCACCGAGTCCTACCGCAGCGGCGACGTGGAAAACGCCGGCCTCGACGACACCGACATGTTCCCCGCCGACCCGCGCACGCTCGAACAGCAGCCCGCCACCAGGAAGGAGCAGCTCTACTTCGAGGTGCTCGTCGTCGAGAAGATGACCGAGGCCCAGGAGCGTGCGCTGCGCAAGGAGGTGCGCAGCTGGCGTCGCCCCGACGACGAGTTCGTCTACGAGCTCGTCGTGGTGTCCAGCGGCGACGAGGCACTCATCGCCGCGCGGCTCAACGTCAACCTTCAGGCCGTGGTGATCCGGCGGCGCTTCAGCCACCAGTCGTCGCGCGACCTCACGAGTTTGGCGGAGTTCGTCGACACCCGCGTCTCCGAGGACCTCGACGACCACAAGTCCCCCGACGAGCGCGCGCAGATCCTCGCCGCGTCGCTGCACGAGCTCCGCCCCGAACTCGACATGTACCTCATGACCGAGATCGACGTCGAGCAGATCGCGGGCCGACTCGGACCGTCGTTCCGCCGCGTGTTCCACGCCCGCGAGGGCGTGCTGGAACTGCACCTGTCGATCCTGCATGGCGTCGCGGAGCGCTACCAGACTCCGTTCTTCAGCGCGCTCAAGCAGTACAGCCACCGCCCGACAGGCGTCTTCCACGCACTGCCGATCAGCCAGGGCAAGTCGATCGTCAACTCGCACTGGATCAAGGACATGGTCGGCTTCTACGGCCTTGACGTGTTCATGGCCGAGACGTCGGCGACGTGCGGCGGGTTGGACTCGCTGCTCGAGCCGACCGGCCCGCTTCGCGAGGCGCAGGAGCTGGCCGCGGCGGCCTACGGCTCCCGGCACACCTACTTCGTCACCAACGGCACCTCGACGGCCAACAAGATCGTCACGCAGTCGTTGGTAGCACCCGGCGACATCGTGCTGCTGGACCGCAACTGCCACCAAAGCCACCACTACGGGATGATGATGGCCGGCGCCAACGTCATCTACCTCGAGGCGTACCCACTGGCCGACTACACCATGTACGGGGCGGTGCCGCTGCGCGAGATCAAGTCGAAGTTGTTGGCGCTCAAGCGCGCTGGCAAGTTGGACCGCGTCAAGATGATGTCGCTGACCAACTGCACGTTCGACGGCATCGTGTACGACGTCGAGCGGGTGATGGAGGAATGCCTCGCCATCAAGCCCGATCTCGTCTTCCTCTGGGACGAGGCGTGGTTCGCGTTCGCGCGCTTCCACCCCGTGTACCGCAGCCGCACCGCGATGGCGTCGGCGCGCAAACTGCGGGAGAAGCTGCAGAGCGCGGAGTACAAGCGCGACTACGAGGCCGAACTCGCCAACGAGGCCGGCCACCAGCCCACCGACGACGAACTGCTCAACCGTCGCCTTCGCCCCGATCCGGCCAAGGCGCGGGTGCGGGTCTATGCCACCCAGTCGACGCACAAGACGCTCACGTCGCTGCGCCAGGGCTCGATGATCCACGTGTTCGACCAAGACTTCGAGCAGAAGGTGTCCGAAGCGTTCCACGAGGCGTACATGGCGCACACGTCCACGTCGCCGAACTACCAGATCCTGGCGTCGTTGGACCTGGGCCGACGCCAGGTCGCGCTGGAGGGCGTCGAGTTGGTGCAACGTCAGATCGAGAACGCGATGCAGCTGCGCGACGCGATCGACGACCATCCGCTGCTGAGCCGCTTCATGAACTGCCTGCGCACCTCCGACCTGATCCCCGACGAGTTCCGGCCGTCGGGCATCGAGCAGCCGTTGCGGTCGGGATTGCGAAACATGATGGCGGCGTGGGACGCCGACGAGTTCGTGCTCGACCCGTCGCGCATCACGCTGTCGATCGGCCGCACCGGTTACGACGGTGACACGTTCAAGCGCGAACAGCTGATGGACCGTCACGGCGTCCAGATCAACAAGACGTCGCGCAACACCGTGCTCTTCATGACGAACATCGGCACCACCCGCAGTTCGGTGGCGTTCCTGGTCGAGGTGCTCGTCAAGATCGCAGGCGAGCTCGAGGAGCACGTCTCCGAGATGGGCCTCGGCGAGCGCGGACGGTTCGAGCAGAAGGTGCGCGGGTTGACCACCAATTCCGTGTCGCTGCCTGACTTCAGCGGCTTCCACCCCGTCTTCCGCGACTTCACGGGTGGCGAGGAAACGCCGGAGGGGGACGTGAGACGGGCGTTCTACCTGTCCTACGACGACACCAACTGCGAGTACCTCACCCCAGAGCAGGTCTTCGAGAAGCTCGACGCGGGGACCGACGTGGTGTCGGCGACGTTCGTCACGCCCTACCCGCCAGGATTCCCGGTGCTGGTGCCCGGCCAGGTGTTTAGCCGCGAGATCCTGACCTTCATCCGCGAGCTCGATACCCCCGAGATCCATGGCTACAAGCCGGAATTCGGATACCGGGTGTACACGGAGAAGGCCATCGAGATGTGCGGCCCGGTGCAAGCAATCCAGCCCGCGCCGGTGCAAGCCGTGCCGCCCGCTCCGCAGCCAGCACCTGAGCCCGCGCCTCCCTCGAAGTCGAAGAAGAGCAACGGGAAGGCGCCGACGGAGCCCGCGGACGCCCTCAACTAACCCGCGATTTCGGCGCGGTTTCGGACGCTGACCGGGCGAAAGCGCGCCGAAATCGCTAGGGGGAAGCCGTTTCGGAGGCCAGCGCGATCAGCTTCGCGCGCACCAGGTCCGGCCGCTCGTCGATGACGAAGTGCCCCGAGTCGACGGGGTCGAAGGTGTAGTCGTCGGCCTGGGCCGTCTCGGGAGAGGCGAGCGAGTGGTGTACTGCGAAGTCGCCCATCCCAAAGAGCACGCGGATGGGTACGGTGATGCGCCGATCCTCCGGATTCCTTGCCCCTGAAAGCAATTCACGAAGCAGGAACGTGCGGTAGGTATCCCTGGCCGCGCGCGCGACGACGGGGTCGCGGAACCGGTCGGTGTACACGCGAGCCACCGCCGGATCGAGCCGGTGCGCTGCCGGCCCGAACTGGAACAGTCGGCGCAAGTAGGGCGTGTGTCGCTGCAGCGGCACCCCGACGCTGGCCACCAGCGGCTGGTAGGTCAGCAGCCGCCAGGCGTGCGGGCCGAACGTGCGGGGCGTCTGCCAGGGGTGCGCCATGTTCATCACCAGATAGCCATCGAATCGTTCCGGGTGAGCCAGCAGCATGCGGTATCCCACGAAGCCGCCCCAGTCGTGTCCGACGAGCAGTGCGCGCTCCAAGCCGAGGGCGTCCATGAGCGCGAGCACGTCCTCGGCGATCTCGTCCTTGACCCACTTGTGCGGCGCGGGACCGGACCAGCCGTAACCGGGTAGGTCGGGGGCGATGATCCGCAACCCCGGCGGCGGGTCGGCCAGCAGGTCGCGGTACACCCAGTGGTGCTGCGGCCAGCCGTGCAGCGCGATGACCGGGCGGCCGTCGGCGGGGCCGGACTCGGTGACGTGGAACCGCACGCCGCGGGCCTCCACGAAGGATCGTCGTACACCGTCGATGACCGGCGGCTCACTCGTTGTTGACATTGCGTCAGTAACCATGGTTCCGACTATAGAAACCCGGCGAACCGTCCGACAACCACCCACGGCGCGCTACCGTGCCGGTATGCCCGGCTACCGCTCATTGTTCGAGGCCAGCATCGAAGACCCGACCGCGTTCTGGGCGGAGGCCGCACGTGCCGTGACCTGGACCCGCGAGCCCACGACGGTGCTCGACGACACCAATCCACCGTTCTACCGGTGGTTCCCCGACGGGGAACTGAACACGTGCGCCAATGCGCTGGACCGCCACGTCGAGAGCGGCCGCGGCGACCAGGCCGCCCTGATCTACGACTCCCCCGTCACCGGCACCCAGCGCACCTACACCTACCGCGAACTGCTGGACCAGACGGCCCGTTTCGCGGGTGCCCTGCGCAACCTGGGCGTCGGCAAGGGCGATCGCGTCGTGATCTACCTGCCGATGGTCCCGGAGGCGGTGATCGCGATGCTGGCGTGCGCGCGATTGGGCGCCGTGCACTCGGTGGTGTTCGGCGGATTCGCCGCCAACGAGCTAGCCGCCCGCATCGACGACGCGCGCCCCGCCGTCGTCGTGTCGGCGTCCTGCGGCGTCGAGCCCACCCGGACCGTCGCCTACAAGCCGATGCTCGACGACGCGCTCCGCATCGCCGAACACGACACGCCCGCGTGCGTCATCCTGCAGCGCCCGCAGCAGCCGTGCGAGCTGGTGGAGGGTCGTGACGTCGACTGGGCCACCGCCATGGCCTCTGCCGAGCCTGTCGACCCGGTGCCCGTCGCCGCGACGGATCCGCTCTACGTGCTCTACACCTCGGGGACGACGGGCAAGCCGAAGGGCATCGTGCGGGACAACGGCGGGCATGCGGTCGCCCTGCTGTGGACGATGCGACACATCTACGACACCCAACCAGGCGAAGTGTATTGGGCCGCTTCGGATGTCGGTTGGGTGGTGGGCCACTCCTACATCGTCTACGGACCGCTGCTGCTCGGTGCGACGACGGTGCTGTACGAGGGCAAGCCGGTGGGCACCCCCGACGCGGGCGCCTTCTGGCGGGTCGCCTCTGAGCACCGCGTCACGGCACTGTTCACCGCGCCGACGGCCATGCGGGCCATCAAGAAGGTGGACCCCGACGCCGCCGAGCTCGCCCACTACGACCTGTCCGCCCTTCGCTACCTGTTCCAGGCAGGCGAACGCCTCGACCCCGGCACATATCACTGGGCCGCAGAGAAACTCGGCATCCCCGTCATCGACCACTGGTGGCAGACCGAGACCGGGTGGTCGATCGCCGCCAATCCGATGGGCCTCGAAGCGCTGCCGGTCAAGCCCGGCTCGGCTACCGTGCCAATGCCTGGATACGACGTGCGCATCCTGCGCCCCGACGGCACCGAGTGCGACGCCGGCGAGGAGGGAGCGATCTGCATGAAGCTGCCGCTTCCGCCGGGCACCCTGCCGACGCTCTGGGGCGACGACGATCGCTTTGTCGCGTCGTATCTTTCGGCATTTCCGGGCTATTACCTCTCCGGTGACGGCGGCTACCTCGACGAGGACGGCTACCTCTTCGTCATGGGCCGCACCGACGACGTCATCAACGTCGCCGGACACCGCTTGTCCACCGGCGCCATCGAAGCCGTGCTGGCCACCCATCCCGCCGTCGCGGAGTGCGCGGTCATCGGTGTGGCCGACGAGATCAAGGGGCAGGTGCCGCGTGGATTCGTCGTGCTCAAGGCCGGCGCGTCCGCCGATGGGCTCACCGAGGCGCTCGTCGACGCCGTCCGCACGAACATCGGGGCGGTGGCCAACCTGAAGCGGGTCGACGTCGTCGCCGCGCTGCCGAAGACGCGCTCGGGCAAGATCCTGCGCAAGACGATGCGTGGCATCGCCGACGGCCGCCCCGAGGCTCCTCCGTCGACCATCGAGGACATTTCGGTGCTCGACGAGCTGACCCCGGTGCTGAAGTCCTGAAACGACGACGAATTTCGCACCGTAGCGTTCCAACTCAGCGTGATCCGAACTATTGTGAAGTAGTCATATGTTGATGTCCGACCGAGTGGCAGAGGTGAATTGCGATGCGAGTTTCACAAGCCAAGGGTGGCTGCACCTGCAAGTGCAATGCGTGTGACGGTGGGCACCACTGTGGGAATCCCCCGAACTGCAACGTACGGCGCTGACGCTGCGGCGTCGCTGACGCCGCCCTGAAACTCACTGCGCGAGCGACAGCGCGATTCCGTCGAGGATGTCGTGCTCGCTAACCACGAGTTCGTCGATGCCGGCTCGGCTGCCGAGTTCGCGCGCCAACTCCTCGACGACGATGGCTCCGCCGCCGATCACGTCAACGCGGCCTTCGTGCATGGGGCCGAGTACCGCGCGCTGCTGCCGCGTCATGGCCAGTAGCTCGGCACAGACGGGCAGGAGTTCGTCGAACCCGACGCGCGACAGGTGAATTGCTTCCGAGTCGTAGGTCGCCATCCGCTGCGCGAGCGCCGACAACGTCGTGAACGTGCCTGCCACGCCCACCCACGTCCGCGCACCGTCGACTGGAACCTCGCGCAGCGCCTCGGCGAGCGCGCCGCGCACCACTTCCCGCGCGTCGGCGATCTCGGCCTCGGTTGGCGGGTCGGAGTGTAGACACCGTTCGGTCAGGCGCACGCAACCTATGTCGGCGGAGTAGCTGGCCTGGACGTCGACTTCACTGACCACCACCTCCGTCGATCCGCCGCCGAGGTCGACGACGACGAACGGGGCAGCGGCACTATCCAATTCGCCGATGGCGCCGTGGAACGACAACGCGGCCTCCTCGACCCCGGTGATGACCTCGGCCACCGCGCCGGGAACGACGGCGCCGAGCACGTCGGCCGTCATGGCGAAGAATTCGTCGCGGTTGGCGGCGTCGCGGGTCGCCGACGTGGCGACCATCCGAACCGAGGAGACGCCGTGGGTGCGCAGCAGTTCGGCGTAGTCGATGAGTGCCATCCGGGTGCGTTCCAAGGCGTCTGGCGCGAAGCTGCCCGTGGCGTCGACGCCCTGGCCGAGCCGGACGATGCGCATCTCACGGTGGACGTCGGTCAGCCTCCCGTCGGCGTAGTCAGCGATCAACAAGCGGATGGAATTGGTTCCGCAGTCGATTGCGGCAACTCTGCTCAGGGTGCCCACCGTCCTCGGTCGAGAATGCCTGCCATCCCGGGTTCGACGGCAAGTAGCGCGAGCGCCTCGTCGCCAAAGGGGTTGACGCCCGGCCCCTTTGCGAGCGAATGGGCCATGACGACGTGCAAGCACTTGACCCGCTCCGGCATGCCGCCGCCAGAGAACGTGGTCCCGAGCGATTCGACGGCGTCACGCTCGGCGAGGTAGGACTCGTGGGCGCGCCGGTACGCCGCGGCGAGCTCCGGGTCGGCGTGCAACCGCTCGGTCATGTCGCGCATCAGCCCGGCCGACTCCAACCTGCTGGCCGCGGCGGTCAGCACCGGATGCGTGAGGTAGTACAACGTCGGAAAGGGCGTTCCGTCAGGAAGTCTCGGCGTCGTCTTCACCACACCGGGCTCACCGTTCGGACAGCGGTACGCGATCTCGAGGACACCGCGCGGCTCCCGGCCCAGCTGTCGGGCCACGGCGTCCAGGTCCGCCCGATCAACCACCGGGCGGGGCAACCGGTGGCACCCCGGGCGCCGGGGGCGGCGCCGGAGCGGGGATGGGGGCGGGCGCGGATGGGGGCGAAACCCCGTGCGGCGCATCGGCGATGGTGTGCCACAGCGACGTGTACCACGGCTGCCCGCTTGGCTTGGCCGCGGCGCCGGGCCCGGCCACGGCGTCCGGTCCCACCGGCTCGTTCAGCTGCACCTGATACGGAATCTCGCCCGGCATCACGAAACCGAGTCGTTCCCTGGCCTGCGCCGCGATGTACACCGGGTCGGCGAGCTTGTCCTTCAGCTGTTCGAGATCGGCGATCTGCGAACGCAACTGCGCCTCCGCGGCGTCCAGCTGCTTCATCTCAGTGCGCTGCGCGAAGTAGGTGCGCACCGGCCCGGCAATGGTCAGCGTCAGCACGCAGACCACGGCCGCGAGGATGGCCGCCCGGCGCGCGGCCGAACCGAACCGCTGCTCGGACTGCTGGTCGGCCGCCTCGGCGATGGCCGACTTGATGGACCCGATGACGCCGGGGTCTGGCTCCGCAACCTCGTCGGGCTCGACGTCGGGCGCAGGGCGAGGTTCGGTGACACGCGGTTCACGCCGGATGGGCGTGGCGCCGCGTGGGCGACCCTTGGCCTCGCCACCCTTCCCCGGTCGCGACGCGGGGGCGCGCCGCTTGGGGTCGGGTCGCTTGGCTTCCGGCATGAACCCAAAGGTACTTGCGTCAGGACCCGAAGCGCGGGAACGCGACGTCGCCGGCATACCGTGCGGCGTCGCCGAGCAGGTCCTCGATGCGCAGCAGCTGGTTGTACTTCGCGACGCGCTCGCTGCGGGCCGGGGCACCGGTCTTGATCTGCCCGCTGCCGACGGCGACGGCGAGGTCGGCGATGGTGGTGTCCTCGGTCTCACCCGAGCGGTGGCTCATCATCGTCTTGTACCCGGCGCCGTGGGCCAGCGACACCGCGTCCAGCGTCTCGGTCAGGGTGCCGATCTGGTTCACCTTGACCAGCAGGGCGTTGGCCGCGCCCTTCTCGATGCCCTCCAAGAGCCGCTCCGGGTTGGTGACGAACAGGTCGTCGCCGACGATCTGGACGCGGTCGCCGATCGCCGTGGTCAGCGCGATCCAGCCGTCCCAGTCGTCCTCCGACAGCGGGTCCTCGATCGACACCAGCGGGTACGCGTCGAGCAGCTCGGCGTAGAACGCACCCATCTGCTCGGCGCTGCGGGTCTCCTTCTCGAACGCGTAACCCGTTCCGTCCGTGTAGAACTCGGTGGCGGCGACGTCGAGCGCGAGCGCCACGTCGGTGCCCAGCTTGAAGCCCGTCGTCTCGATCGCGGAGCTGATCAGGTCCAGCGCGGCCTTGGTGCCCGCGACGTCGGGTGCGAAGCCGCCCTCGTCACCCAGGCCGGTGGCGAGGCCCTGCTTCTTCAGCACGGCCTTCAGCGCGTGGTAGACCTCGGCGCCCCAGCGCAGGGCTTCCCGAAAGGTCGGCGCGCCGATGGGCGCGACCATGAACTCCTGGACGTCCACGCCGGTGTCGGCATGCGCGCCGCCGTTGAGGATGTTCATCATCGGGACCGGCAGGATGTGGGCGTTGGGGCCACCGACGTAGCGGAACAGCGGGAGCTCGGCGGAGTCCGCGGCGGCGCGGGCCACCGCGAGCGACACCCCGAGAATCGCGTTGGCGCCAAGCCGCGACTTGTCGGGCGTCCCGTCGAGGTCCAGCAGGGCCTGGTCGACGAGCCGCTGGTCGTCGGCGCTGTAGCCGATCACGGCCGGGGCGATCTCGTCGAGCACCGCATTCACGGCCTTCTCGACGCCCTTTCCGCCGTAGCGTTCGCCGCCGTCGCGCAGCTCGACCGCTTCGTGCTCACCCGTGGAAGCGCCCGACGGCACGGCCGCGCGGGCTGCCGACCCGTCACTCAACGCGACCTCGACTTCGACCGTCGGATTGCCGCGGGAGTCGAGGATCTCGCGGGCCGCGACCTGCTCGATGATGGCCACTGGGGTCTCCTTGGGTGATGGGGTGCGGGGACGGAGTCAGCCTAGTTGGTGCCGCTCCCGAGTTCGCGCCACGTCTTCGTGAACTGTCAGAGCGGATGACCTCCTGCGTAGGCCGTCGCCCAGTCGCGCACGGTGCGCGCGTATTGGTCGGAGAGGTTGTAGGCGCGCAGGGCGTCCATCCAGCCGCGGGGCGTCGCCAGATCCTTGCCCCGCCAGCACAGGTACCCGGCGGCCGACAGCGCCGCGTCGTCGATGTTGTCGGGGCTCACGTCGCCGTCGTTGTTGGCGTCGACCCCGTACAGCCGCCACGTCTCGGGGATGAACTGCATGGGGCCCATGGCGCGGTCCAGGGTCGGGTCGCCGTCGAGCTTCCCGCCGTCGGTGTCGGGGATCGACATGTTGCCCATCGACCCGTCCAGCCGGACCCCGCGGATCGGGGGGCGCACGTCGCCGTTCGGCGCGATCGTCGCGCCCCGGTAGGTGCCGTGGTGGCTCTCGACCATCCCGATCCCGGCGAGCGTCGTCCAGGACAGGCGACACTTCGGGTTGACAACCTCTGCCACGCGTGCGGCGTAGGCGTATGCCTCCAGCGCCGTGACCGGGATACCCATCGCCGGAGCACGCTCGGCGGCCCACGCGTGCAACTGGTCGGCCGGCCGGCCCTTGGCGGTGATGTCGACCGGCGGCACCGGGGCGCCGGCAGGCGGCGGAACGCCTTCGGGGATCGGGACGCCCGCCCGGAACGAGCACGAAAACGCCATCAGCAGGGCCGTTGCAATGACCACGCCAACGGCCCGCAGCCAACGCTTAGGCGACACCAGACTCCCTCACCAACGATCCGCACCATTGTGCCGTGCGGTGCCCGGGCTGCTCGGCAGCACCTCCGCGGCGGCGCGGTCGACGTGCGAGTTCGGCACGGTGAGGTAGTACAGGCACGCCTTATTTAGGAGTGCCTACCCTAGGCCGCCCCGACGATGTAATCTTCACGCGTCAAACCAACAGGAGGCTCCATGAATCTGCATCTCGCCTGGCCCGTGCCCTTTGTGGTAGGAGCCCTGGTCCTTGCCGGCTGCTCCAGCGGCGACAAGAGCACCGAAGCGAGTAGCAGCTCATCGAGCTCCGCAGCGACGTCCACGTCGGCCGCGGCCGAGCCCAACCCGTTGGCGGCCAAGGCCGGCGACGAGTACAAGGCGTACGCGATCGCTCAGATCGACGAACTCGTCGGGCTCGTCAAGGTGTTCACCGACGCCGTACGCGCAGGCAATCTGAAGGCCGCGCAGGACGCCTACGCGCCGTCGCGCGGGCCGTGGGAGCGCATCGAGCCGCTAGCGGGCCTCGTCGAGGAGATCGACGGGCTAACCGACTCGCGCGTCGATGACTTCACAAGCGTCGACGATCCGAAGTTCACCGGCTGGCACCGCCTCGAGTACCTGCTGTTCGAGAAGAACACCACCGAGGGCGGCGCCCCGTTCGCCGATCAGCTCGACAAGGACATCGCGACGCTCAAGGCACAGTTCCCGACCATCGAGGTACCCGCTGTCGCGGTGGCCACCGGCGCGGCCGAGCTCATCGAAGAGGTGTCGCAGGGCAAGATCACCGGCGAAGAGGACCGCTACTCCAAGACCGACCTGTGGGACTTCGACGCCAACCTGCAGGGCTCGCAGGCCGCGATCGACAAGCTGGAACCCGCGCTCAAGGAAGCCGATGCCGCGCTGCTTGGCAAGATCGACGGGGGCTTCACCGACATCTACGCCACGCTGGCGCCGCTTCGCCAAGGTAACGGCTGGGTGCTGTTCTGCACCCAGGGCGACCAGTACCCGTCACCGCGGTGCCCCGCCGTCACGGTGACGCCGCAGGTCATCGACGCCTTGAAGGCACAGCTCGCCGGTCTGTCCGAGAACGTGTCCCAGGTTGCGGGAGTGCTGGGCCTCAAGTGACGGAACAGCCACCGCGCTCGGGTATCTCACGACGAGGATTCGTCACCGGAGCGTTGAGTGCGAGCGCCGGCGCCGCGGTCGGCGTCGGCGCGAGCATGGCGCTGTCCGGCGACTCGCCGCACGAGGAGATCCGTCCAGCGGCGGCGCCTGCCACCTTCGTCCCGTTCGAGGGCGCGCACCAAACGGGCATCACCGCGTTGCCAGTCCCCACGCGAGGGTTGGCAGCGTCGTTCGCGATGGTCTCGGGCGACCGTGCCCGGCTCAAGACCGTGCTGTCTGAACTCACCGACGAGATCCGCGGGTTGATGGCGGGCAAGCCGCCGGAGACCCGCGATCCGGCCTACCCGCCCGTCGACTCGGGGATCCTGGGCGACACGCCGCCGCCGGACAACCTGTCGGTCGTCGTGAGCGTCGGAGCGTCGTTGTTCGACGATCGATTCGGGCTCGCTGCTCGCAAACCCAAGGAACTGGTCACGATGCCGTTCCTGGCCAACGACAGACTCGATCCCAAGCAGTCGCACGGCGACCTGCTGATCACGATCGAGGCCGGCCACACCGACACCATCCAGTTCGCGCTTCGGCAGCTGATGCGCTGCACGCGTGGAGATCTGGTGCTCAAGTGGATGGTGGACGGCTACGGACGCGGCGCGGGCCAGGCGTCGTCTGCCACGACGCCGCGAAACCTGCTCGGCTTCAAGGACGGAACGGCCAACCTCGATTCCGCCGACGGCGGCCTCATGGACAAACACGTGTGGGTGGGGGCCTCCGACGGCGAGCCGGATTGGGCGTTCGGCGGCTCGTATCAGGTGGTGCGCATCATCCGGATGTTCGTCGAATTCTGGGACCGCACGCAGCTGGCCGAGCAGGAGTCGATCATCGGCCGCAACAAGGTCAATGGCGCACCGATGGGCCTCACCGGCGAGTTCGACGACCCCGACTACGCCGAGGACCCCGACGGCAAGCGCATCAAGCTCGACGCCCACATTCGGCTGGCCAACCCGCGAACCACCGAAACCGACGAGAGCCTGATCCTGCGGCGCGGCTTCTCCTACGCCCGCGGTTTCGACGGTGCGGGCCGGCTCGACCAGGGGCTGGCCTTCGTCTGCTATCAGCGCAGCCTGAAGAAGGGCTTCCTCGCCGTCCAGGAACGCCTGACGGGTGAGCCGCTCGAGGAGTACATATTGCCCGTCGGCGGCGGCTTCTTCTACGCGCTACCCGGCGTCACCGGAGACGGCAGGTTCCTCGGCGACCGATTGGTCGACTAACGCTCCTTCGCCGAAACTGCTGGCAGTGCTGAGCGATCGACTAGCAACGGCTTGACGTTTGCGACTTCTGCACTGCGGTCGTTGTTTTCGCCGATCGACGACCGTGGAGTAGAACTCGCGAGAGTTGGACGCTAGTCCGTTCGGCCGCGGGCAATGTCCCTTTCACGCTGCTATGCACGAGATGCGACTCAGGGTCGTGGTTTACCGGTCCGCAGCGAGAAACCACGACCATGGGACGCCTCTCGGCCATAGGAGCTCGAAGGACGTCTACCTGCGGACTCGTTCGGTCCAGCTAGTCCGCGCGGGCCACCGATTCCGCGACCTCGTCAACGGGCTCCTCGGCCTCGGCTTCGGGTTCATCTTCGGCTTCAGGTTCGGGCTCAGCTTCAGGTTCGGGCTCAGCTTCGGCTTCGTCCTGAGGGTCCTCGACGACTTCATCCGCGGCCGGCTTCGAAGTCGGCCAGTGGGCGCGCCACTCGTCCTCGGACACCGTCCCGAGTTGAGCGATGTCGAGCACCTCGGGCACGTCCTCGCCCCGCCGACTCGCCGCGATCGTGTACTCGGCCTTGCGGATCGTGTCCATGAACTCCAGCGTCGCCGTCCGCAACGCGTTCTCGGCGTCGCCGCCCAAGCCGACCCCGATCGACACCATTCCCTCGGGAATCAGGTCGACGGGCAGCCCTGCCGCGACGGCTCGTTGGTACACCTTCTGCGTCAGCGCGAGCGCGGGCTGGCCGGTCGGCACGTCGTCCATGCTGGAGACGCGCGCCTTCACCGACGCTTCCTGGGCCTTGCGTTCCTCCCACTGCGCAACTTGCTCGTCGAGCGAAATCGGCTGTCCGCCAAGGACTCCGGGCGCACGGTTGATGAGTTTGCGCACCAGCGAGTCCGCGACGTCGTCGATGCCGAACGGCAGCAGCGTCGCGTCCTCGGCGATGCGCGCGTGAAAGAGCACCTGGAGCAGCACGTCTCCGAGCTCTTCGCGCAGCTGCTGCGCATCGCCGTTGCGAACGGCGTCGAAGAGCTCGTAGGTCTCCTCGAGCAGATACCGGCGCAGCGAGTCGTGGGTCTGTTCGCCCTCCCACGGCCCCGTGGTGCGCAGCTTGTCCATCAACGCCACGGCGTCGACCAGCCGCTCGCCCGGCTGCGGGCCCGGCGCCGAGATCAGCTGTTCGCCAGCCGCCAAGCGGGCGGTAACCTGGGGATGGTCCGGATCCGACGACAACAGCACCGGTGCGTCCTCGCCGTCGTGCGACGGCCTGGCCGCGGGCAGCGACCACGGCACCCGAACGGGCATCTCCTCGGTGTATTGCACGTCCCCGGCCAGCAGTCCAAAGGCCTCGACGGGAACCAGCGACGGGCGGCGCGGATCGACCAGAACGACCGTCATCGGCCCTGCCGCCGCTCGTTCATGAGGTCCCTTTGCTGTTCGCGCGAACACTATCCGCGTCGCGACCCGTGAGGTCGGTTATATCAACATCTGTCTGGGGTTTTCCATCCAGCGCGAGGAGCAAACCCGCCACCACCCGAAGCAACTCGACGTCGCGGATCCGCGGTGCACTCACGCCCGTGCCGGTGCGTGGGATCGGCATCGCGATGGTTGACGTCGTCGCACGGTAGGTCGCGCCCGGGTACATGCGCTTGAGCCGAAGTTGCTGGGAATCCGCCAGCGTCAGTGGGGCAATGCGCAACGTCGACTCCGACGCGGCGCTGACCTCGGTGACGCCGTACTCGCGGCACAGCAGCCGCAACCGGGCCATGGCGACCAGCCGGCGTGCCGGTTCGGGCAACTCGCCGTACCGGTCGACGAGTTCCTCGACGACCGCGGAGATGCCATCGCCGTCCGGGGCCGCCGCCATCCGGCGGTAGCCCTCCAACCGCAGCCGGTCGCTGGCGATGTAGTCCGGCGGCAGATGGGCGTCGACCGGCAGGTCGATGCGCACGTCCTTCGGCTCCTCAACGGCGGCAATGGTTTTGCCGTCGACCGCAGCGCGGTAGGCCTCGACGGCCTCGCCGACCAGTCGCACGTAGAGGTCGAAGCCGACCCCCGCGACGTGGCCGGACTGCTCGACGCCGAGCACGTTGCCCGCGCCGCGGATCTCGAGGTCCTTCATGGCGACGGCCATGCCCGCGCCGAGCTCGTTGTTCTGGGCGATCGTCGCCAACCGGTCGTATGCCGTCTCGGTCAACGGCACTTCCGGCGGGTAGAGGAAGTAGGCGTAACCACGCTCGCGGCTGCGCCCGACCCGGCCGCGCAGCTGGTGTAGCTGCGAGAGGCCAAACATGTCGGCCCGCTCGACGATCAGCGTGTTCGCATTCGAGATGTCCAGGCCGGTCTCGACGATCGTCGTGCAGATCAGAATGTCGTAATCGCGGTTCCAGAAACCCTCGACTGTGCGCTCCAACACGTCCTCGGGCATCTGCCCGTGCGCGACGACCACACGCGCCTCCGGCACCAACGCCTTGACCCTGGCCGCCGCGGCGTCGATGGTCCGCACCCGGTTGTGGATGTAGAAGACCTGGCCGTCGCGCAGCAGTTCGCGGCGCAGGGCGGCCGCGACCTGCTTGTCGTCCATCGGGCCCACGTAGGTGAGCACCGGGAACCGCTCCTCGGGCGGGGTGAGGATCGTCGACATCTCGCGGATGCCGGCCAGGCTCATCTCCAGCGTGCGCGGAATCGGGGTGGCACTCATCGTCAGCACGTCGACGTGCGTGCGCATCGCCTTGATGTGTTCCTTGTTCTCGACACCGAAGCGCTGCTCCTCGTCGACCACGACCAGGCCGAGGTCCTTCCAGGTGACGCCCGTCTGGAGCAGCCGGTGCGTGCCGATGACGATGTCGACGGAGCCGTCCTTCATGCCCTCGAGCACCGCCCGCGACTCCGCGGTACTGGTGAACCGCGACAACCCCTTGACGGTCACCGGGAACCCGGACATGCGTTCGGTGAAGGTCTGCAGGTGCTGATCGGCCAGCAGCGTCGTGGGCACCAGAATCGCCACCTGCTTGCCGTCCTGCACGGCCTTGAACGCCGCCCGCACCGCGATCTCGGTCTTGCCGTAGCCGACGTCGCCGCAGATCACCCGGTCCATCGGGACGGCCTTCTCCATGTCGGACTTGACCTCGGTGATCGCGGTCAGCTGGTCGACGGTCTCGGTGAACCCGAACGCGTCCTCCATCTCGGCCTGCCACGGGGTATCCGGTCCGAACGCGTGACCGGGCGAGGCGTGCCGCTTCGCATAGAGCGCGACGAGCTCGCTGGCGATCTCGCGAACCGCACGCCGCGCCTTGGTCTTGGTATTGACCCAGTCGCTGCCGCCGAGTCGGCTCAGCGTCGGCTCGGCGCCGCCGACGTATCGCGACAGCTGATCGAGCGAATCCATGGGCACGAACAACTTGTCCGACCCGCCACCCCGCCTGCTTGACCCGTACTCCAACACCAGGTATTCGCGGCGGGCGCCTCCGACGATGCGTTCGGACATCTCCACGAACCGGCCGATGCCGTGCTGATCGTGCACCACCAGGTCGCCGGCCGTCAGCGCCAGGGGATCGACGACGTTGCGCCGCTTTGCGGCCAACCGTTTGCCCGTGGGAGCGGTGGCCCGGTTTCCGGTCAGATCGGCCTCGGTGATGACGACCAGGTTCGCGCCAGGCACGATGAGCCCGTCGTGCAGCGGGCCCTTGAGTACCCCGACGACGCCGGGCTTCGGGGCCGCACCGGACTCCAACATCGTTGCGGGCGTGTCGGATTCGGCCAGTTGTTCGACGACGCGGTGCGCGGTGCCGGCACCTGGTGCCACCACCGCCGCGAGGCCACCGGTGGCGACGTGCGCTCGCAGCATCGCGAACATCTCGTCGAGCGGTGCGACATGCCCGCGCGCCGACGGCGCCGCTCGAACGTCGAGCTCGACGGCCTTCTCGTCGCCGAGCTGGCTCAGCGTCCACCACGGGTGCCCGCCCGCACGCGCGGCCGCGCGCACGTCGTCGAGCTCCCGGAAGCCCGAACCGCCAAGCTGCTCGAAGTCGATCGGGGCGTCGCCGCCGACGGCCGCCACCGACCACGACGCCTCGAGGAACTCCTGGCCGGTCTTGATGAGGTCGGCCGCTCGCGTGCGCACCTTCTCGGGGTCGCAGATCAGCAGCGGCGTGCCTTCGGGCAGGGCGTCGTTGAGCAGCGTGAGGTCGGTGGGCCGCAGCACCGGCAGCAGGGCCTCCATGCCGTCGACGGGGATGCCCTCGGCCAGCTTGGCCACCATTTCGCCGACGGTGCCGGTGACGTGGTTCTCCTCGGTGGGCAGGGCGTCTGCCAGCACCTTCGCCCGTTCGCGCACGTCGTCGGTGAGCAGCAGCTCGCGACATGCCACCGCGATCAGGGCAGCGGGCTCGAGCTCGGGAATGGAACGCTGGTCCGCGACCGAGAACATCCGGAGTTCGGTCACTTCGTCGCCCCAGAACTCGACGCGCATCGGATGCTCGGCGGTCGGCGCGAACACGTCGAGGATGCCGCCGCGCACGGCGAACTCGCCCCGCTTGCCGACCATGTCGACGCGTGTGTAGGCCAGTTCCACCAGGTTCGCGATCACGCCGTCGAAGTCGGCCTCGGCGCCCACCGACAGCGTCACCGGGTCGATGTCGGCGAGGTCGGGCGCCATCGGTTGCAGCAGCGAGCGCGCGGTGGTCACCACGACCCGCAGCGGCGGGCCCAAGCGCGCGTCATCGGGATGGGCGAGCCTGCGCAGCACCAGCATCCGGGCCCCGACAGTCTCGACGCCCGGCGACAGCCGTTCGTGCGGGAGGGTCTCCCACGACGGGAACATCGCGACGGCGCCCCCGAGGACGGCGCGCAATTCGGCGGTGAGGTCGTCGGCCTCGCGGCCGGTGGCGGTGACGACGAGCAGCGGGCCCGCCTGCGCCAGTGCCGCCGCCACGAACAGCCGCGCGCTGGCCGGTCCGACGAGCGCGCGTTCGCCCGCGCCGCTGGACGCGCGTTCGGTCAGTTCGGAGAAGGTTGGCGCCGTCAAGGCCAGCTCGACGAGCCCCGCAATCGGGGTCTGGACATGGGTCTGCCCCGGTGAGGTCATGGTGGTTCCATTGTAGGAGGCCCGAAGTCGTCAAGATTTCGCCGCCCGGCGTGAAGACTCCGTCAAGAACTCACCACGGCGTTGCTGGCGCGCGCACGGTGAAGCAATGACCCTTCTCGATCAAATGCCTTCGCTTCGCAAGGCCGCCCCGATGCGCATCGACCCGGCCGTCTGGCCTGTCACCGCGAGGGTCGACGACGAAGGCCGACTCTGCGTCGGCGGGGTCAGCCTGTGCGAGCTCGCCGACGAGTTCGGCACCCCTGCCTACGTCCTCGACGAGGCCGACTTCCGCTACCGCGCGCGCCGCTACCGAACGTCATTGCGCAACGTGCGGGTCGTGTACGCGGCCAAGGCGCTACTCACCACCGAGGTCGCCCGCTGGGTCGCCGACGAAGGGCTTGGCCTCGACGTCTGCTCCCCCGGCGAACTCGCGGTGGGCCTAGCGGGCGGCGTCGACCCGCGCCGGATCGTCGTACACGGCAACGCCAAGACCGCGAGCGACCTGCACACCGCCACCGCCGCGGGGGTGGGCCGCATCGTGATCGACAGCAGCACCGAGATCGCGCTGCTGGCCAGCCAGTCCCATAGCCCCCAGCCCGTACTCGTCCGCGTCACTCCCGACGTCGACATCCACGGGCACGCCGCGGTCACCACGGGGATCACCGATCAGAAGTTCGGCTTCGCGATCGCCGGCGGACACGCACTGTCGGCGGCCGGGCGCGTACTCGGCCAGCCCTCACTGCTGCTGGCGGGGCTCCACTGCCACCTGGGCTCACAGGTCACCGAACCCGAGGTGTACGCCGAGGCGATCCGGCGGATGATCGCGCTGATGGCCGACATCCGCGCCAAGCACGGCGTGGTGCTCTCGGAGTTGAACATCGGTGGCGGACATGGCGTTCCGTACGTCGCAGGCGACGCCGAACTCGACCTCGGCGAGCTCGACGACTTCATCGACGACGCCCTTGACGCGGCCTGCGCCGCGGAGCACTACCCGCGACCGGTCGTCGTGGTCGAACCCGGCCGAGCGATATCCGCTCGCGCAGGGGTGACGTGCTACCGCGTGGTTTCGGTCAAGCACCAGCCCGGCGGACGCACGTTCGTCGCCGTCGACGGCGGGATGAACGACAACCCGCGCGTGGCGCTGTACGGCGCGCGCTACACCGTGGCCGTCGCCAACCGTCACCCGCTGGGACCGACGCAGCCCGTCACGGTCGTCGGTCGATACTGCGAGGCCGGCGACGTCATCGCCCACGACGTTGCGCTGCCCGCCGATCTTCACCCCGGTGACCTGCTGGCCGTGGCCACGACGGGCGCCTACCACCACTCGATGGCGTCGACCTTCAACGCGGTGGGGCGTCCGCCCATCGTGACGGTCCGCGACGGACGAGCCCACGTGTCGGTACGGCGGGAGACGACGGACGACTTGCTCGCGCGCGATTGCGGATGAGCTACTCGTAGCCCTCGTGCAGCACCGGATCCGCTTCGAGGTGCGTCAACCCGTTCCACATCAGGTTGACCAGATGTGCGGCCACCACTTCCTTCTTCGGCTCCCTGGTGTCCAGCCACCACTGTGCCGTCATCGACACCGACCCGACCAGGGCCTGCGCGTAGAGCGGCGCGAGGTCGGGGTCGAGCCCGCGACGGGAGAAGTCCCCGGCGAGGATCGACGCGACCTGGCTGACGGCGTCGTTGAGCAGGCTGGAGTAGGTGCCCGACGCGATGCTGGCCGGCGAATCGCGGATCAGGATGCGGAAGCCGTCGGTGCGCTCCTCCACGTACGTCAACAGCGCGAGCGCCACCCGTTCGACGCGGACACGGGAGCGGTTGTTGGTCAGCGACGACGTGATGCCGTCGAGCAGGGCGGACATCTCGCGGTCGACGACCACGGCGTACAGCCCCTCCTTGCCGCCGAAGTGTTCGTAGACAACGGGTTTGGAGACGTTGGCGCGCTGCGCGATCTCCTCGATCGAGGTGGCCTCGTAGCCCCGCTCGGCGAACAGCGACTTGGCGATCTCGATGAGCTGCTGGCGCCGTTCGGTGCCAGTCATTCGCGCGCGGGGTGCACGCACTTCCTTCTCGGGCGCTGCCACGGCACTGAGCCTATTCCTCGGGTCGCTGCGCTCCTACTCTGCGAGCCTCGGGCCTGCGCCGTCGGCTAAAGTCACTACCGCAATCCGTCGTAGTGTAATCGGCAGCACCTCTGTTTTTGGTACAGATAGTTCAGGTTCGAGTCCTGGCGACGGAGCAATTCCCCAGGCATCGACATAGGGCCCAGCGCGAAGACTTGCGAGTGGACGTGTCCGTCAGCGCTATCTCAATGCACGTCTGCGACACCCCGCTAGTTTGGTCTGAACGTTCACCGGCCCGAGAATGGCCGCAGTGGTGTCCGATCGAGAGGTGAGAATGACGGTGGCAACCGACACGGCCGTCTTGGTGCTGGCCGCGGGAGCGGGCACTCGGATGCGGTCTGACCTGCCCAAAGTGCTGCACCCGATCGCGGGCCGCAGCATGCTGGCCCACGCGCTGCATGCGATCGCCAAGGTCTCGCCGCAGCACCTGGTCGTCGTGGTCGGCAACGACCGGGAACGCGTCGCCGCGGCCGTCGCCGAGCTCGCGCAAGACCTCGGCAGGCCGATCGACATCGCCGTCCAGGACGACCCGCGGGGCACCGGACACGCCGTCGGCTGCGCGCTCGCCGCGCTGCCCGCCGACTTCGCGGGAACCGTGGTCGTCACCACGGCCGACGTACCGCTGATGGACGCCGACACCCTCGCCGAGCTCGTCAGCCGGCACGGGGCCGCTGGCGCGTCAGCGACGCTGCTGACCACCACGGTGGATGACCCGACGGGCTACGGCCGGGTGCTGCGCACCCAGGACAACGAAGTGATCGGCATCGTGGAACAGGCCGATGCCACGACGTCGCAGCACGCCATTCGCGAGGTCAACGCGGGCGCATACGCGTTCGACGTGGCAGCGCTGCGGCCGGCGCTGAGCCAGCTGCGTTCGGACAACGCGCAAGGCGAGCTCTACCTGACCGACGTCATCGCGATCGTGCGTCGCGACGGCGGCATCGTGAAGTCCCATCACGTCGACGACAGCGCGCTGGTCGAGGGCGTCAACGACCGGGTGCAGCTGGCCGAACTCGCCGCCGAACTCAACCGCCGCATCGTCGCGACGCACCAGCGGGCCGGCGTCACGATCGTCGACCCCGCCACCACGTGGATCGACGTCGACGTGACCATCGGCCGGGACACCATCGTGGCGCCGGGGACCCAGCTGCTCGGGACCACCGAGATCGGCATGAACTGCACGATCGGGCCCGACACCACATTGACCGACGTCGAGGTCGGTGATGGTGCGTCGGTGATCCGTACGCACGGGCAGCTGGCAGTCATCGGCGACGGCGCCACCGTTGGGCCATTCGCCTACCTTCGCCCCGGCACCCAATTGGGCTCCGACGGCAAGCTCGGCGCGTTCGTCGAGACCAAGAACGCCGTCATCGGGACGGGCACCAAGGTGCCGCACCTGACCTACGTCGGCGACGCCGACATCGGCGAGCACAGCAACATCGGCGCCTCCAGCGTGTTCGTCAACTACGACGGAGAAGCCAAGTCCCGCACCACAATTGGCAGCCACGTGCGCACCGGATCCGACAACATGTTCGTCGCGCCCGTCACCGTCGGCGACGGCGCCTACACCGGCGCGGGCACCGTCGTCCGCGACGACGTGCCCCCGGGCGCGCTCGCGGTGTCGGCCGGTCCGCAGCGCAACATCGAGGGTTGGGTGGAGCGCAAGCGTCCGGGCAGCGCCGCCGCGGAGGCGGCCCGCAAGGCCACGACCGACGCCGAACAGTCGGAGTAACTGGACGCATTCCGTTGGCATTCTGGTAACCCGGCAACGCGTCGCGGGCAACCGTACGTACCATTGCCCCGTATCGATCTCCGACCGGCGAGGGCCAATGTGAGCAGCCACGACTGGACCGACAACCGCAAAAGCTTGATGCTCTTCTCGGGGCGCGCGCACCCCGAGTTGGCCGATCAGGTCGCCAAGGAACTCGACGTGCCCGTCACGGCGCAGACCGCGAGGGACTTCGCCAACGGCGAGATCTTCGTCCGGTTCGAGGAGTCGGTACGTGGGTGCGACGCATTCGTGCTGCAGAGCCACCCCTGGCCGCTGAATCAGTGGCTGATGGAACAGCTGATCATGATCGACGCGCTCAAGCGCGGCAGCGCCAAGCGCATCACCGCGATCCTTCCGTTCTATCCGTACGCGCGGCAGGACAAGAAGCACCGCGGCCGCGAGCCCATCTCGGCCCGACTGGTCGCCGACCTCTACAAGACGGCCGGCGCCGACCGGATCGTCACGGTGGACCTGCACACCGACCAGATTCAGGGCTTCTTCGACGGGCCCGTCGACCACATGCGCGGGCAGTCACTGCTCTGCGGCTACATCGCCGACAACTACGCCAGCCACGACATGGTCGTCGTCTCCCCCGACTCGGGCCGCGTGCGCGTCGCCGAGAAGTGGGCCGACTCGCTTGGCGGCGTTCCGCTGGCCTTCATCCACAAGACGCGTGACCCGCTGGTGCCCAACCAGGTCAAGTCCAACCGCGTCGTCGGTGACGTCAGAGGCAAGACCTGCATCATCACCGACGACATGATCGACACCGGCGGCACGATTGCCGGCGCGGTCAAGCTCTTGAAGGAGGACGGCGCCGCGGATGTCGTCATCGCGGCCACCCACGGCGTGCTGTCGGAACCCGCCTCCCAGCGGCTGGCCGACTCCGGCGCCCGGGAGGTCATCGTCACGAACACGCTGCCGATCGGCGAGGACAAGATGTTCCCGCAGCTGACCGTGCTGTCGATCGCGCCGCTGCTGGCCAGCACCATCCGCGCGGTGTTCGACAACGGTTCCGTCACCAGCCTGTTCGACGGGTCCGCCTAGCGTGCCCGGCGCTCGCATCTACCACAACCCCAAGTGCTCGACGTCCCGCAAGACATTGGATCTGTTGCGGGAGCATGGAATTGAACCCGAGGTCGTGCTCTACCTGAAGACGCCGCCAACGCGTGCGGAGCTCGTCGAGCTGATCTCCGACGCAGGCATCGACGTACGTACCGCGGTGCGAAAGCGTGAGGCGCTGTACGCCGACCTGGGCCTGGCCGACGCCTCCGACGACCAACTGCTCGACGCTATGGCCGAGCACCCGATCCTCATCGAACGGCCGTTCGTCGTCACCGCCAAGGGCACCCGGCTGGCCAGACCCATCGACTCCGTCCGCGAGATTCTGTGAGCTCAGTCCGCTACGTGGCGATGCTGGCGGTACCGCTGTTGCTCGCAGGCTGCGGCTCCGACGGCGCCCAGAGTCACGGCGATTCGACGACGGCGGCGGCGTCACCTTCGGCGGCGCCATCGTCGGCGCAGCCACCTCCCCCGGGTCGCGCGCTGCCGTTCAAGGACTACCTCGAAACCATCGACGTCCACGGAAAGCCCGTCCAGTTCTCCGACGCCAAGGGGCTCGCGGTGAACGTTCCCGTGCCCGCGGGCTGGGAGCGGTCCAACGATCCACTCTTCGCGGGCGGCATGGACTTCATCAGCGAGGTCGGCAACACGTCGAACTACCCTTCGGTGGTGCTGATGGCGATCCAACTCGACGGCGAGTTCGACCCGAAGCGCGAGATCCGGCACGCGAACGTCGACGCGCTGCCGCCCCGTACTACCGACGTCACCGAATCCTTCGACGACTACCAAGGCTTTCCGTCCGCGTTGGCCGAGGGGAACGAGGGCAGCACGCAGCGGTACAGCCGCATCGTCATCGCCACCGTGCCGTCGACGGGCGTGCGCTACCTGGTCCAACTGACGGTGGCCACCAAGGCCGACCAGCCGATCGCGGCGACGCCCGCGTTGAAGAGCATCGTCGACGGGCTCACGGTGACGGTCTCGTGAGCAGCGCCAAGTGGCCCGTCGCCGCGCTGGCCGTGGCACTGTCGATCGCCGGCTGCGGACCCGCGACGCCCGACTACGAGAAGATCTGGTCGTCGACGCCCACCACGACCACCACGTCGGCCGAGGCCGAGCCACCGGTGCCGTTCTCCCAGTACCTGGAGAACATCGGCGTCACCGGGGCACCCGTCGCACCCGACAAGCTGACCGACCTGACGGTGAGCGTGCCCACCCCCGACGGGTGGAAGCCCTACGTCAACGCCAACTTGTCACCCGGCACCCGGACCATCGCCAAGGGCGACACGTATCCGATCGCGATGGTCCTGGTGTTCCAGCTGACCGGCGCGTTCGACGCCGCCGAGGCCATCAAGCACGCCGACGCCGACGCGGAAATGTCGGAGAACTTCAAGAAGCTCAACGGCTCCCAGGAGAACTTCCGGGGCTTCCCGTCCTCGATGATCGAGGGCAGCTACGACCTCAACGGCCAGCGCATGCAGAGCTACAACCGCATCGTGATCGCCACTGGGACGCCGCCCAAGCCGGGCGCGCCTGGCCAGCGGTACCTGGTCCAGTTGACGGTGACGAGCTTCGCCGACCAAGCGCAGACCAACGCGGCCGACGTCGAGAAGGTCATCAAGGGCTTCACGGTCGCGGCGAAGTAGTCGGGGGTTCACCCGGCGCCACTAGGCTGGCCGGCATGAGCTGGACCGCCGCCGACCTGCCCTCGTTCGCCGGACGCACCGTCATCGTCACGGGCGCCAACAGTGGCCTCGGCGAGGTGACGGCCCGCGAGCTAGCCCGCGTCGGCGCCAAGGTGATCCTCGCGGTGCGCAACACCGCCAAGGGCGACGCCGCCGCGGCGGGCATGCCCGGCGACGTCGAGGTGCGCCAGCTCGACCTTCAGGAGCTGGCGTCGGTGCGGGCGTTCGCCGACGGCGTCGACGGGGTCGACGTGCTGGTGAACAACGCCGGGATCATGGCCGTTCCGTTCGCCCAGACCGTCGACGGGTTCGAGAGCCAGCTCGGCACCAATCACCTCGGCCACTTCGCGTTGACGAACCTGCTGCTACCCAAGCTCACCGACCGGGTGGTGACGGTGTCGTCGATGATGCACCTGATGGGGTACGTCAGCATCAAGGATCTGAACTGGAAGTCGCGGCCGTACTTCGCGTGGCCGGCCTATGGCCAGTCGAAGCTGGCCAACCTGCTGTTCACCAGCGAGTTGCAGCACCGGCTCGACGCGAGCGGGTCGTCGGTCAGGGCGCTGGCGGCGCACCCCGGCTACTCGGCCACCAACCTGCAGGGCCAGACCGGCAACAAGTTGGGCACCAAGTTCTGGAAGGCAGCCAACACGCTGGGCACTAGCGCCGACTTCGGCGCCCGCCAGACGCTCTACGCCGTCGCCAAGGACGTACCGGGCAACAGCTTCATCGGACCCCGGTTCGCGATGCGCGGGCCCACCGGACAGAGCCCACGCAGCCCGTTGGCCAGCTCGGCGAGCACGGCGCGGGCCCTGTGGGAGCTATCCGAGCAGCTGACCGGCACCGGATTTCCGCTCTGAGCGCTTGGTCGGCTACCCTTGCTGCGATCACGGCGAGGGTGGCTCGACCACCGTTATCGACGGGACTGGGCGAAATGCCTGCGACCTGGCCGTGCACTGACCACCGGCTACAGGAGCAGAAGACATGGCCAAGACCAAGGCCCACACCGCGAACAATCTGACCGCTGAGGTCCGCACCAAGACCGGCAAGGGCGCGTCGCGTCAGGCCCGTCGCGAGGGCAAGGTGCCCGCCGTCCTGTACGGCCACGGCGCCGATCCGCAGCACCTGGTGCTGCCGGCCCGCGAGTTCGCCGCCGTGCTGCGCAACTTCGGCACCAACGCCGTGCTGACCCTCGACGTCGACGGCAAGGAAGCGCTCGCGTTGCCCAAGTCGATCGAGATCCACCCGGTCCGCCGCAACATCCAGCACGTCGATCTCATCATCGTGCGTCGCGGCGAGAAGGTGACCGTCGAGGTCAACGTCGTCGTCGAGGGCGACGCAGGCCCCGACACGCTGGTCACCCAGGAGAGCAACAGCATCGAGATCGAATCCGACGCCATGTCGATCCCCGAGCACCTCACCTTGTCGATCGAGGGCGCCGCGGCAGGCACGCAGTTCACCGCCGCCCAGGTTCCACTGCCCGACGGCGTCACGCTGATTTCGGATCCCGAGCTGCTCGTGGTGAACGTCGTCAACGCGCCGACGGCCGAGGAGCTCGAGAGCGAAGGCGGCGGCGCGTCGGTGGAGGATCAGGCCGACGAGGCCGCCGAGGCCGAGGCCGAGGCTCCAGCAGCCGAGTCCGAGTAGATCGGACAGGACGGACCCGCCATGGCCGAACCGCTCCTGGTGGTCGGCCTTGGCAATCCGGGGCCGCAGTACGCCACCACCCGGCACAACCTCGGTTTCCTGGTTGCCGACGTCCTTGCCGACCGCATCGGCTCGGGCTTCAAGGTGCACAAGAAGTCGGGGGCCGAGGTGACGACGGGCCGGCTCGGCGACAAGTCCGTGGTGCTGGCCAAGCCGCGCACCTACATGAACGAGTCCGGTCGCCAGGTTGGGCCGCTGGCCAAGTTCTACTCGGTCGCACCCGCCGACGTCATCGTGCTGCACGACGAGCTCGACATCGACTTCGGCCGCATCCGGCTGAAGTCCGGCGGCGGGGTGGCCGGCCACAACGGGCTGCGGTCGGTGGCGTCCGCGTTGGGTACCAACGACTTTCAGCGGGTGCGGATCGGCGTCGGCCGGCCGCCTGGGCGGCAGTCCGGGGCGTCGTTCGTGTTGGAGAACTTCAACTCGCGGGAACGCCCCGAGCTCGGAACCATCGTGGAGCAGTCCGCCGACGCCACCGAACTGCTCGTCCAGCTTGGGTTGGAGCCCGCGCAGAACACCGTCCACGCCTGGGGCTAGGGCGTTTTCTTCCGCGAGCGCGCGTGTCTGCGGGCGACACGCCGAGCGAAACCCCGAGTTTGCGCGCGCTCGCGGGGTTCAGCGGCCGCGGATTCCGCTGTCGACGACCTTGACCTTCTTGTGCGGATATCGCTTCTCGGCATGCGCCTTGGCGTCCGAGTCCGGCAGCACGTAGAGGGTTTCCTCCTTGTCCTGCAACGGTTTCAGGACCAGCTTGACGAACCCCTTTCGGTCCTCGAGATACGGCTCGATGACGTCCTCGCCTGCCGGGCACACCGCCAGGCAGTAGGCCGCCTTGTAGTTGGCCTTGAACGAGAGGCTCTGCCACATCGAGGCGTTCTCCGAATCGCTGACCCGCGAGCGGAAGTCGGCCGCGTCCTCGCTGTCGGCGATGGTCTGCGCCCAGTCGGTGAACCCGCCCATGAACTCGCGGTAGTTGTGCACCGAGCAGGCGACGAAGTCGAACTCGCCGTTCTTGCCGATCGCTCCGACCGGACAGGCTGCGACACACAGCTTGCACTCCAGGCACGGCGAGTAGTCCAGCGGCTCACCGTAACTGCTGACCGGGGCGGCGACCAGGATGGTGCCGAGCAGGATGAAATTGCCGAACTTCGGGTGGATCACATTGCGGTGGATGCCCATCACGCCAAGGCCCGAGGCCACCGCAACCGGTTTGTGCGCAACCACCCAGATGCGACCGGGGAACTTGTCCATCTCCATCGGGAAGGACATCGACGGGTTGACCGCGCGGTAGCCCGCGTCCTGCAGTGCCCGGGTGATGCGATGGGCTGCCTCGTTCATGATTTCGCCGCTGCGGTGGAACTCCTGATTGGCCACGCTGCGCGCGGTCGAGCGGACGTTGTCGCGGTTCATCTTCACCACCAGCGAGATGTAGCTCTGCGTTCCCGGCAACGCCGCATCGACGTGCTCGCGCTCGCCAGCGAGGTCGGGGTTGTCGACGCTGGCGAACGCGACGTCGTCCGCACCGGCCTCCAGGCAGATCCGGCGCAGCCAATCCGCGTCGAGCGGCCCGGGCCGCTGCGTGCGTCGGCCGCGGACCTTGCGCACCGTCGGATGGTCGGCCAGGCGTGACGGGAATTTGTCGCTCATGGCGCTGAGTATAGTCAACTATATTCAGCAATCGTCAAGATCGAACTCCGAGGCGTAAGGATCGCGTATGGACAGCGGCCAACGCGGCTGGACGGGCGTAGACCTGAATGTATGACTCGACTGGATCATTCGACGCGCCCACCGCTGTTGGAGCGGTTGCTCGACGGCGGGCGTACGTGGGGTTCATTGGACGTCGCGGCAGGGCGCTACGGCGTCACCCGATATCGCCTGGTCGTGTTCCCGCCCGGCATCGCCCGCGACCAGCGGATTCTGCTGCGCATCTGGCGGGCCTACCCGGTTTGGGGCATCGCGGCATGGCTGGTGGCGGAGATCGTCCTGATGCCGACGGTCGGTCCCGGTCTCGCACTGGCTGTCTCGACGGGTCTGACCGTGTTGGCGGGCCTGGTCGCGATGGCCCTGGCCGGCGACACGCGCGGCGAGGTCCGGTCCTTGACCGTGTTGCGGATGCTCGGCGTCGACGACGCGGCCTCCGCCGAGCAGTTCGAGGAACTACGCACGTTGGCCCACCTCCTGACCGACGCCGACGCCAGGCACGACGCAGGCACTCTGGGCCGCGTCGAACACGAGTCGGCGGTGTGGCGGGTCTACGAACGGATGGGCCTAGGACATCCCAGCGCGTCCTAGTCCGTCGTGCGGCGCGCGTAGGCGCGCAGCGCGAACGGGGCGATCACCGCGGTCATCGCGAGCGACCACAGGATGGTCGACAGCACCGGATGATGCAGCGGCAGTTGCGCATCCGGCGGCGCCACCGGGCCGTTGCCCCACAACTCGCGCATGGCCTGCGCCAGCGACGACACCGGGTTCCACTCAGCCATCACCCGCAGCCACTTGGGCATCGGCTCGGTGGGCGCAAACGTGTTGCCCAGGAAGGTGATCGGGAACAGGACGGTGAACATCACCCCGTTGACCGCCTCCACCGACCGCATCACCGAGCCGATCAGGATGCCGAACCAGATCATCCCGAACCCGAAGACCAGGATCAACGCGAAGGCGAGCACGGCTTCTGCGACGCCCCCGCGAATGCGCCACCCGATGCACAACCCGGTGATGGCCATGACGACCACGCCGATCGACGAGTGGATGAGCGACGCGACACTGCGGCCGATGAGCACCGACGACCGCCGGATGGGCAACGACCGGAACCGGTCGATGATGCCCTTCTCGACGTCGGCAGTGATACCCGACGCGACCACGAACGCGGTGAACACGATGGTCTGCGCCTGAATGCCGGGCAGGAGGAACTCGCGGTAGGAGACTCCGCCGGTGTTGGCGATCGACGCACCGAACACGAACGCGAACAGCAGCACGAACATGATGGGCTGCACGGTGACGTCGCTGAGCATCTCCGGCATACGCTTGGTGTGGATCATGTTGCGCTTCACCATGATCCACGACTGTTGCACGATGGTGGTGTTGCGCGTGGCGGGCCGCGACGTGTCGACTGCGGGCTTGTTCGCGACGGCGGTCACGCGCCGACCTCCTCGGCGGTGTCGTCCTCGGCGCGGTGGCCGGTGAGCGAAAGGAACACGTCGTCGAGGCTGGGCCGGGATAGCCCGATGTCGTCGACCTCGATGCGGGCCTCCTGCAGCCAGCCCGCCACCCTGGTCAGCTCGGCGATGCCCTCGGCCGCCGCGGTGAGCTGCCGCGCGCCGACGTCGACGTGGACCTCGGCCCCCGTCTTGGCGAGCAGGTCGCGGGCCGCGGGCAGGTCGGCAGCGTGTGACATGGTCACCACCAGGCTGGAATTGCCCGCCTGCTGCTTGAGTTGCAACGGGGTGCCTTCGGCGATGATCCGCCCGTGGTCGACGACGACGATGTGGTCGGCCAGCTGGTCGGCCTCCTCGAGGTACTGCGTGGTGAGCAGCAGGGTGGTGCCGCCTTTGACCAAGCCGCGCAACACCTCCCACAGGTCGCTGCGGCTGCGCGGATCCAGCCCGGTGGTGGGCTCGTCGAGGAACAACACGGGCGGCGACGCGATCAGGCTGACCGCGAGGTCGAGCCTGCGTCGCATGCCACCGGAGTACGACCTCACCGGCCGGTCGGCGGCCTCGACGATGTCGAACTGCTCGAGCAGCTGATCACCGAGGCGTCTGATGTCCTTGCGCCCGATGCCGTACAGCCCGCCGATCATCGTGATGTTCTCGCGGCCGGTGAGCAATTCGTCGACTGTCGCGGCCTGTCCCGTCAGCCCCATGTTGCGCCGGACCATGTCTGGTTGGGTACGCACGTCGTAACCGGCCACCCGCGCCGTCCCGCTGGTGGGCTGCGACAGCGTCGTCATCATCCGCACGGTGGTGGTCTTGCCCGCGCCGTTGGGTCCCAGCAGGCCAAGCACCGAGCCTTGCGGCACCGAGAAGCTGACCCCGTCGACGGCACGGTTGTCACCGAAGCACTTGACGAGTTCGATCGCCTCGATCGCGGGGCCGTCGGTCATGGCCCCCACGTTATCGACCGCCACCGACGGGCCGCCATTGCATTTCCTGCGCGGTCGACGCCGCGAGCGCACGCAAACTCCCGCGTGTCACCGGCGTGTCGGCCGCAGACACGCGCGCTCGCGGAAGAAAAGGTCGCGCTACCCGGTGACGAGCGAGACCGAGTTGGCGCGACGGAGCTTGCCCGACGGCGTCTTCGGGATGGTGCCCGGCCCGAGCACGACGACGTTGCGGGGCCGCACGTCGACCTCCGTGACGACCTCGTGCGCGACCTGGTGCTCGATGCGCCGCACCTCGACCGGATCCTGCCAGGCGTTGCATTCGACTGCGACGGCGAAGGTTTCGCGCGAGTGTCCGGCGTCGAGGCGGACGGCGACGGCACAACCGGGCCGGACCCCCTCGACGCGGCCCGCGGCACGCTCGATGTCGGTCGGGTAGATGTTGCGGCCCGCCATGATGATGACGTCCTTGACCCGGCCGCACACCACGATGTGGCCGTTCTCCATCTGATAGCCCAAGTCGCCGGTGTCGTACCAGCCATGCTTGTCCTGTGCCGGCAGGAAGCCGCCCATCGTGATGTAGCCGGGGGTCAGCGACTCGCCGCGCAGCTCGATGACGCCGACGCCGCGGGCGGGCATCACCTCACCGTTCTCGTCGACGACGCGGGCCTCGAGATCCTGCAGCAGCGGGCCGAGCGAGGCCAGCCGCCGGGTGTTGCCCTTGGTGGACGGGACGGCGCGGCGCAGCGCGGCCAAAAGGTCGGCGTCGACCTCGTCGACCACCAGTCCGGCCCCGCACTCGGAGAACGACACGGCCAGCGTCGTCTCGGCCATGCCGTACGCGGGCAGGATCGCGTCCGGCCGCAGCCCGAACGGCTTGCCCGCATCCAGCAGGTCCTCGACGTCGGCCGGTTCGACGGGCTCGGCGCCGGACAGCGCGAAGCGCAGCGTCGACAGGTCGTACTGCCCGGGCTCGGCCTGCTTGCGCAGCCGCTTGGCGAACAGCGCGTACGCGAAGTTCGGGGCGGCCGTCATGGTGCCCTTGTACTTGTCGATCAACTTGGCCCACAGCAGCGTGTCGCGCAGGAAGTCCATCGGGGTGACCTTGACGAGCTCGGCACCGAAGTACATCGGGATCGTCAGGAATCCGACCATGCCCATGTCGTGGAAGCAGGGCAGCCAGCTGACCATGACATCGGTCTTGACGTCGTACTGGGCGCCGACGAACATCGCCTCGGCGTTGGAGTAGATGTTGCGGTGCGTGATCTGCACTGCCTTGGGAGATCCCGTCGAGCCGGACGTCAGCTGCATCAGCGCGAGGTCGTCCTCACCCGTCTCGACGGGGTCGATCGGCTCGGCCTCGAGCAGGTCGGTGATCTTGAGCACCTTGATGCCCTTTTCCTCGAGCACGGGGATGGCGACCAGGAACGGCTCGGAGACGATCACGGCGTTGGCCTCGATCATGCCGATGACGTTCATGGTGTCCTCGGCCCACACGGCGAGGTCGGTACGAGGGGTTGGCTGGTGCAGCATCGTCAGGCTCGCGCCGCGCATCCACAACGCCTGCGCGGTGGGGGCGATCTCGACGGGGTAGCCCGCCAGCACGCCTACGGCGTCGCCGGGTCCGACCCCGGCCGCGGCCAGGCCGCCTGCGACACAACGCGCACGCTCGTGAACCTCGCCCCACGTGTGGCGAATGGGTTCGTGGGGTTCACCGGTGACCATGCCCGTCGTGACGGTGCGGGCATTGTGAAACATCTTCTCGGTAAATCTGCTCACGACAGTCTCCTGAGGTCAGGCGCCAATGCCAGTTCGTCTCGGTCTTCCATGCTCCAACTGTTCACGCGCGCTTTTGAAGAGGCGCGCGCACACAGTTGGGAAGCGGTTTCGTCACGAATCGGTGATCTTCCAGCGAACCGGGACGACGTTGTCCGGGCGAAACCGTCGGGGCCGCAGCTGGCGTCGCGCATGCCCCCACCGAGTTGACCGGTGGGAGATGCCGTGGCGTAGGACGCGTGACCGCTAGCATTCACCGTCGATCATCTTAAGAGACTCTTAAGTAACCTCCAAACTCTCCGGCGAAATGAGGCGTGGGTCACACTCCCGCGAGCGCTCGAACGTCACACCGTGCGTGACGGCGCCGGGACCACGCGAGCCCCGTGCACGGGCCCACTGGCGGCCCGCACAGTGCGGCACACCCCTTCACCGGCCAGTTGAACGCCGACGTCGATCGCCGACGACGCCGAGCCGCACAGGAAGGCACACGTGGGCCCGGAGCCGGACACGATGCCGGCCAGTGCGCCCGCGTCGGTACCCGCACGCAGGGTGCGACGCAGCCGGCCGTCCAGGCTCAGCGCGGCGGCCTGAAGGTCATTGCCAAGAAGCGGCGCCAGCTGCGCGGCGTCGCCGGAGGCCAGTGCGGCGAGCAGCGGCTCCGGATCGTCGAGCCACGGCGGTTGTTCGCGGTCGGGGTCGGCGCGCAGTCGGTCGAGTTCGGCGAACACCTTGGGCGTGGCCAGCCCGCCTTCGGCGAACGCCAACACCCAATGAAAGGTGTTGCGGGCCAGCACCGTAGCCAGCTGCTCACCGCGGCCAGTGCCGAGCGCGGTCCCGCCGTGCAACGCGAACGGCACGTCGCTACCCAGTTCCGCCGCCAAGGCGTGCAGATCGCGGCGCGGCACGCCCAACTCCCACAGGGCGTTGATCGCCACCAGCGCGCCGGCCGCATCGGCGCTGCCACCGGCCATCCCACCTGCCACGGGAATGGACTTCTCGATGGAGATCGCGACGTCGGGCGCGCGTCCGACGTGCTCGGCCAAGAGCTCGGCGGCCTGCCACGCCAGGTTGCGGCGGTCGGTCGGCAGTGTCCCGTCGTCACCGCCCTCGCCGGTGAGTTCCACCGAGAGCACGTCGGCGTTGCGGACCGTGATCTCGTCGAACAACGAAACGGCGTGGAAGACGGTGGTGAGTTCGTGATAGCCGTCGTCCCGGCTCTCCCCGACGCCCAGGTAGAGGTTGACCTTGCCTGGCACGCGCACCGTTACCGAACCAGTGGGCACCCACTCTGACGCGGTACTTCCGTCCGATGCAGGCACGACACGACAGTATCGCCGGGACGGCAGACAGAAACGCGGAACCGGAATTGAAGTGGTGAGATACCCCTCGTTGATCCCGCCGCTCGGCACCATGCGGTCCCGATACACAGGAACCTCACGCTAGTGTTTGCTCGGCGGGTGTGTCAAGGATCACAACCCGGCGGTGCTCGACGAGTGCAGGACCGCCGCGGACCCTACGCTGAAGGTGTGCTCGTCCCCATGGATCGCTACGAGGACTACGTCGTCGACGGTGTCGTTGGCCACGGCGGATCCGCAACGGTCTACCGAGCGCACCGGGTCACGTCACCCGAGGTGATGGTTGCCCTCAAGGTGCTCGACGACTACCACCAGGAAGCCCCTCACCTCACCCGCCTGCGGCGCGAGTTCGACTTTGCCAATGAGCTCGCCCATCCCCACATCGTGACCATGCTCGAGTGCGGACCCGCGTGGCTCGCAATGGAGTTGATCGGTGGCGGCGGCTCGACCAACCTCACCGAGCGGCCCGACGTGTTCGTCGCGCTGAGCCAGATCGCCGGCGCGCTCGACTACGCACACCAACGCGGCGTCGTCCACTGCGACGTGAAACCGACGAACATTCTGCTCGCGGAGGACTTCTCCGCAGGCGGCGCGATCCTGATCGACTTCGGCGTGGCCCGTTCGGTGGCGCAGGACGCAGGCCACCGCCTGACGCACGTGGAGGCCTCGCTGCCCTACAGCGCGCCCGAGGTGTTGCGCGGCCGTCCCCCCTCGCCCGCCGCCGACGAGTACGCACTGGCGTGCACGCTGGTCGAATTGCTCACCGGCTCACCGCCTTTCACCGCCCACACCGCCATGGCGCTGATCGAGGATCACCTGAACCACCCAGTTCCCCGATTTTCACACCAAATCGATTGGATACCAAGGGCATTCGACTCCATCCTGGCCAAGGCGATGGCCAAGGATCCCGAGCTGCGGTACGACACGTGCGGGGAATTCATCGCCATCGCCACCAGGGCCCTGAGCTAAGCCACAAAAACAATTGAGCCCCACGGCGTAATCGCCATGGGGCTCAACCGGTTTGGCTCAGAAGACGCGGACGTGCTGCTCGTCGGCGGGGTGCTCGGGATCCCACTGGCCCGAGCGCTGCAACAGCCGCACGAAGTCGTTGATGCTGAGCGTCTCGCCGCGGCGCGACGGGTCGATGCTGGCCGACAACAGCCGCTCGGCCGACTCGTTGCCCGAGCCCGCCCACTCGGCGAACGCGTTGCGCGACGTCTTGCGCCGCTGCGCGAAGGCGATGTCGATGAGCTCGAACACCTTGCTGCGGAAGCCGTCCTCGACCGGCCACGGCGATGTCTCATAGCGGTCGATGCGCACCAGCCCGGAGTACACGCGCGGAATCGGCCAGAACACCGTCGGCGACACCATCCCGTGGCGACGAACCTTGCCGTAGAAGCGCACCTTGGCGCTGGGGACGCCGTAGTCCTTGCCACCGGGCTCGGCGGCGAGCCGCTCGGCGACCTCGGCCTGAACCATCACCATGACGGTGCGGATCGACGGGAACTCGGCCAGCAGATGCAGCAGTGCGGGTACCGCGATGTTGTAGGGCAGGTTCGCGACCAGTGCGGTCGGCGGTTCGGCCAGGTCAGACGGAGCGATCTTGAGGATGTCGCTGTGCAACACCGTCAGCCGGCCGATCTCGCTGTGCGAGTGGTCTTGGACCGTCTTGGGGAGTTGACGCGCGAGCACGGGATCGATCTCGACGGCCGTCACCTTGGCGCCACGGTCGAGCAGCGCGAGCGTCAGGGACCCGAGTCCGGGGCCGACCTCGAGCACATGATCGTGGCGGTTGACGCCCGAAGCCGACACGATGCGACGAACAGTGTTCGCGTCGTGCACGAAGTTCTGGCCATATGCCTTACGCGGGCGGAAGTCGAGTTCCTTCGCCAGATGCCGTATCTCGGTCCGACCGAGAAGTCGTATCGTCAGGACGCCCCCAACCTTCCAGAACACACCGGCCAGGCGCCCCATCCTTGACGCGCCCGTGTTACCTCAGCAATTGCGATCTGTTCTTCTCTCGTAGCCAGATCCGCACGCTGAGCATACCTCAAACCACCGTTGCGCTCCCAGGTATTTTGATCAAATTGCACGCCACCGTAAAAACCGTTGCCTGTGTTTATAGACCAGTTACCACCTGCTTCGCATTGCGAGAGGGTGTCCCAAGTGCGCCCATTCGACACCGGCGGCACCTCGGTTCCGGGCTTCGCACCGACCCGCAAAACCCCCTCCTGAGCGGGCGTGAGCACGACATTGGCTACTGGCAGCCGACCCGTTTCTGCACCATTGACTGTAGATACAGCAAACGTCACGGTCTGCAGCCCAGGTGTTCCAGGATCGTCGACGATCTGACGACTCATGTTCAGTGTGAGATCCGGCACGATCTTGTTCGCCGGAGGTAACGGCATCTGCTCAGTCACCTTCTGGACACGAATGCGCGTCACCTTGATAACCATGCCATCGACTACTGGCGAGCTCGCGGCGGGTTCGACGGAATCGCTTTGCAGAAGTGGCACGGCCGCGGCCTCGAGCAAACCCGCCACGTTGGCTGCAGCGAGCTTTACCGTCCGGACGACCCCGCCGTCGTCGAGCTGCACCGTGCGCGCGCTGACCACCGGAAGGGACATTCCCTCGAGCGGTACGCGGCTGCCACGCGAGGCCGCTGCGGGTGCGGTGTCGGTCATCGAGAGCTGTGCCAACGCCTCCTGCACGGTGGACGCCGTGGTCCATACTTCGCGGCTGTTCTGCCCGTCGAGGGAGATCTGCAGGGGCCGACTGCGCCGCAGCACGATGGTGTCCGACTGGTGCACGTCCTGGTCGCCCGCGGGGTACAGATCGTCGCGTTCGCCCACGTCAAAGCCGTTTTCTCGGACGACGTCGAGCACGTGCGACTTCATCGTCGACACCGTCGTGGCGGCGCCGTCGACCGTCAGCGTCAACGTCTTGTGGGCCGATACCGCGTATCCACCGGCGAACGTCAAGGCCAGCAGCGTCGCCGCAAGGACGAATCGCAGCATCGGTGAGCGTGCTTCATCGAGCTTATTCAAGGCATTCAAGAGCGTCGTATCCCCGACTATCTGAGCTATCTGGTCCGCAGGCGCGAACCGTCGCCGCCGAACCGCTTCTATTACAGGACGGTAACGAAATCCCCAAGAGCCAGCAACTCGTCTAGCTGCGCAATCCGTAGGCTCGTGCGGCGTTCTGCGAAGTCTCGTGCGCCAGATCCTCGGCGGGACGCCCTACGACCTCGGACAACGCTCGCACAGTGTACGGAAGGCAGTACGACTCATTCGGTGCACCGCGGTAGGGATGCGGGGTCAGGAACGGCGCATCGGTCTCGACGAGCACTTGTGTAGGCGGCACCAATCGGGCCGCCTCGCGAATTTCTCGGGCGTTGCGGAAACTGACGCTGCCGGAGAAACTCAGCAGCCATCCGGCGTCCACGCACGCGCGCGCCATGTCCGGCCCCGACGAGAAACAGTGGAAGATCACCGTCTCCGGCGCCCCCTCCGCATTGAGTACGTCGAGCACCTCCGCGTCGGCCTCACGGTTGTGGATCATCAGCGGCTTGCCCGCGCGTTTCGCCAGCTCGATGTGCCACGCGAAGGCCTCCCGCTGCTCGGCCGGCTCGGCGCAGCCGTCGAGCTTGCCGGGCCAATACATGTCCATCCCTGTCTCTCCGACCGCGACGACCCGGGGGTGCGCAGAGAGCCGCTCGAGCTCGGCGCGCGCCTCGTCGTCGAGGGCGTTGGCGCGCGTCGGGTGCAGCGCGACGGCGGCGTAGACGCGAGGGTCCCAATCGGCGGCCTGGGTGGCCCACCGCGCCGAGGCCATGTCATCGGCGATCGTGACCACCGCTGTAACGCCGACGGCGGCGGCGCGGTCGAGGATCGCGCGCACGTCGTCGGCGTCGGAGGCACCGCATGCATCGAGGTGCGTGTGGGCGTCCACCAGCGGCGCCAACGGTTCCGGAGGTGGCGGCGGCTCGCGTCGGGAACTCACGCCCACACCCTAAGGTGACTTCGTGATGAGCAAGCCCCCGTACTACGTCACGACCGCGATCGCCTATCCCAACGGCGCCCCGCACATCGGGCACGCCTATGAGTACATTGCGACCGACGCGATCGCCCGGTTCAAGCGCCTCGACGGCTTCGACGTCCGCTTCCTGACCGGCACCGACGAGCACGGCCTGAAGATGGCCCAGACGGCGGCGGCCGAGGGCATTCCGACCGCAGCCCTCGCGCGACGCAACTCCGATGCGTTCCAGGCGATGCAGGACAAGCTCGGCATCTCGTTCGACCGCTTCATCCGCACCACCGACGCCGATCACATCGAGGCGTCGATCGCGATCTGGAACGCGATGAACGCCGCGGGTGACATCTATTTGGACGCCTATTCCGGTTGGTATTCGGTGCGCGACGAACGGTTCTTCACCGACGACGAGCTCGAGGTTCAGCCCGACGGCACCCGGATTTCCACCGAGACCGGCACGGAGGTCACGTGGACCGAGGAGCAGACCTACTTCTTCAAGCTGTCCGCCTACGCCGAGCGGCTGCTGGCGCACTATGCGGCGCACCCCGAGTTCATCGGGCCCGAGACCCGGCGCAACGAGATCGTCAGCTTCGTCTCGGGCGGGCTGCGGGACCTGTCCATTTCGCGCACCACATTCGACTGGGGGGTGCCGGTCCCAGGCCATCCCGACCACGTCATGTACGTCTGGGTCGATGCGCTGACCAACTATCTGACCGGGGCGGGATATCCGGACACGTCGTCGGAGGCATTCGAAAAGTACTGGCCCGCAGACCTTCACATGATCGGCAAGGACATCATCCGGTTCCACACGGTGTACTGGCCCGCCTTTCTGATGTCGGCCGGAATCGCGTTGCCCGAGCGGGTCTTCGTACACGGCTTCCTGCTCAACCGCGGCGAGAAGATGAGCAAGTCGGTGGGCAACGTCGTCGATCCCATCGCGCTGGTCGACGCTTTCGGGCTCGACCAGGTGCGCTACTTCCTGCTGCGCGAGGTGCCATTCGGGCAGGACGGAAGCTATGGCGAGGACGCGATCATCGGCCGCATCAACTCCGACCTCGCCAACGAGTTCGGCAACCTCGCCCAGCGGTCGCTGTCGATGGTGAACAAGAACCTGGACGGCGTCGTGCCCGCCCCCGGCGAGTTCACCGACGACGACCGGGAGTTGTTGGCGCTGGCCGACGGGCTGCTGCCCAAGGTGCGGGCCCACTACGACGTGCCCGCAATGCATCTCGCGCTCGAGGTGGTCTGGCTGATGCTCGGCGCGGCCAATCGGTACTTTTCGGCGCAGGAGCCGTGGGTGCTGCGCAAGTCCGAAGCGGCGGCCGACCAGGAGCGGTTCGGCACGGTGCTGTACGCGACGCTGGAGGTGGTGCGCATCGCCGCGCTGCTGGTGCAGCCGGTCATGCCCGACTCCGCGGCCAAGCTGCTGGACCTGCTGGGTCAGCCGGAGGATGAGCGCAGCTTCGGCGCCATCGGCACCCGGATCGCGCCTGGCACGGTGTTACCGAAGCCCGAGGGTGTGTTCCCGCGCTATCTAAGTGAGTGACCTGCGCCACAATCGGTGCAGCGGTGTCACACTTCGGCGGGCACCGGTGTCTTGAGGTCAGAACGGCTCGGTAGGCGAGCCGAATGATCTCGAAGGAGTAGTCATGACCGAGCACCTCAACGTCGTCGTGATCGGTGGCGGATACGCAGGCGTTATCGCCGCCAATCGCCTCCGACTCAACGGCGACGTTGCGATCACGCTGATCAACCCGCGCCCGGAGTTCGTCGAGCGGATCCGGTTGCACCAACTGGTCACCGGTTCCGACGACGCGGTGGTGGCCTACCCCGACATCCTCGGCGAGGGCATCAACCTCGTGGTCGACACCGCCGAGCACATAAACGCCGCGGCACGGACGGTGACGCTGGGTTCGGGTGACACCGTTGCCTACGACTACCTCATCTACGCAATCGGCAGCAAGGGCGCGACGTTGACGGTCCCCGGGGCAGCCGAATTCGCCCATCCCATCTCGGAATTGGAGCATGCCAAGCCGCTGCGGGACGCCGTGGCCGCCCTTCCGTCGGACGCCCCGGTCACAATCGTCGGCGCGGGCCCAACGGGCATCGAGACGGCCTCCGAAATGGGCGAGCAGGGCTACGCGGTGACGCTGGTGTGCGGCGGCCCCCTTGGCCCGTACCTGAGCAAGCCAGGTCGCAAGGCGGTGGCCAAGCGGATGCGCAAGCTGGGCGTCACGGTCGTCGACGGACCCGATACCCAGGTCACGGAGGTGCGCAACGGCTCGGTGGTGTTGGCCGACGGGCACGAACTCGCGAGTGCGCTCACCATCTGGACGGCCGGCTTCAGCGTGCCCGACCTGGCCGCCCGCAGCGGGCTGGCCACCGACGCGATCGGCCGGTTGCTCACCGACGAGACGCTGACCAGCGTCGACAACCCGTACATCGTCGCCGCCGGTGACGCCGCCGCCCCATCGGATTCACCGCTGCGGATGAGCTGCCAGGCGGCGATACCGCTGGGTGCGCAGGCCGCCAACACGGTGCTCAGCCGCATCGCGGGCACCGCACCCGCCGCAGTGAACCAGGCCTTCGTCGGTCAATGCATCAGCCTGGGCCGCAAGGGCGGCACCGTCCAACTCGCGCACCTCGACGACCGGGTGGTGCCGATCTACGTCGGCGGACGCACCGCGGCGTCGATCAAGGAGGCCGTCTGCAAGGGCACGATCTGGGGGCTGGCCCGCGAGGCCCGCAAACCAGGCTCGTACACCTGGCTCAAGGGCGGCAAGCGGGCGGAGCGGCTGGCCGGGGCGAAGGCGGCAGCCGTCCGATGAACGCCACGCCGCGCGCTCGGAGAGCGCCATGAAACCGGAGCACGAACACGCGGAGCGGTTCACGCTGCTGCGCCCGCTCCTGTTCACGATCGCGTACGAGATCCTCGGAACGGCAACGGAATCCGAGGACGTGCTGCAGGAGAGCTACCTGAGGTGGGCCGAGGTGGACCTGGCCACGGTCCAGGACACCAAGGCCTACCTCGCGCAACTCGTCACCCGGCAGGCACTCAATGCGCTTCGCGCACAAGCGCGTAGGCGGGAGGACTACGTGGGCCCGTGGCTGCCCGAACCGTTGCTCGTCGACTCAACCGACGCCTCGTCGGACGTCGTACTCGCCGAGTCGGTGTCGATGGCGATGCTGGTGGTGCTCGAGACGCTCAGCCCCGACGAACGCGCCGTGTTCGTGCTGCGCGAGGTGTTTGGCTTCAGTCACGACGAAATCGCCTCGGCGATAGGCAAGTCCAGCGCGGCAGTGCGTCAACTCGCGCATCGCGCACGCGAGCACGTCCAGGCCCGCCGCAAGCGGTTCGAGCCCGTCGACCCGAAGCTCTCGATGGAGTTGGCGACGCAGTTCTTCGCCACGGCGGCGACGGGCGACATGGATGGGTTGATGTCGATGCTGGCGCCCGACGTGGTGTGGACGGCCGATAGCGACGGCAAGGTGAGCGCGGCCAGGCGCCCCGTCACCGGTGCGGAGAAGGTGGGCCGACTCATCCTCGGCATGTTCCGCTACGCGGGCGACGACGGCCGCGTCGAGCTTGCCTTCTACAACGGCGCGCCTGCGGTGGTGCTGTACCTCGGCGACAAGCTGGAGGGCATCGTCACCGTCGAGCTCACCGACGGGAAGATCAGCCACTTCTACGCGATGCGCAATCCCGAGAAGCTGGGCGGAGTCACGGTGGCGCGGGATCTGTCGCGCTAGCGCCTCGGCGACCTCCCACCGCAGCGTCTGACAAGCTTGGCAGATGCGCGTCGAGCGGATCGCCGAGTCGCGCAGCGCTCCATCGGTGCTGCGCGCGGTCGCAGGCGCCGCCGCGCGGCTGAGCCTCCCGCCGCCCGCGGCGCTGACCGGCGACTGGTTCGGCTCGCGCGCAGTGATCGCACCCAGCGTCGCCATCGAGGCGGTCGCGGAGTCGGACGCGTTCGCCGTGGACCCCGGCACGCGCGGTGTTCACGTCGGCGGCGGCTGGGTCGGCTACCTGACCTACCCGGACCCAGGCGCCGACGATGCGGCAGCCCGCGTCCCGGCAGCCGCCGGCGGATGGACCGACGACGTACTTCGCCAAGATGACGACGGCGACTGGTGGTACGAAAACCTCTCCGGTGCAACGCCGCCCGGCTGGCTCGTCGATGCGCTCGGCACCTCACCCATACCCACGCCGTGGCAACTCGACTGGATCGCCCCCGACCGCGATGTCCACCACGCGGGGGTACTGGCATGCCTCGAGGCGATCCGCGCAGGCGAGGTGTACCAGGCGTGTGTGTGCACGCAGTTCGTCGGCGCATTGCGCGGCGCCCCCATCGACTTCTTCGCCGACGTCGTCGCGCTTACCGCGCCCGCGCGCGCCGCGTTCGTCGCAGGCGAATGGGGTGCGGTGGCGTCGCTGTCCCCCGAGCTCTTCCTGCGCCGCACCGGCGAGACGGTGACGTCGAGCCCCATCAAGGGCACGCTCCCACTGGACCGCCCTCCGTCGGCGCTGCGCGCATCGGTCAAGGACGTCGCGGAGAACGTGATGATCGTGGACCTGGTCCGCAACGACCTCAGCCGGGTCGCGGTGACGGGAAGCGTCACCGTGCCCGAACTGCTGGCCGTGCGACGGGCCCCAGGGGTGTGGCATCTGGTGTCGACGGTGTCCGCGCGCGTGCCCGTCGAGATCCCGATGTCCGGCGTGCTGGAAGCGATGTTCCCGCCCGCGTCGGTGACCGGGACGCCGAAGGCCCGGGCCCGTGAACTGCTTTCGACGTGGGAACCACGCAGCCGCGGAGTCTATTGCGGCACAGTGGGTTTTGCGTCACCGATGGCCGGGACCGAACTCAACGTGGCCATCCGCACCGTCGAGTTCGACGCCGCCGGACGGGCGGTGCTTGGCGTCGGCGGCGGCATCACCTCCGATTCCGATCCCGCCGCCGAGTGGCAGGAGTGCCTCGACAAGGCGGCGGCAATCGTCGGCGTTACGTGCAGCGCCAACCCCGCACCTGCGGCTCAGCGCGTCGTTTCGGCCCGCTGAAGCCAGAGCTCAGCGCCGGATTCCCGCGGCCAGCCGGTCCCAGTTGCCCGACGCGATCTTCTCGCGATCGGCATCGGCGAGCTCCGCTCCGTCGAGGAAGTCACGCGCGAGTCCGCCGTTGGTCGGGGCGAACGGGTAGTCCGCGGCGAACATGACCCGATCCACGCCGACGACCTCGAGCGCCCAACGCAGGTAGCGCTGACTGAAAACCCCTCCGGGAGTGACGTACACGTTGCTCCGCACGTACTCGGAGATCGGACGGTTTAGCCCCGCGATGGGCGTCAACCGGTCGATGCGGTCGAGGTAGAAGAGCACCATTTCACCCCAGTGCCCCAGGATCACCTGCAGTTCGGGGAACCGGTCGAAGACGCCGGCCAGGATCAACCGGAGCAATCCGACGCCGGCGTCGTAGTGCCAGCCGACGCCGTGGGTGGCGAACGCACCGTCGACGACGTCGGTGAACCCGCCGTAGTACGCGTTGCGCACCGCCTCCGGTGGCGTCTGGGGATGTAGGTAGAGCGGCACGCGGAGTGCTTCGGCGGCCTCGAACATCGGCCAGAACTCGGTGTGGTCGATGGAGCGATCCCGGACGCGGTTGAAGATCAGCGCCCCGTCGAACCCGAGCTTTCGGACGGCGCGCTCGAGTTCGGCGGCCGCGGCGTCCGGGCGCTGTGGCGCCAGCGTCGCGAAACCACGAAGGCGATCGGGATGGCGGGCCACCGCGTCGGCCGCGGTGTCGTTGCACACCGACTGCAATGCGACCGCGTCGGCGACGTCCAAGTTGAACAGACCGGGCGACGTCAGAGACAGCACCTGAGTGTCGACGCCTGCGTCGTCCATGACCGCAAGACGTTCGTCGCCTAGTGACTGCAGCCGGTGGCTCAGCTCGGCGTCGAAGGACTTGGTAGCCGGATCCTGCCACTTCGGATCGAGGGCTTGCCAGGCCCGGGCGACGTCGGGCGTTGCGTAATGTTCTTCCAGTCCAACGATTTTCACAGCAACTCCTCAGGTGTTCAGTAGCTCGCCACCCCTCCTCAAAGTGCCAACACTGAAACGCGTCGACGGCATCCGTGATCACCGACACTCCACCGCGCGGAGTCGTCAATCCCTGGCGCGTAGCACCGCGTCGTACAGCTCGCGCCGTGACGGAGCGCCGGGGTTGGCCGCCACCACGTCCGCGCACGCGTCCTTGACCCGCATGCCGTCGTCGACGAGATAGGCCACCTCGGCGACCAGGGTGGCGAGATCGGCCTTCGGCTGGGCGCCCGCCAGCACGACGGTGAGCTCGCCGAGTACGCCGTCGGCCGCCCACTCCGCGAGTTCGGCGAGCGAGCCGCGTTTGACCTCTTCGTGGGTCTTGGTCAGTTCGCGGCACACCACCGCACGCCGGTCGGGCCCGAGGGTGTCGACGGCGTCGCGCAGGCAGTCCGCCAGCCGACGCGGCGACTCGAAGAACACACACGTCCGTTGCTCACCGGCCAAGCCCGACAGCCAGCCCACCCGCGCGGAGTGCTTGCGCGGGGCGAAACCCTCGAAGCAGAACCGGTCCGACGGCAGGCCCGACACCGCCAGCGCCGTCGTCACCGCCGAAGGGCCCGGCAGGCAACTCACCGTCAACCCGGCCTCGGCGCACGCCGCCACCAGCCGATAGCCCGGGTCGCTGATCAGCGGCATACCCGCGTCGCTGACGACGAGCACCGTGGCACCGCCGGCGACGTCGTCGACCAGCGCGGGCACGCGCGTCGCCTCGTTCTGGTCGAAGAAACTGACGATGCGCCCAGCTGGTCGAACGCCGAGCGTCTGGGCCAACGTCCGCACGCGTCGGGTGTCCTCCGCAGCGATCACGTCGGCGCTGCCCAACGCCTCGATCAGCCGAGCCGAGGCGTCCGAGGGCTGGCCGAGCGGCGTGGCGGCCAGCAGCAGTCGACCAGGTGTCACACCGCACAGCCTACGATCGCCGGTGTGACCGCTCCGCCGCTCGACGAGATCGCACACGAGCGCACGGTCCCCGTGATCAGCCCCGCGCCGCTCATGCCGGTGCCGGACTTCGGGCCGATGGACCGCCTGCAGGGCTGGGTGATGACGGCCGTGATCACCGCACTCGCGGCGCTGACCCGGTTCCTGAACCTCGGCTCGCCGACCGACGCGCGCACGCCGATATTCGACGAGAAGCACTACGCGCCGCAGGCGTGGCAGATGCTGGGCAACCACGGCGTCGAGGACAACCCCGGCTACGGGCTGGTGGTGCACCCGCCGGTCGGCAAGTTCCTCATGGCCACCGGCGAGGCGATATTCGGCTACAACGGCGTCGGCTGGCGGTTCTCCGGTGCGGTGTGCGGCGTGATCATCGTGCTGCTGGTGGCGCGGATCGTCCGGCGGATCACCCGCTCGACGCTGATCGGCGGGATCGCCGGCCTGCTGATCATCGCCGACGGCGTCAGCTTCGTCTCGGCGCGCACCGCGCTGCTGGACGTCTACCTGGTGGTTTTCGTGGTCGCCGCGTTCGGTGCACTGATCGTCGACCGCGACGAGATGCGCGAGCGGATGCACGTGGCGCTGCTCGAGGGCCGCATCGGCCAGACGCCGTGGGGACCTCGACTCGGGGTGCGGTGGTGGAGGTTCGGCGCCGGGGTGCTGCTGGGGCTGGCTTTCGCTACCAAGTGGTCCGGTTTGTACTTCATCCTGTTCTTCGGGGCCATGACGTTGGCGTTCGACGTCGCAGCCCGTCGGCAGTACCGGGTGCCGCGCCCGTGGGTGGGGACGCTGCGCCGCGACTTCGGGCCGACGCTCTACGCGTTGGGGCTCATTCCGCTGGCGGTGTACCTCGGCTCGTACGCGCCGTGGTTCGCCTCGGAAACCGCCATCAACCGCCACGAGGAGGGCCGCTCGATCGGCGAGGGCGGGTTGCTCCCCGACGCGATTCGGTCGTTGTGGCACTACACCTATGGGGTTTTCGAGTTCCACTCGAAGCTGACGAACGCGGCGGGCAACCACCATCCGTGGGAGTCGAAGCCGTGGACGTGGCCGATGTCGCTGCGCCCGGTGTTGTATGCGATCGACCAGGACAACATCGCGGGTTGCGGTGCACAGTCGTGCGTGAAGGCCGTGATGCTGGTCGGGACGCCTGCGATGTGGTTCATCGCGGTGCCGGTGCTTGGCTGGGCGCTGTGGCGGGCGCTCGTGAAGCGCGACTGGCGCTACGCGGTGGCGCTGACGGGGTACGGCGCGGGTTTCCTGCCATGGTTCGCCGACATCGACCGGCAGATGTACTTCTTCTACGCCGCGCCGATGGCGCCGTTCCTGGTGATGATGATTGCGCTGATACTCGGTGACGTCCTCTACGCGCCGCGACAGAACGCCGAGAGACAGACACTTGGACTACTCGTGGTGTGTTTCTACGTGGCGCTCGTGCTGACGAACTTCGCGTGGCTGTACCCGGTGCTGACGGGTCTGCCGATCTCGCAGTCGACGTGGCAGATGCAAATCTGGTTGCCTAGCTGGCGTTGATTTCGCTCCTGATGGGGCGGCGGGCTCCCAGGTTCGCTCCAATTTTGCATTTCACCCGCGTATCGACTCCATTGCTGGGTGCGACGGATCACGCGCATCTGCAAGCGAGGCAGATGATTCGAAGACTCGGTATTCGTTGCCATCGAATTTTGCAGAGCAATTGACGGTGGGGAAATTCCTGGGATCTTGCTTAGCTCAGCAATTTTCGAGGTGCGCTGCTCATATGTTGATTCCAATTTGCTGGCATTCAACAGAATTGAGCGCGTCATGTATGGAGTCTCAGCTCGATCGGTCGCCATCAGATTCGTCATCGCGACGGCTGCGTCTGCCACCGTCTGCGCTTACTGCTCCAGTCTGGGGACGCCGCCCCCACGGCTAGTCTCGGCCGAGATCGTCGACACCGCGGCGATCACGTCGTCCCCGTCGACCATCGGCATCGCCGACTCGGCGCTGTATGGCGAGTCGGCGGCCGACATCGACACCACGCTGAACACCCTTCAGTCGCTCGGCGTCCAGAACATCCGGATCTTCGTTCCCTGGGGCTTGGTCGAACCCCTGCAGGGCACCTACGACTGGTCCTACATCGACGCGGTCGTCGACGCCGCCGCCGCGCGCAACATGGGCGTGATGGCCGAGATCAACGGAACGCCTACCTGGGCCTCCACGACAACCGGACTGTTCCCGGGCAGCGGCACCCCCAACGCCAGCGACTTCGCCAGCTTCGCATCCACGGTCGCCACCCGCTACGGCAACGACATCTCGGCCTACGAGATCTGGAACGAACCGAACTCAGTCGAGTTCTCCGACCCGATCGACCCGGCGTCGTACACCGCACTGTTGAAGGCCGCCTACCCGGCGATCAAGGCGGCCAATCCCAACGCGACGGTCGTCGCCGGCGCGGTGGGCAGCGTCATCAGCTTCGGGAACGTGACGTTGGATCCCGTCACGTTCGTGCAGGACATGTTCGCCGACGGCGCCCAGGGGTACTTCGACGCACTGTCCTTCCACCCGTATCAGGAGACGCTCGAGTTATCACAGGGCGCTGGCGTGCCCAATTCGCCCCTGACCCAACTCAATGCAATCGAACAGCTGCTGATCGCCAACGGTGATGCCAGCGACAAGGTCTGGATCAGCGAGTACGGGCTGCCGACCTCCGACGTCAGCCAACAGACGCAGGCGACCTTCATCCAGAACCTCATCGACACGTGGCAGACCCTTTCCTACGCCGGGCCGGTCTTCATCTACACCGCGCAGGACACCGATAGCGCGAGCACCAACCCCAACGACACCTATGGCATCTACGAGTCGGATTGGACGCCGAAGCTCGCCGCCGCGGTGATCCAGCAGGAGATCGCCAAGTATGCGAACACCAACCCGCTGGCGGTGCTCGCTCAGCAGATCGCCAATGCGTTCGCAACGGCCGTGTCCAGCGTCGCGCAGACGTTGGGCCAGCAGATCGCCGCCGCGCTCGTCCAGGCGATCGCGAATGCCCTTGCCTCCCTGGGCACTACGACGCCCGCCGCCACGCCCGCGGTGACCACGAAGACCGCCATGACGCTCACGGCAGCCAAGGCCGGCCCGCCCGTGGCAGCGACGTCGGACGCCACGGCAGCGGATTCCAGCACCACGTCGAAGGACGCCACGGCCAAGCCGAAGCTCGCGAAGCTGATGAAGTTCAAGGCCGGAACCGAGCCCGCGGCCGCGTCGAAGCCCTCCGCTTCCACGGCATCCAGCGACGCGCCGAAGTCCGGCGACACGTCGACGTCCGGCGACAAGACCAACCACGACGCGAAGCCACGTCACGACCATCAAGGACACGCAGACGCCGACCGGGATACCGGCCACGGCGCGGCGGAACGTGGTCAATCACTTCGACTGCATCCAGGGTCGTGATCTCAACGGATCAACAACCCTCGGCGCAGTCAAAGCGCTACCCCATTGCGGTGCTAGAGCGGGTCGCGGGCGGCGGGGCACGACATGCAGCGTGGCCCACCTCGGCCAGTGCCTAGCTCCGACGCCGAAATCGCCAACACTTCAATTCCCGAATCCTCCAGCCGCGCATTGGTTTCCACGTTGCGTTCGTACGCCACCACCACACCGGGCGCCAGCGCCAAGGTGTTGTTGCCGTCGTCCCACTGCTCGCGTTCGGCGGTGACGGGATCGAGTCCGGTGTCGATGACCCGCAGCTTCTCGATACCCATCGCGTCGGCCGCCGCGTCGACGAACGGCGCCGCCCGATCGATTTTGACGCCGCTTCCGGTGCGGTGAATGGTGAACGCAGTCAACGAGTGCACGATGTTCGGATACATCACGACCGCATCGGTGTCGACCATCGTGCAGACCGTGTCCAGGTGCATCTGCGCCCGCTCCTGAGCTATCGGCACGGCCAATACGGTGTGCGCCAGGTCGTCGTCGAACAGGCTGCGCGCCAACGCTTCCGCGCCCGCCGGCGTGGTCCGCTCCCCCACGCCGACCGCGACGACACCCGGCCCGAGCAGCAACACGTCACCACCCTCGACGGGCGCCGACCGCGATTCGTAGGCCCGCCGCACCCCAAGGAATCGCGGGTGGTGGGCATAGATCAGGTCGGTCAGCGACGTCTCGCGCACCCGTGCTTGCAATGCGAGCGACGTGATGGCCACCCGAGGGCCGATCCAGAACGAGGAGTCGCGGGTGAACAGCAGATTGGGCAATGGGTCGATGACGAAGTCGCCGCCGTGGTGCATCCGGCGCACCAGCGACAGTTCGTCCTCGTCGAAGGGCAACTCGTTGAACGTCATGCCTGCCATCAGGACACCGGCCAGCGGAGCGGCCTCTAGCGTCCGCAGATAGACCGAGAGCTCTTGCGCCAGCGGCAACCCCAGCCTCCGCGAGTCGACGGCGGCCGAGATGCCATGCATGCGCGCGGCGCCGCTGGCCAGTGCCTCGGTCAACAGGTCGCCGAGCAACAACACCTCGACCTCACGCGACCGCAACAGGTCGGCGAATGCGTCGTGTTCCTGTTGCGCCCGGGCTACCCAGGGCAGCCCATCGAACAGCAGCGTGTCGTTGTTGCGCGGCGTCAGCCGCTGCAGTTCGGCCCCTGGTCGGTGCAGGATCACGACACGCAGCCGCCCCACCTCGGAGTTGGCGCCCAGCACCGGATCTGTCATACCTAGCACCGTATCGTCCGGAGGCACCTCAACTATTGTTCAGGTCATGGAGCTATCGGAGCTGACTCCCGGCGAGATGTCCCATCGCAGCGGGGTGGCGGTGTCGGCACTGCACTTCTACGAGCGCGAAGGGCTCATCGTCAGCAGGCGCACCAGCGGCAACCAACGGCGCTACGCCAGGGAGACGCTACGACGGGTGGCGTTCATCCGGATGTCGCAGCGGTTGGGCATTCCGTTGGCACGCATCCGCGATGCGCTGTCCACACTGCCCACCAATCGCGTTCCCACTAGCAAGGACTGGGCCAGACTGTCGGCAGGTTGGCGTTCCGACCTCGACGAACGCATCGTGCACCTGCAGCGGCTTCGCGACAATCTGGCGGGCTGCATCGGGTGCGGTTGCCTGAGCCTGAAGCTATGCGCACTGTCCAATCCTGCAGACGTGCTCGCCGCTGCGGGCCCCGGCGCGGCCAAGCTCTGAATTCGAATGTATGTGCGATAGCATGTCGGGGTGTCCTTGGCGGTTCAGGGGTCGCTCTTCGACCATGCCGAACGCCGCAACCTCGGTGACGGCGCCTGGTTGGACGTGCGGTCGGGCTGGTTGACGGGCGCGGAGGACGCGTACGACGAGCTGCTGGAGACCATCCCGTGGCGCGCCGAACGCCGCCAGATGTACGACCGCGTGCTCGACGTCCCGCGCCTCGTCAGCTTCCACGACCTCGGCACCGAGCCGGCGCCGCATCCAATGATCGCCCGGCTTCGCGTGCGGCTCAACGACATCTACGCACGCGAACTGGGCGAGCCGTTCACCACCGCAGGCCTCTGTCTCTACCGCGACGGCCACGACAGCGTCGCGTGGCACGGCGACACCATCGGCCGCAGCAGCACCGAGGACACCATGGTCGCCATCGTCAGCCTCGGCGCCAGGCGCGTGTTCGCGCTCCGTCCGCGCTCCGGCGGACGGTCGCTGCGCTTGCCGCAGGGCCACGGCGACCTGCTGGTGATGGGCGGATCGTGTCAACGCACCTGGGAGCACGCCGTGCCCAAGACGGCCAGGCCGATGGGCCCGAGGATCAGCATCCAGTTCCGCCCGAAGGACGTTCGCTAAGAGCCGCGGACGTCGTTCACGGCCGCCGCCAGCAGGTCGCGCGCCCGCTTGGTGTCCACCTGCTGGACGGGAGCGTTCGGCACCACCAGTGGGTTCGCGGTGACGATCACCAGATACGACCCGAAGCTCGCGACGTAGTTGTAGAGCTCGCCGCTGGCCGGCTTGCCGTCGACCATCGTCTGCACGAAGCGGTGGGTGCCCAGAGTCTTCGCCCCGTCGATCGAAGGCGATTCCGTCACCTCGACCAGACCACGCGCGCCCGGCCCCGCGAAGGCGACCTTCTGGCAGTCCGGACCCGGATCGGGGAAGGGCACCTGCTCCGACGTCTCGACGGCGATCGCGATGAACCGGTTGCCCGCACCCTCCGCCGTCACCGCGGACATGTTTCCCTTCAGCCCAGCCGGCAGCGCCAAGCCCGTCGCGGCCTTTCCGCAGTCCGGCGGGTCGAACGTCACGCCCTGCGGCAGCGGCTGCGAAGCAAGCAATCGCGGGTCGATCCCCGTCGGCGCCACGGTGCTCACCTTGAACTCGGGGCCGAAGCTCGTCTTCACGTCCACCAGCCGGGAGATGTCGCCCTGGACCGTCGGCGTGGTTGGGCCGGCGCACCCCGCGACGACGAGGGCACACGCCGTGACAGCCAGACTGGCCAACGAAGTCCTCGACATCGCCGCCAATCTACCCGCCCCGCACGGCCGACACGGCCTTGGCGAGCAACGCCGCGGCGAAGTCGGGCCCAAGCGCGGGGTCCGGCGAGCCGGGATCGGTCACGACCGTCACATAGGCGACGTGGCCGCTCAGGTATGCGCTGAAGGTGGCTGCCCGCGAATGGGTTTCGGTGCCGCCTTCGACGACTGTGGTGGCGTCGGTGACCATCCCGACCGTCGCGGCCCCCTCGATGACCGGCGCGGCGACAGCGGTGACCAGGCCACTGGTGTGACCTGCCGACACGGTCCACACGCCGCACTCGTCGACGAGCGCGGAATCCAGTCCCCCGGCTGACTCGACGACGACGGCGTAGACGATCCCTCCCGGCCCCGACGCCGACCACCCGTGCACCGGCGCATCGCCGGGCACCAGGTCGGCCAGCGCACCACACTGCGGAGGATCGGCCGACCACTGCGGCCCGAACCCCCAGAACGCCAGCGGCGACGCACGCCCGGCGAGGTCGGCGACCTCGTACCCCGCGGGCAGTTCGGTGCGCAGCCGCATGATGTTCACGGGGGTGACGGCATCGGACGCGGTGGCCGTCGACGACCAACCGGTGGGCGCCGAGGACTGGCCGCACGCCGCGCACAGCGCCAGCGCGACGCAGGACGCGAACACGCGCACGGAACCTTGGTACCACAGCTACGCTGACGGCTCCGGCCGCGACGACGAGACACGCCGACTCGGACGCGAGGAGAGCAGCGACAGATGTGTACCCGAGTTCTGTGGAATACCAACGACTTCGCAGTGTTGACGGGCCGGAGCATGGACTGGCCGGAATCCACCGAGCCGCTCATCGTCGCGTTCCCGCGCGGCCACCAGCGTGACGGCGGACTATTGCTGACCGAGGTGGTGGTGCCGGACAACCCGCTGCGCTGGACCAGCCGTTACGGCAGCCTGGTGACGACGGTTTACGGCCTTGGCACCGTCGATGGGCTCAACGAGCGGGGCCTCGGCGTGCACGCGCTGTATCTGAAGTCCACCGACGTCGGACCCCGCAACGCCGACCTTCCCGGCATCCACACCGGGCTGTGGGCGCAGTATCTGCTCGACCAGGCGGCGACGGTCGCCGAAGCGCTGGCGTTGATGGACGGCGTCCAGTTGGTGATGATCGGCGCCAAGGGATTCGACGCCACGCTGCACCTGGCCATCGAGGACGCCGGTGGTGACAGCGCAATCCTCGAGCTGGCGGCGGGCAAGCTCGTCGTGCACCACGGCCGCCAGTTCACGCTGATGACCAACGACCCGACCTATGACGAACAGCTCCAACTGCTGGCGTCGCAGGACTTCTCGCTTCCCAGCAGCTCAATGCCGTTGCCGGGGAACGTGAATCCGGTGGACCGGTTCCAGCGAGCGGCGTACTACTCGGCACTGTTGCCGAAACCGGTCAGCGAGCGTCAGGCGGTGGCCAGCGTGATGGCCATCATGCGCAACGTGTCGGTCCCGTTCGGCGCGCCCTACGGCGAGTTCGGCGTGTACGACACCGAGTACCGCACGGTCTGCGACCTGACCAACCAGGTGTACTTCTTCGAGCTCACGACCAGCCCCAGCACGATCTGGGTGGAGCTCTCCGGGCTCGACTTCTCCGACGGCGGGCAGGCTCAGGCGATCGACCCGTACGACGAGTCGCTCGCCGGCAACGTCACCGGGCGATTTGCCGCCAGGCAGCTAGGCTTCTGACGTCGCCGACCATTCACGTGCACTTTTCCTTTGCCGACCGTAGGCTCATGCCTGCATTTCCCGAGACAGGAGACTCCATGAAGACGCCCTTGAAGGCTTGCGGAACCGCCCTCGCCGTTGTCGCGCTGGGCATTGCCCTTGCGGGCTGCGGGTCCGACTCGAAGACCGAGGCCACCACCTCGAAGTCGTCCAGCAGTGCGTCGAGCTCAAGCAAGACCAGCGAGTCGAAGGCGCCGAGCAAGACCGAGGCGCCCGCGGGCACGAACAAGACGATCGCCGACTACGTCAAGGACGCCGGCCTGACCGAGACCCCCGTGAAGCGTGGCGATCCCGGCTCACCGACCATCGACCTGCCGTTCCCGGCGGGCTGGGAGGACGCCGGGCCGAACGCTCCCGAGTGGGCCTACGGCGCGATCGTGAACACCGACCCGGCATTCGCCAGCGACCCCCCGACGATCATCGCCATCGTTTCGAAGCTGACCGGACCCGTCGACGCGGCCAAGGTCCTCGAGTTCGCCCCGGGTGAGCTCAAGAACCTTCCTGGCTTCGACTCCATGGGCGGCGACGGCGAAGCCAGCACGTTGGGTGGGTTCGACGCGTTCCAGTTCGGCGGTACCTACGTCAAGGACGGCGCCAAGCGGATGATCGCCCAGAAGACGGTCGTGATTCCCGCCAAGGACGGCGACGGCGTCTTCGTGCTGCAGCTCAACGCCGACGGCACCGAGGACCAGATGACTCCGTTGATGGACGCCACGAGCGAGATCGACGAGAAGACGACGATCACGCCATGACCTCGGTCCCCCAACCGAGCCCAAACGAACCGGCTCCCCCGCAACGCGGTCAGACCGTCGAGGAACGTGGCCGCGACGTCAGCGCGGCACAGGCCGAAGCCGAGGCCGAGACGTCGACGGTCAAGAAGTACCTGCACGCCATGAGCCCGAAGTACGTCTGGTCCATGGCGGAGGGCTATCCCGTCGTGCTCAAGCAGTTCATCCAGTTCTGCCTGATCCTCATCTACCCGGCTTGGGTGTTCGCCATCCTCGCGGGTGCGGCCGTACACGCCCTGTTCTACGTGACGGCGTATCCGGTGCTGTGGCTGCTGTTTTGGCCGGTGCGGGCGTACCAGAAGAAGAACAATCCCGAGGAGTACGCCGCCAACCGGGCAAAGTACAAGAAGACGTAGCCCGTGGGCCTGTTCAACCGCTCCGGCGCCACACGGGTGTCCGTGACGCCAGACGTCGTGCGGCCCCGCCAGACGGTCACCGCAACGGTGACGACGGACAAGCCGCTCGACAAGGTCACCTCGGCGCGGCTCGAATGGGGCTACGACAACTTCTACCGCTACCACTGGGCGGGTCGGGCCGACTCCGCCGCAGCGGCCGCCAATGACACGCTATGGACGGCGGGCCAGGTCGGCACCAACTACGGCGGCGAGCGCGACACCGATGACTGGGTGTGCGCCAGCCGCGTCGACGTGCCCATCGGCGCAAGCGAATTCACTGGCACGTCATCCACTTTCACCGTGCCCTCCTGGGCAGCCGGGTCCTCCCCCGAAGTGGCCCGGTGGGCGTGTCGGCTCGTCATCGAACGCGGTGGACGCGACGTCGACGAGCGCGGCGAGTTCCGGGTCGTCATCGGCACCGCCGACGTCGACGCGATCGAGGAGCCGATGGAACGCTACATGGGCGACGCCGACACCCAGCTCGACATCGTGATGCCGTCGCCCGTGTGGCAGGCCGGTGAGCCCATCACCGGGCACCTCGTGGTTCGGCCGCAGCAGGACCTGCCGACCGCCGACATCGCCGTCTACTGGCAACGTCAACGCGAGCATCACCCGTTGGAGCGCTACCCCGCGCAGGCCAGCGAACTCGACGGACCGCCGCTCTACCTGGGCAAGAAGGTCCCGATGCAGGGCGGCGCCGAGTTCGGACTGCCGTTCGAACTGCCGCTCCCGGCGGACGCTGCACCCACCGCGACGGCCGTGCACTCCTCAGTGTCGTGGTTCGTGGGAGCGCGAATCTTCTACTCCGGCTTCACGAGCCATCAGCTCGAACGGGTGCGCCGCCCGATCGTCGTCGTCAACGCGCCCTGACGGTCACGCCCGGGAGATCGCCGACGCCTCCGCCACCTGTTCGGGCGTTGGCCGCACCCCGGTGTACCGCTCGAACTGCTCGGCCGCCTGCAATGCGATCACCTCGGCACCGGTGATGACGTCGACGCCCGCCGCGCGCGCCGCGGTGATCAACGGCGTCTCCGACGGCAGTGCGACGACGTCGAAGACGGTGTGCGCCTTGGCAATCGTCGAGTCGTCGAACGCGGGCTCGGAGGCCTCGGGCGCACCGGCCATGCCGATGGGCGTGACGTTGACGATGACCGACGCGGTGCGGTCGCCCACCTCGGCGGCGTAGTCGTAACCGAGCCGCTCGGCCAGCGCGCGGCCCGCGGCGCCATTGCGGGCGACGACGATCCCCGTGCCGAATCCGTGGTCGCGGAACGCCGCGCCCACGGCGCTGGCCATGCCCCCGCTGCCCCGAATCAGCACGGTCCCAGTCGAATCCAGTCGGTGTTCGTCGATGAGCCGCTGCACGGCCAGGTAGTCGGTGTTCGACGCGGTGAGCTGCCCGTCGTCGTTGACGATAGTGTTCACCGAATGGATGACCCGCGCCGACGCTTCGACGTCGTCGACCAGCGCGATGACGTCCTCCTTGAACGGCATCGACACCGAGCAACCGCGGATGCCGAGGGCACGCACGCCCCCGATCGCCGCGACGATGTCGGTGGTGGTGAACGCCTTGTAGACGAAGTCGAGGCCCAGCTGGTCGTAGAGGTGGTTGTGGAACCGGGTGCCGATGTTGCTCGGGCGCGCCGCAAGCGAGATGCACAGCCGGGTGTCCTTGTTGAGCGGGGGGCGCGTCACCCGAACGCTCGCATCACTTGCCTTGCCAAGGAACGTATTTGGCGATATGTCGCGGGCGAGATCGTCAGTTCGCGAAGCGTGGGCACGTCGATGCTCGTCGTCACCACCCCTTGGTCGTCGCGGTGCCACTCGGCGCCGTATCGGTCGAGAATCACTCGCATCGGGTAATTGTCCGACAGCACGCGGGCCGTGAACCGCTGCACCCCGTCGCTGCGCGCCGCGACCGACAACGCGTCCATCAAGAACGTCCCGACACCCCGGCCTTGATAGTCGTCGCCGACGATGAACGCGACCTCGGCGACGGACGGGTCTGCTTCGTCGCGGACGAACCGAGCGTCGGCCACCACGGACCCGTCGGGACCGTCGGTGACGACCCAGACGAAGTGGTCGACGTAGTCGACTTCGAACAGGTACGTCATCAGCGAACGCGTGGGGCTGCGGGTGGTCTGGAAACGCCGGTAGAACGTGTCACTCGAGAATTGGACCGGCCCGCGGACGACGCGCGCGTTGTCGCCGGGAAGCACGGGGCGCAGGTACAGGACGGTGTCGTCGCGCATGGTGACCGGGATCGGGGTGAGGTAGCTTGCCAGCCGCTGGCGTGCCGTGCGCAGCAGCTTGGCCTCCATGCAGGGCACGTCGAGCATCGACGCGAACGCCTCACGCCCGCCAACCCAGCCGTCGAGTTGGTCGCGGGCCGTCACCGTCGCGTTGCGGGTGGTGTCGCGCAGCAGCGCCATCTCGCCGACGATGAGGCCGGGCCCGACTTCGACGGCGACGTTCTCGCCGTCGGAGCCCGCATGGGTGATCGCGGCGTGCCCCGAGCCGATGAGTAGAAACGACACCGCATGCTCACCCTGGCGCATCAATACCTGCCCCGGGGCGGCGCTCACGGGACGCAACTCTTGAGCCAGCGGCCCGAGCGACTCCTTCGGGCAGCTGGCGAAGAACTCCAGGCCGGCCAGGTCCTCGACGCTGACGGCGGCGGATCCCACCACGACCCGAGGCTACGGCGTGGCCGCGGTGGCAGGCAACGACCAGCGACTACCCGGGCAGGCCCTGCTCCTCGGTGGGAAGCGGGGCAGGACCTTTGATGGCGGGCTTGGCTTCGGGGATCGCGTCTGCGCTGACCGGCGTGCCGGCGGTGACGGTGACGCCCGTCGACATGTCGCCGGCCATGGTGCCGGACTCCGGGGCGCCCTGTACGACCATCGCGGCGACGGCGGCCGCGGCCACCAGTGCGCTTGCTGCGATCGTTGCGATGGGCTTGATGTTTGTCGTGTTCATGTCAGCGACAGCACGCCCGGCTACACCGGGTATTCCGGATTTCGGAAAATAGTTACCTTTGGTAACGAATGTGACGCGTGGTCAGTCTGGGCGCGCCCTCATCACGAACGGCAAAGCCACCCAACACGCGACGATCACGATGAGTGCCACCACGCCAGCTACCAACCCCGCGGTTCGATCCGCGACCGCCGCGAAGATGATCACCGTCATCCCCGCCAGCGCCAGGCCCAGCAAGAGCAGCCCCGCATACGCCAACCGGTGCGCAACCGACACCAGCGCCTTGAGTCGGCGCTGGCGGAAGAGCACGCGATGCATGCCCACGGGCGCGACCAGCAGCACCGTCGATGCCACCGCGCACGACACGGTGGCCAGGTACAAGACGCGCACGTCACCGTCGAGCACGTCGAACCGTTGCTGAAAGGGGAGCGTGAGCAAGAAGCCCGTCAGTAGCTGCACGCCGGTCTGGACCACGCGGAGTTCCTGGAGCAGACTCCCCCAATTCCGGTCCAGGCGCTCGGTCGCGGTTTCGGACCGGCGATCGGAGTCCCATTGCTGGTCCTCCTCGGGATGGTCTACGTCGACGCCCATGGTCTCCACTGCCTCTCGCGCACGCGTGGGATACCCGTGCGCGCCAAGCGCAAACCGGGCAGCGTGCGGCAGGCACGTGGGACTTCGGAATCGGTTGCCCGAGTTGACTCCCGGTGCCATGAGGGGCTGGTCGACGCACGCGGAATTGCCGGTGCAAACGGCAATGATTAGCCATGTCTAACTGTCATTGTGCTGGTCAGGGATTCGTACTACCGTTCACTACAGGTTGAGTCCACAGCCGTAGGAAACTGAGCCCAATAGCTTGGCGTGACCCTCAGTGGGAACACCCTCGACTGACAGAGGTTCACCATGTCCGCAGCCTTCACTACGAGTGAAAAACTCCCCATAGGTGCGCCGCACAGACCGACGCGGTTCACTAGCTCGCTCATCGGATCGACGATGGTGCTCGTCACCTCCGACGGGGAGATCGACGCCTCCAACGCCCGCGGCCTCGCCGGGTACATCGAACAAGTCCTCGCCGGGAAGCGCCGGCTGATCGTCGACCTTCGCGGGCTGACGTTCTTCGGCACCCCGGGATTCTCGGCCCTGCACTACGTCAACGTGACCTGCTCGCGCCGGGACGTCAACTGGGTGCTCGTGCCCGGCGCCGAGGTGTCCAGGATGCTGCGCATCTGCGATCCGCAGCAGGGCCTGCCGGTCGCCGACACGCTGGAGAGCGCGATCGCCGTAGTCAGCCGTGCGCCCCGGAGTCACCTGAGGCCGCTTCCCCAGACCTAGTCCGCGCCGGGTACGCCGCACCTGGCGGCCACCGACTGAGCGGACCCCTTGCCGAACACCGTGATGACGACGTCGTCGTCCGAGTACCGCGCCGTCTGATGCAGCTCGTCGGTCTCGCCAATCACCGCGTTCGCTTCGTCGCCGGTCAGCGGGTAGTCAGCCACGCGGTGCCGCCAGTGCGACGCGACGACGGTCGTACCCGGTGCAAGCCGGGCGCACTCCCGGTCCAGCACGGCGCGCAGCGTCGTCGCGCTGAGGTAGTAGGCCACCTCGGACAGCACGACGAGGTCGAAGTCCTCGGCTGGCCACTCCGAGTCGATCGACATGCGGCACAAGGTGACTCGGTCGCGCAGACCCGCTCGCTCCAGCCGGGCCGCCGCAGAGTCGAGCGCCTCCGCAGCGACGTCGGTGGCCGTCACGTGGTCGCACCGTCCGGTGAGCAACTCGGTGAGCACGCCGATCGAGCAACCCGGCTCGAAGGCGTGGCGGTACGCCGGTCGCGGCAACACGGCGACGGTGATGGCGTACTTGCGCCGCTCGTACCAGCGTTCCGCGAGCCGCCACGGGTCCGCCGCCTCGGCGTACATGTCGGTGAAGTACTCGTCGGGCAATCGCTCCATCACCGGAACGCCACCTCCCCCATCGCCATCAAGCGGTGCACGACGAAGGGCGGCAGCACCGGGTCGACGCCCTGCTCGTACGGGTTCAGCTGCGTTACAAAGGCATTGACGGCGCGCCGCTTACGCGCGAGCGCCCCGCGCTCTAGCGGAACGGTGACCATCCGATGCCACGGCACGTCGACGTCGTCAGGCTGCGCCCAGTGCCACATCCACACCGGGTACTCCAGCACCACCGTCCCGGCGCGCTGCGCCGCATCGACGGCCGCGCGTCCCACCGCCTCGTGGTCGGGGTGCCCGTCGCCGGACCACGTCGCCGCGCACCACGAGTCGTTGGGGTCGGATTCGAGCAGGTCGGTCAGAAATGTCGTCAACTCAGCCTCGTGCGCGTCGAGCCGACCGTCGGGGAGGCCTAGGTGGATCGGCTCCGGAAGCCCCAAAAGACGTGTCGCGTTGCGCAGTTCGGCCCGCCGGTCGCGTTCCAGCCACGTCCGTTCCAGCGGCGAGAGGTTTAGGTAGCCGCCTCCACCGTCGCTCACCGAAACTACCCGGACGTCGACGCCGCGCGCTCGCAGCGTCGCCGCCGCCGCCCCGAAACCGAGCGTCTCGTCGTCCGGGTGCGCCGCGACCAGCACCAGCCCTGGACACGCATCGAGCTCCAATTCGGGCCATTCTCGACGCCAGTCGAGCCAGGTCTTGGTCGGGGTACCGCCGGAGGCCACCGGTCGCGCTGCGAACCTGGACCCGTTGCCGAGCGACGCCGCCCTCATCGGGCCGCCGCCCGTCCCAGTGCTGCAAGATCGCGTTCGGCGTGGCTCTGCCGCACGTACATCGTCAGATCGGCGACGCGCTGCGCGTGCTTGGTGTCCAGAGCCAACGGCGTTGGGCCCAAAGCCCTTCCGGTCCTGGTGATCGCCTCGTCGACGGCATGCTCGACGACGGCGCGAACCCGTCGTGCGATCAGTTCGGCCCGTCCGTCCTGCGGTGTCGCGTCCACGTAGGCGGCCGCAGACCACAGCATCGCCTCGGCACCGGCGAGCGCCGCGTCGACGGCACCGAGGTGGGCGTGCGCGTGGGCGTCGCGCGACACGCTGCTGTGTTCGTCGCCGACGGCGTGGTACAGCGGAGCGGCGACCCCCCGCGCCCCACCCAGCCAGCACGCGGCGACTCCGATCGCGCCGTGCCAAAAGCCGGCTCGGTCCAGGTATCGTCCCGGCTCCCCGACCTCCACCGCGGGAGCGTTCGTGAACTGGACGGACCGCGTGTCACTGTCGCACATGCCCGCGTTGCGCCAGCTGCGTGTCAGCGGAATCACCTGGGGCTGTTTCAGATCGACGGCGTAGAGCCCGCGCATGTCGTCCTCGCGGCGGGCCGTGACCAACGCGTGCGTGCACAACCCAGCTCCCGAGCACCAGGCCTTCGTGCCCTCGAGTTGAATGCCCTTTGCGTCGTGGTGGGCGACGACCACTGCGTCTGGCGCCTCGGCAGCCCATACTCCCCACAACTGCCCGCGCTGCGGGGTCGGTCCGCTCAATTCGGCGAGGATCGCCGCGGCGTCGGCGTGCGCTTCGGCCAAGCGCCCGGCGACGACGTCGTGCTCGGTGAGCGCGGCCAGCTTCGACCACCTCCGGCACGTGTGGCCGGAGCCGGGTAAGGGGAGCTCTAGTTCGCCGGCTTCCAGCCAGCGCCAGATCAATTCGGCGGTCATGCCACTCCCCCACGCGCCCGCGGGACCAGGGACCTCAGGTGTTTGGCGAACCCCCTCGGCGCGCGGCCGACTTGCCGCGCCGACGTCACGACGGACAGCTCGTCGTCGCGGTCGATCCGGAACCCCGCGGCCTCGAACCGACGTACCAGGTCGACGTCCTCCGCGCTGGCCAGCGCTGCGAATCCGCCTACCCGCCAATATGCTTCGGCGTTGAAGCCCATGTTGGCGCCGTGGACGTGGCCGTGTCCGCCGGCGCGCCGCTTGGAGCGGTACGCCGCGAGATAGCGGCGGGCCGCCGCGGCGGGAATGCGTCGCCAGTTCGAGATGCGGACCACTCCAAGAACCACGTCCGCCGCGGACTCCACTTGTCGCACCAACCAGTCCGCGTCGACGACGGTATCGGCGTCGGTGGTGGCGTACCAAATGCGCGAATCGTCGGTCAGCTGCACCGCACAGAACTGCCGCGCGTACTCGAAACCGGCCCGACGGGCCGCTCCTACGTTGCGAACGTCGACTTCGACCAGGTGTACATCGGAGCCGAATCGTCCTGCCAGCTTCCGGCTGTCGTCGTCGCAGGCGTCGAGCACGACGACGATCGAAACCGGAAAGTGAACACATGCCGCAGCCGTCACGATGGCCTTGAGGCAGTTCGGGAGCTGGGTCAGCTCGTTGTGCGCGGGGATCACGACGACCGCCCGCTCGTAGGTCATGGCACGGGGATTACCCCGCTAGGTCGGCCGAGAAACTGGGAAAGACCGGGTTGGGCGCCGCGCCACGCGGGTAAGCCCCGACAAAGACGTTCCACCGAGGCGCGGGGAGGCGAGCGACATGTCGGCGCACGACGTTGAGCACGACGAGCGAGCCGCAGTAGAGGACCGGGGCGCCGAGTCTGGGCACGCTCACACCGGCAGAGCCTTCGCGAACTGGATTCTCGCGGTGCTGTCCTTGGTGGGGGCGCTAGCGGTCGTGGCGTTCGCCTATCTCAAGGTTCTCGGCACCGCGGGATGCACCGACCGCATGTGCGACGACCTCGGTCCCGGCGAGACGGTCTTCGGACTCATCCTCTACGGAACCCCGATCGTCGCCGTCGTGGCGATCCTGCTGTCCTTCTTCACCGCGCGCCGTCGCCTGGGTTACGTCATCCCCATGATTGCGTGGGCGGTCGTGTTGGCGGCGGTGGTCGTCTTGATCGTCACCTTCTAGATTGCCCCGAGGACAACCATGACGACCACGCCGAACGACCCGATCACTGCGCTTCCCGGCCGCCCGCCCGTCGTTGACCTAGACACCTGGCAGACCGCCCGTGACGAGCTGCTGGTCCGCGAGAAGGCGCACACCCGCGAGGGCGACGCCATCGCCGCGGCCCGCCGCCGGCTCCCCATGGTGGAGCTCGACGCAACGGTCGAGGTCGTCGGGCCCGACGGCCCCGTCCCGTTCTTAGACCTGTTCGAAGGCCGCGACGAGCTCGCGGTCTACAAGCACATGTGGTACGACGGAGGACCGCACCAGGGGCAATGCGAGGGCTGCACCACCACGGCCTGGCACCTGGCGGACGCCACCTACCTCAACGCCCGCGGCGTCTCGTTCGCCATCCTGACCGCGGGCCGGTGGGACGAGGTGGCCGCTTTCGTCGAGTTCATGGGTTACACCCAGCCGTGGTACTCGGTACGCGACGTCGACGAGCCGGTCGGCGGCGAGATGGGATACCTCTCCTGCTTCCTGCGCGACGGCGACCGCGCGTTCCTCACCTACTCAACGACGGGGCGTGGCACCGAGCGGCTGAATGCCTCTGTCGGCGTGCTCGACATGACGGCCCATGGCCGCGCGGAGGATTGGGAGGACAGCCCGCAGGGCTGGCGCCAAGGCCTCAGCAGCTGGCGCACGGACGCGGACGGGAACATCACCTGGGGCCCGACCAGCCGCCCCGTGCCGCAGTGGGCCCGCCCCGGCGCCACCCCGGTGGAAACCCTTGGCCGCCGCGGCCCCTACCGCTGACGCAGCGTCGTCGACGACGTGGGCCTCGGGCCCGCTCAGTGGTTGCGCAGCTCGAAGATCAAGTCACTCTTGCTCAACGCGGAATAGCGCGTCATGCCGAGTTCCTTTGCGCGCTTCCGTAATTCGGGCACCGTCCATGAGTCATAGGCCCCGGATCTGCCGCCTCTACGCCCGATGGTCGATCGCCCCCGCGCGGCCGCGGAGTTCGAGATGCGCGCCGCCTTCTCCTTCGAGTCGCCGTGGTCGCGCAGCTCCTCGTAGAGCTCTTGGTCCTTGATCGACGCGTTGGGCATGCCGAAACCTCCTGAAGTCGCCATCTGTAGTGCAGGGTGCCCCGCCGAGCGGCGCCCAAACGTGGATCGCGAAGTCGACTACGGGTTGGCCTCGTGACCTGGGCGCCCCTTGGTTCGACGCTGCTCCTTGCAGCGAGCCTCGAACACGTGCCGCTCGCCGCCTTGCAGTTCGTCGCGGACGCGGCGTTCGTGCGCACGGAACTCCGACCAGTAGCCGTCGTCGAACTCCTCGACGACTTGGAACGTCCACCGGCCCTGCAGCACGTTGCGACCGACGAGCTCGGTCTGCAGCCGCTCGGCCACCTCCGGGTGCCCGGCGGCGGCCAGGTCCTCGCAGGCCTCACCCAGGAGCAGGTGGGCGTGTCCGATCAGCTGGTGGAAGGTGTAGAGATGGCCGCGGGCCCGCTCGACGCACTCGAGGGCTTCGGAAACCTTGCCGACCGCTTCGACGGTCCCGTCGTCGATTCCCGCCCCGCGCGCCGCGATGTCGTCGTGCTCGTTCACCACACCCGACGTATACCCGGCGCGACGCGCCGACAACCCCCGCTGCCTCGCTCAGCCGCCGTGCACGACCGGCTGCGTCGGCTGCGCCGTCGCCGTGATGAACTCGTCGATGAGATCGGCGACTTTCTCGGGCGCTTCGACGTGGGCGAAGTGGCCCACGTCGGGGAGCACCTCGAGGCGGCAGTCCGGCCTGGCCTCCAACGCGGCGTAGCCGTGGTCAACCGGAATGATCGTGTCTTCTTCGCCCCAGATCGCCAGGGTCGGCAGCTCGGCGCGCAGCGCCAGCCTGTTGAGCGCGCTGACCGCTTGCCCCCGGTAGTCGACGACCGACCGCAGCGTACGCAGGAAGGCATCCCGGGTCTGCGGGTCGGAGAACGACGAGTAGGCATTCCAGATCTCGGCGCCGCGCGGCGAGCGAAGTCCGCGCGAACTCAGAAACGACCGCACCGCATTTCCGGCGCGCAGCACGGGCGACGGCGCGATGATCGGCATCACCAGCTCTGCGCCGGGCGCCGACAGCAGCCGCAGAATCAAACCCACGTCCTGCCCCAGTCCGCCGCTACTGATCAGCACGAGCCGACGACAGTAGTCGGGATGCTGGTAGAGGAACTGCATGGCGACGCCGCCACCGAGCGAGTGGCCGACGACCGTCGCGGACTCGATCTCGAGCTCGTCGAGCAAATCGCGGAGGCCGACGGCGAAGGCGCCGAGCGAGTAGTCCGAACGCGGCTTGGACGATTGCCCATGGCCCAGCAGGTCGGGTGCCACCACCCGGTACTTCTTGGCCAGCTGCGGCATGATCGCGCGCCAAGTCTGCGAACTGCCCGCCATTCCATGGATGAGCAGCAGTGCCTCGCCCTGGCCCGCGTCGCGGTAGGCGATTCGCTCGCCGTGGATGTCGATGAACTTCAGATCCGTCATGGAATGCCCTCCGCCGGTGCTCACCTGTGGTCAAGACTACCCACCGGTAACTTTCGCGCTACACATTCGTGGTTGCGCTCACTTACTCACAGCTCCCGTGGGTAACGTCACGCAACATGAAACTGATCTCGCCCACCGACGCCATGTTCTTGGTCGGCGAGTCTCGCGAACACCCCATGCACGTCGGTGGTCTGCAGTTGTTCGAGCCACCGGCCGACGCGGGCTCCGACTTCGTGCGCAACATCTACGAGGAGATCGTCAAGCGCGACGACTTCCAACCCACCTTCCGCAAACACCCGGGGCGCATGTTCGGCGGCTTCTCGAGCGTGACGTGGGACTTCGACGACGACGTCGACATCGACTACCACCTGCGGCGGTCGGCCCTGCCGCGTCCGGGCCGGGTGCGGGACCTGCTCGAACTCACGTCACGGATGCACGGGACGCTGCTCGACCGGCACCGGCCGTTGTGGGAGGCGCATCTGATCGAAGGCCTCGACGACGGGCGCTTCGCCGTGTACGTCAAGTTCCAGCACGCGCTCGTCGACGGGATCTCCGCACAACGGTTGCTGATGCGCGCGTTGACCACCGACCCGGACGACCTCGAGTTGCGGGTGCCTTGGACATTGGGACCCAAGAAGCGCTCGAAGGCGCCGGCGTCGCGCTCGCCGTTGCGGTCATTGGTCGACACCGTGGGAACGGTTGCCGGACTTGGCCCTTCGGCCTTGGGGGTGGCCAGGGCCGCACTCTTCGAGCAAGAACTGACCATGCCGTTCCGGGCGCCGAAGACGATGTTCAACGTGCCCATCGGCGGCGCACGGCGCGTCGCCGCGCAGTCGTGGCCATTGGCGCGTATCCGGGCCATCAAGACCGCGGCGGGCGTGACGGTGAACGACGTCGTCCTGGCCATGTGCGCGGGGGCACTGCGGGGGTACCTCGGCGAGCACGACGCGCTGCCCGACACTCCGCTGATCGCCATGGTTCCGCTGAGCCTGCGCTCCAAGGACAACCAGGACGCGGGCGGCAACATGGTCGGCACCATCCTGTGCAACCTCGCCACCCACCTCGAGGATCCGGCCCAGCGGCTGGAGTCGATCAGTACGTCGATGCGCGACAACAAGAAGGTGTTCGCCGACCTGTCGACGTCGCAGGCACTCGCCTTGTCGGCATTCCTGATGTCCGGGATGGCACTCGGGGTGGTGCCGGGGTTCGTGTCGTCGGCGCCGCCGCCGTTCAACATCGTCATCTCCAACGTGCCCGGCGCCCGCGAACCGATGTACTGGGGCGGCGCGCGGCTGGACGGCAACTACCCGCTCTCGATCCCACTCGACGGGCAGGCGCTCAACATCACGCTGACCAACAACGCCGACAACCTCGACTTCGGGCTCGTCGGCTGCCGCCGCAACGTTCCGCACCTGCAACGGCTGCTGCTGCATTTGGAGGATTCGCTGGCCGACCTGGAGCGCGCCGTCGGCGTCTGAGCTCGCCCACATCCCTGTTGACATAGCGCTGGCTGCGACTGTCACTCGCACTTCGTTGCCGCTAGCGCTACCTCAACGGGCTCGGATGCTGGAGCCCGGACGTCCGCGCAGGCGGCGGGTTAGGTTACCCTACGCTCAATGAGCTTCTCGTACGCCTCCGTCACCGAGACGACGCAGCTGAGCCCCCGCATCCGCCGCGTCAGACTCCACGTCGAAGACCCCGCAGCCCTCGCGGTGCAGCCGGGCGGCGACTCCGCCGTCGGCGTCTACTTTCCCGTCGTGGCGCCGGACGGCACCCGCTACCTCGACGACGCGTCCGGTAGCGAGGGCCGCAACTACTCCGTCCGGCGCCACGATGGTGACTCGATCGACATCGACGTCGTGCTGCACGCGCGCGGCCCAGGGACGACGTGGGCCAACACCGCCGAGCCCGGCGACCGCGTCGGACTCGACCATGCCCGGTCGTGGTACCGCCCCGAGCCGACGACCGATTGGCAGCTGTTGGTCGCCGACCTTTCCGGACTGCCCGCCGCCGCCCGCATCATCGAAGAGCTCCCAGGCGGCATCCCGGTCACCGCGATCGTCGAGGTGGCCGGCGGCGACGACCTCGACTACCTGCCGTCGCATCCCGACGTCACCGTCGTCTCGAGCGTCGGCACGGGAAACGGTCATGCCCCGAGCCGGCTGGCGCAGCTGGTCCGCGACGTCACGCCGCCGCGGGGCCGCGGCTACTGCTGGTTCGCCGGGGAGGCCGCCGAATCCCGGGCGGTGCGAAAGCACTTCCGCGGGTTGGGTTGGTCGGTCGAGCAACTCGACGTCACCGGCTACTGGCGGTTCGACTCCGAGACCTGGGATGCCAAGTACGCCACCGTCGCCGACGAGGTCGAGGCGGTCTGGGCGCGCGCCCTGGCCGACGGCAAGAGCGAGCGACTGGCCGACGAGGAATTCGACGAAGCCCTCGAACGCGCCGGGCTCTGAAGTCCGTGACCGCTCACGCCCCGGCCACGTCGCCGTCCGTCCCGACCCCCGCAACGCACTACCCGACGCAGCGGAGCCGGGTGCTTGGGCTGCTCGCGTGCGCGGGCCTGCTGCTCGCGATGTGCGTGGCGAGTCTGGCGATCGGCACCGAGAGTGTCTCGCTGGCAACAGTTTTCCACGCGATCACCGACTATCAGGACGTCGGCGACCAGTGGATCGTGCACGACCTACGCATTCCGCGCACGGCGCTCGCCCTGCTCGTCGGGCTGTCGCTCGGCCTGTCGGGAACGCTGATCCAGGCGGTGGGCCGCAATCCGCTGGCCGACTCCGAGGTGCTCGGGATCAACTCCGGCGCAGCACTGTTCGTCGTCTGCGCCATCTCCTTCCTTGGCCTGACCGGCATCTGGACCTACATCTGGTTCGCGTTCGCCGGTGCGCTGTTCGCGATGGTGCTCGTCTACCTGGTCGGCATGACCGGCCGGGCGGCCGTCACGCCCGTTCGCGTGCTGCTCGCCGGGGTGGCGATCGCCGCGGTGATGGACGGCATCGGATTCGCCGTGCGACTGCGCAATCCGCGGGCCTTCGACAACATGCGGTTCTGGGACGCCGGCGCACTCGATGGCCGCTCACTCGAAGTCGCGGCCGCGATCGCCCCGTTCATCGCGGTCGGTGTCGTTCTGTGCGTCGTCGTCGCCAGGTCACTCAACGTCACCGCGCTCGGCGAGGACCTGGCAAAGAGCATGGGCGGCAACGTCACTCGGACCCAGGCGCTGAGCCTGGTCGCGGTCACGCTGCTGGCCGGCGCCGCCACCGCGGGAGCGGGCCCAATCGGCTTCGTCGGATTGATGGTGCCGCACGCGGTGCGGCGGTTCACCGGCCCGGACTGGCGGTGGATCCTCGCGTACGCCACGTTCGCGGCACCCGCCCTGCTGTTGGCGGCCGACGTCGTCGGGCGCGTCATCATCCCGCCCGCCGAGCTGCCCGCAGGCATCGTGACCGCCTTCCTCGGCGCACCGGTGTTGATCTGGCTGATCCGGAAGCGTGGGGCCGACCGCTCGTGACGATCACCGAGAAGCGCAGGAGCACAGTCGACTTCGGTCGGCGCCAGCTCGTCGTTCGGATCGGCGGCTACTCGGCGCGGGCTTCGTGGCGTGCGCTCGTGGTGGTCGTGGCACTGCTAGTCGGCGCCGTCGTCTTCGCCGTGCTGGCCATCGGCATCGGCAAGTACACCGTGTCACCCGGCGACGTGCTCGGCGTTCTGATGGGCACCAACACCTCCTTCGACCGGGTGGTGGTGCTTCAGTGGCGGATGCCCCGCATGCTGATGGCGTTGCTCATCGGCGCGGCGCTAGGCGTGTCCGGTGCGATCTTTCAGGCGTTGACCCGCAACGCGCTTGGCAGCCCCGACATCATCGGCATCAATTCGGGCGCCTACACCGGAGCCCTTGTCGTCATCGCCGGCATCGGCGGCGGCTACTACGCAGTGGCCACGGGCGCGCTGATCGGCGGGCTGATCACTGCCGTCGCGGTCTACGCGCTGTCGTACCGCAACGGACTGGCGGGCTACCGGCTCATCGTCGTCGGCATCGCGGTCAGTGCGGTGCTGAACTCGGTGAACCAGTGGATCGTCATCAAACTCGACTACCACGTCGCGGTCACGGCGGCGGTGTGGCAACAGGGCACGCTGAACGGCTTGAACTGGGCGCAGGTCTGGCCGATGACGGTGTGCCTACTCGTGGTTGCGGCGATCCTGGTCGTCATGGGTCCGCAGCTGCCGGTGCTGCAGATGGGTGACGACGCCGCGGGAGCATTGGGCGTGCGCCCGGACCGCGCCCGGCTCGGCTATCTCGTTGCCGGGGTCGGCCTCGTCGCGGTGGCCTGCGCGGCGGCAGGCCCCGTGTCGTTCGTCGCGCTGGCCGCGCCGCAGCTCGCGCGGCGGCTCACCGCCAGCCCGGGGGTGGCCCTGGTGCCTGCCGCGGCGATGGGTGCAGTGCTGCTGTTGGTCAGCGACATCCTTGCCCAACAGGCCTTCCCCGGAACCGAACTGCCGGTGGGAACCGTGACGGTGTCATTGGGCGGCGCGTACCTGATCTACCTACTGGTGACGCAGGCGCGTCAACGGTGACGAACGAAGGTGACACCACAATGACCTCACGGCTTCGCGCCGAGCACCTCTCGATCGGCTACGACGACAATTCCGTCATCGCCGACCTGTCCGTCGACGTGCTCGACGGCCGCATCACCGCCATCGTCGGCCCCAACGCGTGCGGCAAGTCGACGCTCCTGCGCGGACTGGCGCGGCTACTGAAACCATCTGGTGGACAGGTAATCCTGGACGGAAACGACATCAACGGCATGCACACCAAGGAGGTGGCTCGACGCCTCGGCTTGCTCCCGCAGACGTCGATCGCACCCGAGGGCATCAGCGTCGCCGACCTCGTGTCGCGTGGGCGGTTCCCTCATCAGAAGGTGCTGCGGCAGTGGTCCACCGACGACGACGCCGCCGTCGCCGATGCGATGCGCGCCACCGCGGTGACCGAGCTGGCCGGGCGGCTCGTCGACGAACTGTCTGGTGGTCAGCGGCAACGGGTTTGGGTGGCGGTGGTGCTCGCGCAACAGACCCCGCTGATACTGCTCGACGAGCCGACCACCTTCCTCGACATCGCGCATCAGGTGGAACTGCTCGACCTGTTCGCCAAGCTCAACCGCGAGCAGCACCGGACCGTCGTCGCCGTCTTGCATGACCTCAACCATGCCTGCCGCTACGCCGATCAGATCATCGCGATGAAGTCGGGAAGCATTGTCGCGCAGGGCGATCCGAGCGACGTGATCACCGAGGAGTTGGTCGAGGCCGTCTACGGACTCAAGTGCCAGATCATCGACGACCCTCAGACGGGCACCCCACTGGTGGTGCCACGGGCGTCACCACACGTCACGGCTCGGAGGTGAGGTACCCGCCGCCGTGCCCGAAGTAGGCCAGCGCTTCGTGGTCGACACCGTCGCCGGTGCGCACGACGTCGAGCACCAGGCCCGGCGACTGCCCGCGGTACGCCTCGGCGCCCGCGACGATGACCATCCCGCCGTCCTCCTCGATGAACACCCGGCCAGGCGTGCCACCGTAGGCACACCGCGACACGTGCGACGAGATGAGCCGCAGCCGCTCGCCACGAAAGTAGGTGTACGCGTTCGGATACGGGTCGGACAGCGCCCGGATGAAGCGCTCGATGTCGGCCGCCGGCCAGGTCCAGTCGACCACGCCGTCGCGGTCGGAGCGCTTGTGAAAGAACGTGCGCTGACTCAGATCCTGCGGAACCTTCTTGGCCGTGCCGAACTCCAGCCCGTCGAGCGCCTCCTCCAGCACGTCCGGAACCAGGTCCAACGTGGCGAACACCAAGCTGGTGCCGGTGCTCGTCGGGGTGATCTCCACGGCCTGCTGCACCAGGACGTCACCGGTGTCCAACTCGGCGTCCATCAGGTGCGCGGTCAGGCCGGTGTGACTGGCTCCGCTGATCAGCGACCAGATGACCGGTGAGAAGCCGGTGAACTTCGGAAGCAGCGAGTCGTGCAGGTTGAGGGTGCCGTGCGTCGGGATCGAGAACAACTCCTCCGGCAGCCGGGTGCGCCAGTTGTTGGCGACCATGATGTCGGGCGCCAGGGCGGCCACCCGCGCGATGAGATCCGCGGTCGGGCGTTTGGCGAGGAACACCTCGATGCCCTCGCTGCGCGCAAGGTCCTCGACCGAGTCGGCCCAAATCGATTCGTACGCATGGTCACTCGCGGGGTGTGTGACCACCAGGCACACCTCGTGACGTGACTTGAGCAACGCCTGCAAGGTGCGATGCCCCCACGTCTGATACCCGAACATGACGACGCGCACAGGAACCTCCCAGGTTTGGGGCTAGCCGACAATGGTTAGCCTAACCTTTGATAGCATGCCTTCCGACCACGATGGGCACCCTGACCCACGATGCCGCCGGTAGTTCAGGCAGCCGATCATCACGACACCCGCGGTGAAGACGGCCACGACGAAGGTACGGAGAAGCGCTTTGTCCAGCAATCCGTTTGACGACCAGGAGGGCCGATTCCTCGTGCTCGTGAACGACGAGGAGCAGTACTCGCTCTGGCCGACGTTCGCGAACGTGCCAGCCGGGTGGACGGTGACGTTCGGCGGGCCCGACGGCACCGATCGCGACGCCGCGTTGCGCTACGTCGACGAGCAGTGGGCGGACATGCGTCCCCGGTCGCTTCGCGAACGGATGAACGCCACCGCCAACGCCTCCTCGCCGGCGTGAGCGCTGCCGTCACCAACGACGTCGTCACTCGCTGGACCGGCGCGACGGTGTTGCGCCGCACCTTGTCCCGCAACCTGCGGTGGCTGATCCCCGGAACCGCGCTGATCTCGCTGCACCAACTCTGCGAGGTGGCGGTGCCGGTACTCATCGGTGTCATCGTCGACCGCGCCGTCGCCACCGGTGCCACCAGCGCGATCGTCACGTGGATCGCGGCGCTCGCCGGCCTGTTCCTGGTGCTGACCTTGGTGTACCGATTCGGAGCGAGGCTGTTGATGTTCGCCATCGCCCGTGAATCGCATCTGCTGCGCGTCGAGCTCAGCCGCAAGATCCTCGACCGACTGGGGGTCCGAACCGACTACAAGGTCGGCGAACTCCTCTCGATTTCGTCGAGCGATGCAGAGGAGACGGCTTGGCTGCTGGACTATCTGCCCCGCATCGTCGGCGCGATCGTCGCGACGATCGCCTGCGGCGCGCTCTTGCTGAGCATCGACCCGACACTTGGGCTGATGGTGCTCATCGGCGTGCCAATCGTCGTCGCCGCACTGCAGATGACCGCACCGATCATCGCGGAGCGCGTCGAGCACCAACAGGCCGAAGTGGGCCGCGCCACTGCGCTGGCCACCGATCTCATCAGCGGCCACCGCCCGCTTCAGGGCATCGGCGCTCAGGCCAACGCGGCAGCCCGTTATCGGGTCGCGAGTCGACGGTCGCTGTCCGCCGCGCTACGGGCCGCTCGCATCCAGAGCGTGCACGCCGGGGCGGCCGCGGCGGCAGGGGCGCTCGCCGCGATGGCCGTCGCGGTCGCCGCGGCCTATTTCGCGTTGCGGGGGAACCTATCGCTCGGCCAGCTCATCACGGTGATCGCGTTGGCGCAGTTCCTCATCGAGCCCTTCTCGCTGTTGGCGGTCGGGCCAAGCGAGGTGGCCGAATCGCGCGGCTCGGCCAACCGCGTGGCGAACGTGCTGTCGTCGGACACTCGCCATCAACCCGAAACGCCGATACCGGCCCCGGCCGGGGCGGACCCCCGGAGGCTCACGGTCCGCGGGGCCGCGCACGCGACATTGGACGGCGTCGCACTCGACGTCGAGCCGGGCGAGTTCGTCGCGGTGCTGGCCGCTGATGCGCGCGATGCTTCCGCGTTGGTCGACCTGCTGTCCGGGTACGTCAGGTCCGACGACGCAGGCACGGTGCGCGTCGGCGGCCGCCGGATCGGCGAGCTCCCACACGGCGAACGGCGCACCTGCCTACTGGTCGAACATCACAACAGCGACCTCTTCAGCGGCACACTGGAATCCAACCTCGCCGTCGTTGGCGAGGCCGACGAGTCAGCCGTCCGAGCCGCCCTGGAAGCGTCCTGCGCGACGGACGTCGTCGAGCTACACCCCGACGGCCTGGCCCACCCGGTGGTCGAGCGTGGAGCCAGTCTCTCCGGCGGCCAACGCCAACGCTGGACGCTGGCCAGGGCACTCGCGGCCGACCCGGACGTGCTGGTGTTGCACGACCCCACTACGTCGGTGGATGCCGTCACCGAGCAGGCCATCGCCGACGGCATCCGGCGGCTGCGCACCGCCGGTGGGCGCACCACGATCGTGGTGACCAGCAGCCCGGCAATGCTCGCCGCTGCCGACCGAGTGGTGTTCGTCGGCGATGGGAGCGTCCAGGCGCAGGGTTCGCACAGCGAGCTCGTCGACGCCAATGCGGACTATCGGACGGTCGTCGCAAGGTGACCATCAGCGAATCGATCACGCCGCCGGTGCTGCCGGTCGCGACCACCACCCGCACGTGGTCCTGGCTCACGAACGATCTGCGCCGCCGACGCGCGGGAGCCGCCGGGGCCGCTCTGGTCGGCCTCGGCGCCGCCGGTGTGGCGACCGTACCGATCTATCTGCTCGGCACCCTCGTCGACAGGGTCAGCGACGGCGACACGGTCGACAGCCTCATCGGCTTGGCCATCGTGATCGGCGTGGCAGCCCTCATCGGCGGGCTTGGTACCGGGCTGTCCACGTACCTCGTTACCCGACTGGGCGAACAGACGGTGGCCGACTTGCGCGAGGACGTCCTCGAACGCGCGCTCAACCTGCCCGCCACGATGATCGAGGAGACCGGTCGCGGCGATCTGCTGTCCCGCGTCGGCGCCGACGTCGGCGCGGTCGCGAAGGCGGTGTCGCAAGTCCTGCCGGACATGATGAACGCGTTCTTTCTCGGTGTCGTGACGCTGGTCGGCATGACCAGCATCGACTGGCGGCTCGGGTTGGCCGGCGCGCTGTGCATCCCCGCCTACGCCGCTGCGCTGTGGTGGTACCTGCCGAGGTCTTCGCCGATGTATGCCGAACAACGCATCGCCATCGCCGCCCGCGCCCAGGCCACCGTCGAGTCGATTCAGGGCGCAAGGACCATCGACGCCTACGAGACTCACGAACGCCATCTCGGCGACATCGAGCGGGAGTCAGCACGGGCCCGCGACATCTCCGTCGGCGTGTTCTTCTTGTTCACCCGCCTCGTCAGCCGGGTCAACCGGGCCGAATTCATCGGGCTGACGGCCACTTTGGTGGTCGGGTTCCTGCTGGTGAAATCGGGCACGGTCACGGTCGGGCAGACGACGGCGGCAGCGCTGCTGTTTCACCGGCTCTTCAATCCGATCGGCCTGATGATGTACAACTTCGACGAGATCCAGGCAGGTGCCGCCTGCCTGGCCCGCCTCGTCGGGATCGTCGACCTGCCGATACCTTCCGACACCGATCGACCGACTTCGGTACCAGCCGGATCCGACGTCGAGGTGGACGCGGTCTCGTTTGCCTACGGCGGCGGACCCGAAGTGCTGCACGATGTTTCGCTGACCATCCCGGCGGGCACCAGGTGCGCGCTCGTCGGTACCACCGGCGCGGGGAAGACCACGTTGGCCGCCGTCGTCGCGGGACTGCTCGCCCCAATTCGTGGACAGACCCGCATCGGGGGCGTCCCGGTCGGCGAGATCGACCGCGGCCAACTGCGCCACTGGGTGGCCACCATCACCCAGGAGGTGCACGTCTTCTCGGGCGCGCTCGTCGACGACCTGCGGCTCATCGCACCGGACGCCACGGAGGACGAAATCTGGGCGGCGCTGCGCACGGTCGGCGCCGCGGACTGGGTCGAAGCCCTTGACGACGGGCTCGACACGTCCGTCGGCGAACAGGGCCTCGCGCTGACCGCCGCGCAAGCCCAGCACATCGCGATGGCCCGCCTGGTGCTGGCCGACCCCCAGGTGGTGGTGCTCGACGAGGCGACCGCCGAGGCGGGAAGCGCACACGCCGCCGAACTCGAGGAGGCCGCCACCGCGGCAACCAAGGGGCGCACCACGCTGATCGTCGCGCATCGACTGACTCAGGCCGCCACGGCCGACCAGATCGCCGTGATGGACGGCGGCCGCATCGTCGAGAACGGCACCCATGCCGAGCTCATCGCCTTCGACGGCCGCTACGCGCGGCTGTGGCGGGCGTGGAGCGCACACAACTGAACGCCAACGGAGAGGTTGGGAGTACGTGACCGCCCATTCGCTGGACATCACGGAGCTCTTGGATCAGTGGAACAACCACTCGACACCCGAGTGGACGTCCACGGTGCCCGAGCTGTTCGCGGCCCAGTGCGTCGCGACGCCCGACGCCGTCGCCGTCGTGCACGGCGACCGCCGGCTGACCTACCGCGAACTCTGTGAGCGCGTCGCGCAGTTGGCGAACACCCTGCGCGACAACCACTCCCGGCCCGAGAGCATGGTGGCTGTCGGAGTGCCGCGCTCGGCCGAGATGGTGGTGTGCGTGCTGGCGGCCATGGTCGCGGGCGCCGCATTCGTGCCACTGGACCCCAGCTGGCCTGCGCACCGTCGCAGTCAGGTGCTCGCCGACGCCGGTGCCTCGGTGACGTTCATCGCCGGTGACGACGAATCCGATTGGGACGTCCCGACTCTGGTGGTGGACCTCGACGACTGGCGGTACGCCGACCGACCGACGTCGGCACCGCACGTGATGGTCGAGCCAGGGCAGCTCGCCTACGTCATCTTCACGTCGGGCTCGACGGGCAAGCCAAAGGGCGCGATGATCCGCCACGAGGCGATCGCCGAGCGGCTGCTCTGGCAGCGCGACCACATCCTGCTCTTCGGCGACGACGACGCCGCTCTCTTCAAGGCGCCACTGTCCTTCGACATCTCGGTCAACGAGATCCTGCTGCCACTGATCAGCGGCGGGCGTGTCGTCGTGGCACGGCCCGACGGCGAGAAGGATCCGGAGTACCTGCTCGACCTGATCCGAACCGAGCGCGTGACGTTCGTGTACCTGGTGTCGTCGATGCTCGACACCCTGCTCGAACTCGACCGGCTCGCCCAGGCGGACGGGCCGAGCTCGCTGCGGTCGCTCCGGCACGTGTGGTGCGGCGGCGAGGTGCTCACCCCGGGCTTGTTCGCCCGCTTCCGAAATCAGCTGTCCACCACGCTGTATCACGGCTACGGCCCCGCGGAGGCGACCATCGGTGTCTCCCATGTGATCTACCGCGACACCGCGGAACGCATCGCCACGTCGATCGGCAAGCCCAACCCGCACACCCAGCTGTACGTGCTCGACGACGCCATGCGCCCGGTGCCGCCAGGCGTCGGCGGCGAACTGTATGCGGCAGGCTTCCTGTTGGGTCGCGGCTACGTCAACGCGTCATCGCTGACCGCATCGCGGTTCGTGGCGAATCCCTTTGGGGGCGACGGCTCCCGCATGTACCGCACGGGCGACCTTGCGCGGTGGACCGAAGACGGTTCGTTGGAGTTCCTCGGCCGGGCCGACAACCAGGTCAAGATTCGCGGGCGGCGCATCGAACTCGAGGAGATCGAGTCGCAGCTGGCCGACCACCCCGCGGTGCGCCAAGCCGTCGTGGACGTCCACCACCGCGGCGGTGCCGACCACCTGGTCGGCTACGTGGTCACCGTCGACGGCGTCGCGAACGACGTCGCGATGCACCGCGACATCGCCGACTGGGCCCACACCCGGCTGCCCGACTACATGGTGCCGACGCTGTTCGTCGCCCTGGACCGCGTGCCCGTCACCGCCAACGGCAAGACCGACCGCCGCGCGCTGCCCGCGCCCGACGTCGCCGGCGAGCGGACGGTCAATCCACCCCGCACCCCGCGAGAAACGGTGCTGTGCAGGGCCTTCGCCGAGGCGCTTGACCTCGACCAGGTCGGCGTCGACGAGGACTTCTTCAGCCTCGGCGGCGACAGCATCGTCGCCATTCGGGTGGTCAGCCGGGTCCGTGCTCACGGCTACGCGCTGCGTCCCCGCGACATGTTCGCGCACCGGACGGTCGAGGCGCTCGCGCCGCTGCTGGCTGAAGCGGCCGCCGTCGAGGCATCGGTCGGGGTCGACCCGACGGGTGCTGCGGCTGCGACCCCGATCCTGCGCTGGCTCGACGGTGTCGCTGCGGGCGGCGGCGCAGCGCATTCCGTGCTCGACGGCTTCTACCAGGGCATGTCGCTGGTCACGCCCGCCGACCTGAACGAGGACACCTTGCGTGCCGCGTTGCGCGTCACCCTCGATCGTCACCAGGTGCTGTGGGCGAGCACCGACGGCAGCGCCTCGAACCTGGCCATTTCCGATGCCGCACCCGAACTCCGTTTGCTCACAGGCGAGCTCGCCGACGGCATCGAAGGCATGCGGGACCGGCTGGTCGCGACGCTCGATCCCGAGGCCGGGATCATGGTCGCGTTCGGATGGCTGCGTTCCACCGTCGGCACCGGTCGGCTGCTCGTGGTGGCCCACCACATCGTGGTGGACGGAGTGTCGCTGCGCATCCTCGCCGAGGACCTCACCGAGGCCCATCGACAGCTCGCGGCAGGCGATGCGGCCACGCTGGCCCCGCCCGAAACATCGTGGCGGGCTTGGGCACAGCGCCTCAGCGACGCCGCCGTCGATGGGACGTTCGACGGCGACCTCGAGTACTGGCAACACACCTGCGCGACGTCGGAGTTGGCCTGGGGCGACCGGCCGCTCGACGCCGCGGTCGACACCGTCGCGACCGAGGCCAGGCTCACCGTCGAGTTGCCCGCCGCCGTCACCGAAGCCGTGCTCTCCGCGGTGCCCGGCCGGATCCACGGCCACGTCAACGACGCGATGGTCGCCGCGCTGTACCTCGCGCTGCGTGAATGGCTGGCGGGCCGCGGTGCGGACATCGACACCCTGCTCCTCGAGTTGGAGGGGCATGGCCGGGAAGGGCAGCTCGTCGGCGACGCCGACCTGTCGAGCACCGTCGGCTGGTTCACCACGCTCTACCCCACCGTGCTGCGTGCCGACGAGTTCGACTGGCGTGCAGCGTTGTCCGACGGCTACGCGCTGGGCGCGGCGGTTCGGTCGATCAAGGATCAACTGCGCGCGGTGCCGTCGCACGGACTGAGCTACGGCGCGCTGCGCTACCTTCGCGGCAACGACGGCCTCGTCGCCACCCCGCAGGTGTTGTTCAACTACCTCGGGCGGTTCGACACCGCGGAGCGGCCTTGGGCGTTCGCCGACGACCTCGTCGCGGTGATGGAGGACCGCGACCCCGCGATGCCGCTGCCGCGACTGCTGGAGGTCAACGCCGAGGCCGTCGACACCGCCGCGGGTCCCGTGCTGCGCGCCACCTTCAGCTGGCCCTCGGGAGCCATCGCGGAGTCCGAGGTCGCCGGGCTCGCGCGCCGGTGGAGTGAACTGCTGACCACGATCGGCACCAGTGCCGAGGTCCGCGGTCACAGCGTGTCGGACTTCGGCCGGGTCGCGATCGGCGCCGACGACGTCCGCGAGCTCGAGGCCACGTACCCGGGACTGGTCGACGTACTGCCGCTGACTCCGACGCAGCAGGGCATCTACTTCCACTCCACGTTCAGCCGCCGCCACGATCCCTACGTGGTGCAACAGCTCGTCGACATCACCGGCCCCCTTGACGTGGAACGGTTCCAGCGCGCGACCGAGACCGTCGTCAGCCGGCACCGCACCCTGTCGGCAGCGTTCACGACACTGTCCGACGGCACGCCCGTCGCCGTCCACGCCGCGCCGGTGGCACCCGACTTCGAGGTGGTCGACGCGCGGCACGCATCCGGCGCCGCCTCAGTGGTCGCCCAGCGGGCCGAATGGGAACGCACTCGCCGATTCGACCTCGCCGCGCCGCCGCTGACCCGCTACACCCTGGTCCGGCGGACCGACGATTTGCACACGATGATCCAGACGGTGCACCACATCGTCGCAGACGGGTGGTCGGTCCCGCTCGTGCTCGATGACCTCCTGACGGCCTACGCTGGCGCCGACTTCGACGGTCCCGCTCCGCAATTCGACCGGTTCGTCGACTGGCTCGGCCAGCGCGACGAGTCCGCCGACGAGGAAGCCTGGGCGCGTGTGCTCGACGGCGTCGTGGAGCCCACCAGAGTCGCGGCCGCCGACGGTGCCCGCGGTCACCTCGTCGCGCACGCAACCGGATTCGGCAGCCGCACGCTCAGCATGTTGTCGCGCGGCGTCGCCGCGGCCGCGGCGGGCCGTGCGTCCGTCACCGTCGGAACCCTGCTGCACACCGCGTGGGGCATCACCGTGGGTCGGCTCACCGGCGATGACGACGTGCTGTTCGGCACGGTGGTCTCCGGACGTGGCGGCAGTGGCGAGGGCACGGTCGACGGCGTCGACCGGATGGTCGGCCTGCTGGTCAACACCGTGCCCGTGCGGGTGCGCTGGTCGGCGACGGACACTGCGCGGGACGTCGCGGCGCGGCTGGCCCGCGCCGAGTCCGAGGTCGTCGAGCACCATCATCTGCCGCTGACCGAGGCTCACCGCATCACGGGCGTTGGCGAGCTGTTCGACTCTCTGGTCGTCATCGAGAATTTGGGTGCGACAACGCATTCGAACGGTGACCTGACGCTCGGCGAGCTCGACGTGGTCGAGGCGCCGCACTACCCGCTGACGGTCATGATCGCGGTGCGCGACACCATCACGGTCACCGTCACCAACGACCGCGACCACGTGTCCGACGCGTTCGCCGAGGCAGCCGCCCAGGCCTTCGTCGAAGTGCTGACCGCCGTCACGGCGGACATCGGGATCGGCTGTGGGCAGCTCGAACTGGGCGTTGCAGAAGTGCCCGCCGCCGGAACCGAGGTCACGACGGTCACCGCGCTGCTCGCGGACGCCATCGACACTCACCGCGACGCCACGGCCATCATCGCGGGTGAGCGGTCGCTCAGCTTCGGCGAACTCGACGCTCGCGCAGGTGCACTGGCCCGTCGCCTCACCGACGCGGGCGTGCGACGCGGTGACGTCGTCGCGCTCGCCCTGTCCCGGTCGGTCGATGCGGTGGCGGGGATGTGGGCGATCATCTCGACCGGGGCGGCGTACCTCCCCGTCGATCCGACCTACCCGCAGGCACGCATCGAGTTCATGCTCGATCACGCGCAGCCTCGCGCGGTGCTCGTCGACGACGTCGGCCGCGCCGCCCTCGCGGGCGCGATTCCCGACGGCACCACCACCGTCGACACCGGCGAATCCACGGACGCGCCAGCACCCTTCGAGCCCGTCGAGGTAGGCCCGCTGGACGCGGTCTCGGTGCTCTACACGTCCGGCTCGACCGGTGAGCCCAAGGCGGTCGTGGGAACTCATGGGGCGCTGGCGAACCGACTCACCTGGGCAGTGGCCGAGTGGCCCGCGCCGACGAGGCTGGCCAAGAGCTCGCTGTCGTTCATCGACGGCACCACCGAGCTGCTGGCAGGGCTCGTCGCCGGGGCGCGCACGGTCCTTGCCGACGACGTCGCGGCCAGGGACGGCCGTCGGCTCGCCGAGTTGGTGGCCGCGCACGACGTCAACCAACTGGTGGCGGTCCCGTCGTTGGCCTCCGCACTGGCCGACGAACACGCCGCGGAGGTCCGCGGCGTCGCACGCTGGATCGTCAGCGGCGAAGCACTCGAAGCGGCCCACGTCGCGGCGCTGCGCGCCGCATGCCCTGGCGCCGCGATCGTGAACTCCTACGGCTCGTCGGAAGTCGCCGGCGACGTGCTCATGGGCGTGCAAGAGGCCGACGGCATCACGCTCGGCACCACCGTCGTCGGTACCGGCATTCGGATTCTCGACCGCAACCTGGCCGACCTTCCCGCCGGGGTGATCGGCGAAATCTACGTCAGCGGTGCGCAATTGGCGCGCGGCTACCTTGGTCGTCCCGGCCAGACGGCCACCCGGTTCGTCGCGGCGCCGGACGGCGAGCGGATGTACCGCACCGGCGACCTCGGCGCCCGCCTGGCCGACGGGCGGATCGCCTTCGGCGGTCGTGTCGACGGGCAGCTGAAGGTCAACGGGCACCGCGTCGAGCCCGGCGAGGTCGAAGCGGCGCTGACCCGGCGGGCCGGGGTGCTGCAGGCGGCCGTGGTCGGCACCGGTTCGACCCTTGCCGCCTTCATCGTCGTCGATGCGGGCGCACCCGACCCCGATGCGGTGCTGGCCAGCGTCGCCGAGGCGCTTCCGCGCCACCTGGTGCCGACGTCCATCACGGTCGTCGACGCGATTCCCCTGCTGCCCAACGGCAAACGGGACGCCGCTGCGCTGGTCGCGCGGGTCGGATCGGACGCTTCCACAGCCGACGTGCCCGTGGCGCCTGCCGACGACGCGCAACGCGCCATCGTCGAGGTGGTGGCCGACGTGCTCGACCGCGACACTGTCAGCGCGGATGCCGACTTCTTCGCCCTCGGTGGCGACAGCATCGCGGCCATCCGGGTGACCAGCAGGCTAGCCCGCGCCGGATACCGCGTCACCACCGAGGACGTCTTCCGGCGGCGCACCGCCATCGGGCTGGCCGCGCTGCTGAACGAAACCGCATCGGACCGGGCCGCCGACGGATCGCCCGAGCCCATCGCCCGCTTCGGCACGGTGCGGCTGTCGGACGCCACCATCGCGGCCATCACGTCCAGCGGAGCCGTCGAGGACGTCTGGGCGATGTCGCCACTGCAGCAGGGCGTCTACTACCAGAGCACGCTGGGCTCCGACACGGACGAGGCCGGACCGACCTACCTCGCGCAGAACACGTTCGAGTTCGACCGCCGCGTCGACGTCGATGCCATGCAGGCGGCGTTCACCGCGCTGCTGCGCCGCCACCCGCAGCTGCGAGTGGGCTTCCGTACCGTCGACCACGCCGAGTCGGACCCGGCGCCGGACGCCACCGCGCTAGTTCAGGTCGTCGTCTCCGACCCCCCGTCCGAGCTCACCGTCGTCGACCTCAGCCGATACCAGGCCGACGATCCCGCGCTCACCGAGGCGGCGCAACGCACCTCCGACATGGATCGGACCGCGGCGTTCGACGTCGCGAACCCGCCGCTGGTGCGGCTCACGGTCATCCGGCTGCCCGACGGACGCGACCGCATGTTGTTCACCTACCACTTCCTGTTGTTCGACGGTTGGTCCCGCGAGCTGGTCCTGCGGGAGTTGTTCGCGCTCTACGACTCCCGCGGCGAACGCGGCGCCATCGAACCGCACGGCAAGCTCGTCGTGCGGCATCTCGAATGGTTGCGCGCGCACGGCGACCCCGAGACGTCGCCGGCGTCCGGCGCCTGGCGTGAGCTACTGGGCGGGCTCCGCGAGCCGACCCTGGCGAGCGGCGTCGAACCAGGCCATCCCGATGCCGACGCCGACTCCGAACCGGACCGCATCGTTGTGAAGGTGGCCGAGCGGGTCACCGACCGGTTGCGCGCGCGCGCCAATGAGCTGGGCGTGACGCTGAACGCGGTCGTCACGGCGGCGGTCGCGACGGTCACCGGGTACCACGCGGGCACTACCGACGTCGTCCTCGGCACCACCGTCGCCGGACGCCCCGGCGAACTGGTCGGCATCGACGAGACCATCGGGCTGTTCCTGAACACCGTGCCCGTCCGCCTCGACCTGTCGCCCGGGCGTTCCGCGGCGGAGGTAATGCGGACCGTCAACGAGCAGCGCGTGTCGATGATGCGCCACGATCACCTCGGCCTCGGCCAGATCCAGCGCGCCGCAGGCGATTCCGGTGGAGCACTGTTCGACTCTCTGCTGGTACTTCAGAACTTCCTCGACGACGACACGTTCACCGACCTGGAATCCGCCCACGGCATCGTCGGCGTCGACTACCACGACACCACCCACTTCCCGCTCACCTGGGTGCTCACCCCCGGCCGCGAGTTGACGGTCAAGCTCGAACACCGCGTCGTCAGCGAGGACCGCGCCCACGAGATGGTCGAACAGCTCCTCGCGGTGTTCGACGCGATCGCGGCGCGGCCCGCCGTCCCGGTGGGCACCATCGACCTGGTCAGCGCGGAGCGCCGCAGCGAACTTGAGCAGCGCTGGTCGCAGACCACGCGGTCGGTCGAACCCGTCACGATCGCCGAACTGCTTGCCCGCCAAGCCGAACGCAATCCCGACGACACCGCCTTGGTCTTCGGTGCGGAACGCGTCACCTATCGCGAGTTCGACGACCGCGTGTCTGCGCTCGCGCGATACCTCCGTAGCCACGGCGCGGCCCCGGAGTCGTTCGTGGCGCTCGCCCTTCCACGCTCCATCGACATGGTGGTCGCGCTCTTCGCGGTGCTGCGGGCAGGCGCCGCCTACCTGCCGCTGGAACTCGACCTGCCGATCGACCGGTTGCGCACCATCATCGACGACGCGCGTCCGGTGTTGCTGCTCACCACCTCCGAGCGCATCGAGGTGTCGGACTGCGCCCGCGGTCACGGCGCCACCGTCATCGCGGTCGACGACCCGGACACCGTCGCGGCGTTGGCTGCCACCTCGACGCTGCCCTTGACGGCCGCCGAGCTCGGCGACTTCGCCGAAGGCGAGCGACGGCTGCAGCACCCCGCGTACCTCATCTACACGTCGGGTTCCACCGGGCGCCCGAAGGGCGTGCTGACGGGCTATGCGGGCCTGACGAACATGTACTTCAACCACCGTGAGGCGATCTTCGACCCCACCGTGCGGCGCGCCGGCGACGGGCAGTCACTACCCAAGATCAATGTCGCGCATACGGTTTCGTTCTCCTTCGACATGTCGTGGGAGGAACTGTTCTGGCTGGTCGAAGGTCACCAGGTGCACGTCTGCGACGAGGAGTTGCGCCGCGACGCACCGGCCCTGGTGGCCTACTGCCACGAGCACCGCATCGACGTCATCAACGTCACGCCCACCTACGCGCACCACCTGATCGACGCCGGCCTGCTCGGCGAGCACACGCCCGCACTGGTGCTGCTGGGCGGCGAGGCCGTCGGCGACGGCGTCTGGTCGGCGCTGCGCGACCATCCGGCATCAGCGGGCTACAACCTCTACGGTCCCACCGAGTACACCATCAACACCCTCGGTGGCGGCACCCACGACAGCGTGACACCGACTGTCGGGCAACCGATCTGGAATACCCGCGGCTACCTCCTGGATTCTGCACTGCGACCCGTGCCCGACGGTGCGACCGGCGAGCTCTACATCGCCGGAATGGGCCTGGCCCGCGGCTATCACCATCGTCCCGGGCTGACGGCCAACGCCATGGTCGCCGACCCGCACGTGCCTGGCGGCCGGATGTACCGCACCGGAGACCTGGTGCGACGCCGCCCCGACGGCCACCTCGACTTCCTGGGCCGCGCCGACGACCAGGTGAAGATCCGCGGCTACCGCGTCGAGCTCGGCGAGGTCGAGTCGGTGCTCGCGACCGTCGCCGGAGTGGCGCGCTGCGCAGTGGTGTCCCGCTCGACCTCGGGTACCCCGCCGGTGAAGACCCTTGCCGCATACGTCATTCCGGCCACCAAGCCAGCGGATGCGTCCGGGTTCATCGCTGAGTTGCGCGACCAGCTCGCCAGCCTGCTGCCGCCCTACATGGTGCCGACCCGTTACGGCATCGTCGACGAGCTCCCGTTGACGATCAACGGCAAGCTCGACGTGGCCGCGTTGCCGGAACCGGTGGCCGCCACCCTCGGCACCGGACGCTCACCACGCACCGACGTGGAGGCGACGCTGCTCGGGATCATCTCCGCGGTGCTCGGGATCGAGGCCGGCGGCCTCAGTGTCGACGACGACTTCTTCGCCTTGGGCGGAGACAGCATCTCGTCGATCGCCGTCTGCGGCAGGGCTCGCAAGGCCGGCCTGCAGCTGACCCCCCGCGACGTCTTCCGACGCAGGACGGTCGCAGCGCTGGCCGCAGTCGTCAAGACCGATTCAACGGTCGCCGTCCGCGAGTCCGACACCGGTATCGGGGTCGTCGCCGCGACACCGATGCTCGCCGAGACCGAACAGTCGGCGACGCCGCTCACGGGCTTCTACCAGGCGCAGGTGCTGGCGACTCCGGCCGGAATCACCCACGAGCAAGTAGAACTCGTCGTTCGGTCGCTCGTCGACGCACACGGCATGCTGCGCGCCAGGCTCGACGTCACAGACACGGGATGGACGCTGACCGTCCCCGAGCCCGACGGCCACGTCGAACCACTCGTCACCAGCCGGCCGGGTGTCCTCGATGCGGCCGAGCTCGACGCGGCCACCGCCGCTGCGGCCGCCGAGCTCGCACCCGAGCGTGGAGCCATGGTCCGCGCGGTGTGGTTCGACACCCCCGCGTCGGCGGGTCAGCTGCTGCTCGTCATCCACCACCTGGTGATCGACGGCGTCTCCTGGCGCATTCTCGGCGACGATCTCGCCCGGGCCTGGACCGAGGTGTCGGCCGGCCGCCCCGCCGCGCTCGACGAAGTCCCGACGTCGTTCCGGACCTGGTCGAACACGCTCGGCGCCAGGGACTTCGACGCCGAGGCCGAGTACTGGAACGAGGTACTGGCGACCCCGGACCCCGACCTGGGCAGCCGAGCCGTTGACCCCGCGGTCGACACCGCCAGCACGGTGCTGAGTCACGGGAGCTCGTTGCCGTCGGACGTCAGTTCGGCGTTGTTGTCGTCAGTGCCCGCGGCCATGCATGGCGGAGTCAACGACGTCCTGCTCACCGCCTTGACGCTGGCGCTGGCCAAGTGGCGAGCCGACCGCGGCCGCAGCGAAGGCACCGCCGCCGTCCTGAACTTGGAAGGCCATGGCCGCGAAGCGGAGTCCGTGCCAGGGCAACTGGACCTGTCCCGCACGGTCGGCTGGTTCACGTCGATCTATCCCGCGCGGATCGACCCGGGCGCGCTGACGTGGACCGAGGTGCTCGAAGCGGGCCCGGCCCTCGCGGCATCCGCGAAGTCGGTCAAGGAGCAGCTGCGCACTATTCCCAACCGGGGGCTCGGGTACGGCGTGCTGCGCTACCTGGACGAGTCGCGTCCGCTGCACGGCGCCGCGCCTCAGGTGCTATTCAACTACCTCGGCCGGTTCGCCGGTGGCGGCGGCAAGGACTGGGAGCCGGTGGCAGACATCGGCGCGCTGCGCGAGGGTGTCGACCCCGCCAACCCCGCCGTGGCACTGGAGATCAACGCGCTCGCCGAGGACCGGCCGGACGGCACCGTGCTATCCATGACGCTGGCCTGGCCGGGCGGTCTGCTCGAGCCCTCCGACGTCGCGGACCTTGCGACGTCGTGGTCGGAGGCCCTGACGGCGCTCACCCGCTGCGCTGAGCTATCCGGCCACACCCCGGCGGACTTCCCGCTCATCACCGTCACCCAGTCCGACGTCGACGGCTGGCAACGCACCGGTCCCATCGACGACGTCCTGCCCTTGCTTCCGCTGCAGCAGGGCATGTACTTCCACAGCGCATTCGGTGATGGCGTCGACACGTATCAGGTGCAGCAAGTCGCCGACTTGGCCGGGCCAGCCGATCCGGATGCGCTGCGCACCAGCGTCGCTGCCGTGATGCGCAGGCACCAGGCGCTCCGCGCCAGCTTCCGCGAACTCGCCGACGGTCGACTCGCTCAGGTCATCTGGGCCGACGCCCCCGTCGACTTCCGAGCCGTCGATGCCGACGCGGCGCAGCTGGAAGACATTGCTCAGGAAGAACTGGCACGTCCCTTCGATCTGACGGACGCGCCGCTTGTCCGCTACGTGCTGGTGAGCCTGAGCCCGACGGAGCATCGCCTCATCCAGACCATGCACCACATCGTCGCCGACGGCTGGTCGTATCCGGTGATCTTCGGCGACGTCGTCGAGCACTACAACGCCGCCGTCGGGGCTGGCCCCGCGCTGAGGCCGATCACGGCCACCTTGCGTGACCACGTCGAAGCCGTGACCAGTGGCGACCGCGCACCCGCTCGACAGGCGTGGTCGACGGCGCTCGAGCACGTCGAGTCCACCATGCTGTTCCCGAGCGAGGATGGCCAGCAAGGACATTCGGTCGGTGAGCATCGCAGTGCCGTCCGTCGACTCTCCCCCAGCCTGACCCGCGCATTGACCGAGTCGGCCCGCGCACGCGGCGTGACCCTTTCCACCGTGCTGCACGGTGCGTGGGGACTGCTCCTCGGTCGCCTGCTCGACCGACGGCGCGTGGTGTTCGGCTCGACGGTCTCGGGGCGTGGCGGCGAGTTGGCCGGCACCGAGTCGATCGTCGGACTCCTGATCAACACCATCCCGGTGCCGATGTCGTGGGACGACCAGACGACGATCGCGACCGCCATGGCGCAGCTGCAAGACCAGCAGGCGACCCTGCTCGATGCGCAACAGTTGGGCCTTGCCGAGCTCGCGCGGCTGGCCGGCGTCAGGGACTTCTTCGACACGATGGTCGTCGTCGAGAACTTCCCGACCGTCGCGACGGAGGTTTCGGAAGACGCACGGGCACTGCGGTTCCGCGGTTTCACCGGTACCGACTCGCCGCACTACCCCGTGTCGTTCGTGGCCTATCTCGACGACCGACTCACGGTGGAGCTCAAGTACGACGCCGACGCGGTGACGGAGCTGGCGGCCGACCGGTTCGCCGAGCGCATCGAGCGCATTCTGACGACGTTCGTCGAACGTCCGGACACCCCGGTCGCGGACATCGACCTGCGCACCGAGGTCGAACGGCGGTTCGGCGCGGACTCCCAGTCGCGCCCAGGACCGGACCGAACCCTCGTCGATGCCTTCGCCGCGGCGGCATCGCGTTCCTCGAACCGGGTGGCCGTCACGTGCGGCGCCGACCGACTCACCTACGCCGAACTCGATTCTCGCGCCACGGCAGTGGCCGCGACGCTCGTCGGACTCGGGGTCCGGCCCGAGAGTTGGGTGGCCGTGGCGCTGCCCCGCTCGGCAGACCTCATCGTCGGTCTGCTGGCGGTCATCAAGGCCGGCGGTACGTACGTCCCACTGGACATCGACTCGCCCGCTGCGCGGCTGCAACACATCCTCGACGACTCGGCCCCCGTCTGCGTGCTGACCGATCGTCCTGGCCGACTGACGAATTCGACGATCCGCACGGTGCTGCTCGACGACGCGGCGCAAAGTGGTCGCGATCAACCGTCACCTCAACCCGGGCTCGAACCCGATCACGCGGCCTACGTCATCTACACCTCTGGCTCGACGGGGGTGCCCAAGGGCGTCGCCGTCACGCATCGGAATGTGGCGGCGCTCTTCCGGGGTACCTCTGAGCTCTTCGAATTCGGGGCCGACGACGTGTGGACGATGTTCCACTCCGCCGCGTTCGACTTCTCGGTCTGGGAACTGTGGGGACCGCTGCTGCACGGCGGGCGGCTCGTCGTCGTCGAACAGCTGGTGGCACGAGATCCCGAGCGCTTCCTCGAGCTGCTGTCGACCGAGCGGGTGACGGTGCTCAACCAGACCCCATCGGCGTTCTACCCCTTGATCGAAGCGGACCGACTCCACCGGGTGCCCTTGCATCTGCGGTACGTCGTGTTCGGCGGCGAGGCCCTTGACACCGGCCGGCTGGCCCGCTGGTACGAGCGACACGCCCCCGAAACTCCGCTGCTGGTCAACATGTACGGGATCACCGAGACATGCGTCCACGTGTCGCACCGTGCCCTCGATGCGGCGGACACCGCGGCGACGGACAGCGTCATCGGCGGGCCCATCCCCGGGCTGCGCATCCACCTGCTCGACGCTGGGCTCCGGCCGGTCCCCGCGGGCGTGGTCGGTGAGGTCTACGTCGCCAGCGGCCAACTCGCGCGTGGGTACGTCGGTCGGCCGGGCCTGACGGCGGGACGCTTCGTGGCCAACCCGTTCGATGCCGCCGGTGAGCGGCTCTACCGCAGTGGCGACACCGCCATGTGGACCGATACTGGCGAGTTGGTCTACGTCGGGCGGTCCGACCAACAGGTCAAGGTCCGCGGATACCGAATCGAGCTCGGCGAGGTCGAGGCGGCGCTCGCCGCGCTGCCCGACGTCGCGAATGCCGCTGCGGCCGTGCGGCAGGACCCATCTGGGCGCACCCGGCTGATCGGGTACGTCGTCGGCCGCGAGACGGTCGACGTCGCTCGGTTGCGCGCGGACCTCTCACAGCGGATCCCGGACTACATGGTGCCGTCGGCGTTCGTCGTGCTCGACGCACTGCCCCTGACCGTCAACGGCAAGCTCGACCGAGCCGCACTTCCCGAGCCACCCGAGCCCGGTCCCACTCCTCGCGTCGAGGCCACCGACCAGGGCACCGCAGCACTACTCGCCAGCCTCTGCACCGAGATCCTCGGTACCGCAGTCGGTGTCGACGACGACTTCTTCATGATGGGCGGCGACAGCATCGTCGCCATCCAACTGGTCAACCGGGCGCGACGGCACGGGCTGCGGATCACCCCGCAGCAGGTCTTCGTGAACCGCACCCCGACGGCACTGGCCGAGTCCGTCGAGGAAGTCGCGCCCGCCGTGGACGACAGCGGACCGGATCTCGGCGAGGTCATGCTGACCCCCATCGTGGCGCGCCTGGCCGAACTCGGCGGAACGGTGTCGCGGTTCAACCAGACCGAGCTGCTGCGCACCCCCATCGGCGTGACGCTGGACCACCTCGACGCGGCGCTGGTGGCGGTGATCAGCCGCCACGACGCCCTGCGGTTACGGCTGAGCCGTCCGGTTCCGATGTTGTGGTCGCTGGAAACCGTTGCAGAAGCCTCGGTATCGGTGTCACGGGTCGGCGCCGCACACCTCGACGACGACGCGTTGCGGAACAGGATCGGCGAAGAGTCCGACGCCGCCGCCGACCGGCTGGACCCCGATGCCGGCACCATCGTCGAAGCGGTGTGGTTCGACCTGGGTCCGCAGCGCCAGGGCCGACTACTCCTCGTGGTCCACCACCTCGCCGTCGACGGCGTCTCTTGGCGCATCCTGATCGAGGACCTCAGCGAGGCCTGCGCTCAGGTGATGGCCGGCCAGCGGGCGATGCTGCCACCGGTCCCCACCTCGCTTCGCTCGTACGCCCGCGTCGTCAACGAGAACGCCCAGCAGGCAGCACGATTGGCCGAATTCGAGCACTGGACGTCGACGTTGACCCCCGGTGGCGAGCTCGAGCCGCAGACGGCCGTGGTCGCCCTCACCGTCGGGGCGACGCGCGATCACGACGTCCGGCTCACCGCCGAGGAGACGGTGCCGCTGCTGACGACGGTGCCCGCGATGGCGAACGCCGACGTCACCGAAACACTGGTGGCGGCACTGCATGTGGCGGTGGGCCGGTGGCGAATCGCCCGCGGCGGCGCGTCCGATGCACCGCTGGTGCTGGACCTCGAGCGGCATGGCCGCGACGGGTGGGGCGACTTCGACTTGTCCCGCACCGTCGGCTGGTTCACCGCGATCGCCCCGGTGCGACTGGATGCCCCAGCGGGTGACGACCTCGTGGCCGTGCTCAAGGAGGTCAAGGAACGGCTTCGCGCCGCTCCGGACGGCGGGCTCGGCTTCGGCCAGCTCCGCTACTGCAACCCACGCACTGCCGCCGCGTTGGGCCGGCTGCCCGCCCCTCAGCTGTTGTTCAACTACCTCGGCCGGTGGGCCGCAGATGGCACCGAGGACTGGGACTCGGCACCAGAGGTCGACGCGCTGCGGGCCGGGCCCAACCCCGACCTCGGCACTCCATACCTTTTGGAGCTCAACGCCATCTGCGACGAGACCGTCGATGGCCCACGTCTGCGCGCCACGCTCACCTACGCCCACGGCGAGCTGAGCTCCGACGCCGTTGCTGAGCTCGGCGAGCACTGGGTCGCGGTGCTGCGCGAACTGGGCCAGGCGGTCACGGGCCAGCCCGCCACCGCCGCGCTGACGCCGTCGGACTTGTCGCTCGTCTCGCTGTCCCAACAGGACGTCGACCGCGTCACGGCGGGCACCTCGCGGGCGGTTCAGGACGTCTGGCCGCTGTCGCCCCTTCAGGAGGGCGTGTACTTCCAGGCCAGGTACGCGAAGGCCGCGGTCTACATCGTCCAGAACGTCTTCGACTTCGTTGAACCGATCGACGTCGACGCCCTGCGCAAGGCCTACTCCGCGGTGATGCGACGCAACCCCGTGTTGCGGTCGGCCTTCCTGGGTGACGACCTGCCGCAACCCGTGGCCGCGATCGTCGTGGACCCCGTGTGCGAACCCGAGACCGTCGACCTGACGGGGCTTGCGCCAGAACGGGTTTCCGAGCGGGTCGAACAGCTCACCGCCGACGACCGACTCCGCACTTTCGACCTGGCTTCGCCGCCGCTGGCCCGGATGACAGTGATCCGCACCGGTGCGCACGACCGGCTGATCTTCAGCTACCACTTCCTGCTGCTGGACGGCTGGTCGCGCGAACAGCTACTGCGCGAACTGTTCTCGGAGTACACCGCCGCCAAACGGGGCATGCGCGCCGAGCTCCCCGACCCGACGGCCGACTTCACCGACTACCTGCGCTGGCTGGCCCGTCAGGACCGGGACGCCTCAGCGGGCCAATGGGCCGACGCCCTCGCCGACCTGGCCACGCCGACCCTGCTGGTACCCGAGGCGGTGGGCACCGAGGCGACACTTGCCCTGCGGCTCGACTTCACCCTGACCGACGAACAGACCGCGGCGCTCACCACGTGCGCACGATCGGCCGGCGTCACCCTGAACGCGCTCATCAGCACCGCACTGGCGCTGGTGCTGGCCTACGAGACCGGTAGTGACGACGTGGTATTCGGCTCGACGGTGGCGGGCCGCCCGACCGACCTCGACGGCATCGACTCGGTCATCGGGCTCTTCCTGAACACCGTGCCGACCCGTGTCCAGCTGCGCCCCGACCGCACGCTGGCCGAGACGATGCACGCCGTCCAGTCCGAGCGGCTTCGCCTGATGGACCACGAGTACCTCGGCCTCGGCGACATCCAGCGCGCGCTCGCCAACCGGGATCGCGACACCAATGGTGCGCTGTCTGGCGGCGGGCCGCTCTTCGACAGTCTCTACGTGTTGCAGAACTTCCTCGACGACGACACGTTCACCGACATGGAGACCGATCACGGCATCGTCGGCCACGATTCGATCGACGCGTCGCACTATCCGCTGACGTGGGTGGCGTCGCCGGGGCGTCGGCTGTGGGTCAAGTTGGAGTACCGGCCCGACGTGGTGGGCCGCGAACGCGCTGCGCGACTCCTAGCCCGGCTGCAGCAGGTCATTCTGCACATCGGCGAAGAGGGCGGTGTCGCCGATGCGTTGGCCGCGGTTCCGTTGGTGCTCCCCGACGAGCGGGCCGCCCTCGCCGCGCGGGCGGCGTCGACGGATCACGACCTTCCCGAAGCGACCGTGCTGGATCTGCTCGCCGGCCGCGACCCCGAGTCGTCGACGCTGACCGCATTGGTGTGCGGCGATGACAGCATCGACTACGGCCAGCTGGAGGAGCGGCTCAATCGGCTCGCCTGGGTGCTGCGCGACCGTGGCATCGGGCCGGAATGCACGGTGGCCCTGGCCATCCCAAGGTCGATCGATGCCGTGGTCGCGCTGTTTGCGGTGCTGCGCGCCGGCGCCGCGTACCTGCCGCTCGAACTCGACTATCCCGACGACCGGCTGGCGGTCATGCTCGACGACGCCGAGCCGGTGTGCGTGCTCGTCACGTCGGCCACGGCCAGCCGCATCGCCGGAGTGGCGCCCGACGCATGTCCGGTGATCGTGCTCGATGGCGACGACGCGTTGGCGAAGTGCGCTGCGGCCCGACCCGATTGGGACGGTTTCTCGCCGCGCCCCGACCAACCCGCCTACGTCATCTACACGTCGGGGTCGACGGGCAAGCCCAAGGGCGTCGTCACACCGCACCGCGGGCTGACCAACATGCACCTCAATCACCGCGAGGCAATCTTCGCGCCAGCCATCGCCAAGGCCGGCGGTCGCAGACTGCGCATCGCGCACACCGTGTCGTTCTCGTTCGACATGTCGTGGGAAGAGTTGTTGTGGCTCATCGAGGGTCACGAGGTGCACATCTGCGACGAGGAGCTGCGCCGCGACGCGACGGCACTGGTGTCGTACTGTCACGAGCACCGCGTCGACGTCATCAACGTGACGCCGACGTACGCTGCGCTGCTCTTCGAGCAGGGCCTGCTCGACCCGAACGGTCATCCGCCGGTGCTGGTGCTGCTCGGCGGCGAAGCCGTCTCGTCCACGGTCTGGAACAGGCTGCGCGACAGCGATACCAGCTACGGCTACAACCTCTACGGCCCCACCGAATACACCATCAACACCCTCGGCGGCGGCACCGATGACAGCGCCACTCCCACCGTCGGCGAACCGATCTGGAACACCAGGGCGCACATCCTCGACGGCTGGTTGCGTCCGGTTCCCGACGGCATCGCGGGCGAGCTCTACATCGAGGGCGCGGGGTTGGCGCGGGGCTATCTCGGGCAGCCGGCGCTGAGTGCGGGTCGCTTCGTCGCGAATCCCCAAGGCCCGGGCCGGGTCTACCGCACCGGCGACCTGGTGTTGCGGCGCGCGGACGGCAATCTGGACTTCCTCGGCCGCACCGACGACCAGCTCAAGATCCGCGGCTACCGCGTGGAGCTCGGCGACATCGAGGCGGCATTGGGCGCCCATCCCCGAGTCGCGCAGGCAGCCGTGATCGCGCGTCCCGATCCGAACACGCCGGGCTCGCACCGACTGGTTGGCTTCGTCGTGCCGACCGCGAGGACGGCCGAGCACCAGAACCTCGTCGGCGAGCTTCGTACCTACCTCAAGGGCGTGCTGCCGCCCTACATGGTGCCGACGGCGATGGCGGTGCTGAACGAACTTCCCCTGACCGACAACGGCAAGCTCAACGTCCGGGCGCTCCCCGACGTCGCGCCGTCGGCCCAGAACTCCAGTCGGCCACCGCAATCCCCCACCGAAGAGACGCTGTGCGAGCTCTTCGCCGAGGTGCTCGGGGTCGACGGCGTCGGAGTCGACGACGACTTCTTCGACCTCGGTGGACACTCCCTGCTCAGCATCCGACTGATCAGCAAGGTCCGCGCGGCGCTCGGCGTCGAGCTGGCCCTTGGTGACGTCTTCAACGCGCGCACCGTAGCGGGCCTCGCCGCTGGCCTGGAATCGGAACGGGCACTCGAGCGGGCGCCGCGCCAGGAATTGGTCGCAGGCCCCCGCCCGGAACGCGTCCCGGCGTCGCCCGCGCAGGAGCGCATGCTGGTCGTCGACCGGCTCGGCGAAACGGGTGTGGCGTACAACTATCCGTTGGTTTTCCGCGTCCGCGGCGCATTGGACGTCGATGCGCTGCGCGACGCCGTTGGCGACGTCGTCGACCGGCACGAGTCGCTGCGCACCGTCTTCACCGAGGACGACGGCGGCTACCGCCAGGAGATTCTGCCCGTTGGCACGCGGCCGCCGTTTCGCGTCACGGACTGTGCCACGGATCGGATTCCCGCCGAGGTTGCGGCGGCCGCCGGTCACCGCTTCGACCTGAGCAGCGAGCTTCCGCTGCGGGTCGACGTCTTGACCGCGAGCGCCGAGGACCACACGGTGGCGGTGCTGCTGCACCACATCGCGACCGACGAGTGGTCGGACGCGCCGTTCCTCGCAGATCTGAACCGGGCCTACCAAATCCGTTCGTCGAGTGACGATTCGGCGTTGCCCGCGTTGCCGATTCAGTATGCGGACTACGCGCTGTGGCAGCGTGAGCTGCTGGGGGACGTCGGCGCGCGGCAGCTGGAGTTCTGGAAGTCGGCCCTTGCCGGCGCCCCCGACGAGCTGAGCCTGCCGACCGACCGCGCTCGGCCCGCCCGGGCCAGCGGAACGGGTGGCACGTTGCACGTCGAGGTGTCGACGGAACTCGCTGCGGCACTTCGGACCATCGCCGACGAGCGCCAGGTCAGCATGGTGATGATGCTGCACGCCGCCGTCGCCGTGCTGCTGCACCGGTTGGGAGCCGGCGACGACATCGTGGTCGGCACGCCGGTGGCCGGCCGCGACGAGTCCGCGCTCGACGAGGTGATCGGCTTCTTCGTCAACACCGTGGTGCTGCGCGCGGACGTGTCAGGAAACCCGACGTTCGACGACGTGCTGACGCGAGTGCGGTCGGCCGACCTGGCGGCGTTCGCCCACCAGGAGTTGCCGTTCGAGCGACTGGTCGAGGAGCTCAATCCCCCGCGCGTCGCTGGCCGAAACCCGTTGTTCAACGTCTTCGTCGGATACCACCGCCGCGATGGCGACGACGCCGAGATGTTCGGGCTGCCCACCGAGTGGAGCGAACCGCCCGTCACCGCAGCCATGTTCGACCTCGGATTCACGTTGATCGACGATCGCACGTCGGGATCCGCGACGATCATGGCCGAATTCAGCAGCGACCTGTTCGATGAGTCGTCGGTGCGGACTCTGACTCGCAGGCTGACGCGGACGCTGCGCCAGGTAGCCTCCGACACCACGACGCCGGTGAGTGCCATCGACGTGCTCGCCGACGGTGAACGCGACACGCTGATCGCCACCCGCAATGACACGGACCGTGACGTGGATTCGCATGCCCTGGGTGCGCTGGTGGCCGCGCAAGCGACGGCGACACCGGATGCGCCTGCGGTGGTGTTCGAGGGCCGTGAACTGAGCTACGCAGAGTTGGACGCCTGGTCGGATCGGTTGGCGGCCAAGCTCACCGACGACGGCGCCCGCCAAGGCGGCATCATCGGAGTCTCGCTACCCAGGTCTGTCGAACTGATCGTCACCCTGCTGGCGGTCGCCAAGTCCGGTGCGGCCTTCCTGCCGCTTGACCCGGAGTATCCGCCAGACCGGTTGGCGTACATGATCGATGACGCCAAACCCGCCGCCATCATCGACGACCTCGCCGTGGTGCGCACCGCGCGCGATCGGCAGCAGGCCGGCCCGCGGGTCAAAGTCGATCCGGCGTCGTGGGCCTACGTGCTCTACACCTCAGGGACAACGGGACGGCCCAAGGGAGTCGCGGTGCCACACGCGGGCATCGTCAACCGCATCGCCTGGCTCCAAGACGCCTACCCGCTGACGGCAGACGATCGGATGCTGGCGAAGACACCCATCAGCTTCGACACCTCGGTGTGGGAGGTGTTCTGGCCGCTCAGCGTCGGCGCGACGTTGGTGATCGCCCGGCCTGGCGGTCACCGCGAACCGGCTTACCTCGCCGAAACCATTGCCGCCCAGCGTGTCACCGCAGTCGACTTCGTCCCGTCGATGCTGGAGCTCTTCCTCGACGAACCCCGCGCAGCACAGTGCGACACCCTGACGAGGGTCACCGTCGGCGGCGAAGCGCTGCCCACCGACCTGGCCGCCCGCTTCTCACTCGCGCTGGACGTCCCCTTGCACAACCTCTACGGGCCGACCGAAGCCTCGGTCGACGTCCTCGGCTGGACCGCTGACGGCGGCCCCATCGCCCTCGGGACGCCGGGCTGGAACGTCCGCGCGTATGTCCTCGACGAGTATCTGAACCCCGTCCCCTCGGGCGCCCAAGGCGAGCTCTACTTGGCCGGCGTGCAACTGGCCGACGGCTACCTGCACCGCCGCGATCTCACCGCAGAACGCTTCGTGGCCAACCCCTTCGACGCCGGCGCACGCATGTACCGCACCGGCGACCTGGTCCGCTGGCGCGCCGACCACCAACTCGAGTACCTCGGCCGCACCGACGACCAGATCAAATTGCGCGGCGTCCGCATCGAGCCCGGCGAACTCGAGACCGTTTTGGCGACGCATCCCGGCGTATCCTCGGCGCGGGTCGTGGTTCGCAACGACCGGCTCGTCGCCTACTACCTGCCTGCCGACGACGCTCCAACCGCCGACTCGCTGCGCAAGCACACGACCGCCGCGCTTCCCATCCACATGATCCCGTCGGCGTTCGTCGCACTCGACGAGTTCCCACTCACCCCCAGCGGCAAGCTCGACCGCAACGCACTACCCGCGCCCGAATTCGGCGCCACCACCGGCCGTCCCCCCGAAACCCCCCAACAGCGACGACTCTGCGACCTGTTCACCGACGTCCTCGGCGTCACCGTCACCACCATGGACGACGACTTCTTCAGTCTCGGTGGGCATTCCCTGCTTCTGGTGCGACTCGCGGCAACCATCCGACGCGAATTCGGCGTCGACCTACCCGTGGCCGAGCTGATGATCGCCTCCACCGTGGCGGACGTCGCCCGACTTCTGACCGACGGAACCACCGGTGGCGTACCCGACAGCCTGTCGCACGTGTTGTCGTTGCGCCCATCAGGATCCGAGCCGCCACTGTTCTGCATCCATCCCGCCAGCGGGCTCAGCTGGCAGTTCGCTGGCCTGAAACGGTATCTGCCCGAGCAGATCCCGTTGTATGGGCTGCAGTCGCCGCTGTTCTCCGGCCACGAGTTACCCGAGACCATCGCAGAACTCGCGGCCGACTATGCCGACACGGTGGTTGAGGTGGCCCCGATCGGCCCGATCAGGCTGCTCGGTTGGTCGTTTGGCGGCTCGATGGCGCTACTCGTGGCCGAGGAACTCACCAGGCGCGGTCGCGACGTCACCCATGTCGGCATGCTCGATGCCCGCACCGACGTCACCGCCGAGAGGACGTTCGACCCCGCTGCCGTGCTGGCCGGCCTGCTCCGAGAGATGGGCTTCCCCGTCGACCCCGGTGCCAAGATGACGGTGGCCGACGCGGTGTCGCTGGTACGCGCGAGCGACGACGCGATCGGCATCCTCGACGACCGTCAGATCGCCCTGGTCGTCGAAAACTACGTGGCCGCCGAACGTTTCACCGCGAACGCCGACTACGGACGCTACGCCGGCGATGTCTTCTTCGTCGATGCCACCACGTTGGAGATGGACCTCGTTGGAGTTGCCTCGCTGGGTTGGCGGGACCACGTCGGCGGCGAGCTGCGCGTCGTCAAGCTGGACTGCCGCCATTCCGAGCTGATGGATTCGGACACCCTTGAACGGCTGGGCCCGCTCATCGCGGCCGAACTCGCCTCGTGAGACGGCAATACCCGCCGGTTCGCACCGGCGGGTATTGGCGTCAGGCGTTGCGCGTCAGGCGTCGGCGAGATCGGCCACCGGCCGACCGTTCAGTGCGTTGGCCAGCTGCGGCGTGAGCACGTCGAGCGCGTAGAGCAGCGCCTCGGGCCCGCTGTAGGTCAGCGCACCGTTGAGGTTGGATTCGAAGTCGGTGTAGAGCGTGCGGTTCTTCGCAACGACGCCGAGCCGCGCGAACGCAGGCGACGCCAGCATCTGCTCCTTGGTAGCGCCGGTGATGAACAGCACGTCCTTGTCCAACTCGGCCAGCTTCTCTTCGCTGACGTCGCCATCGACGTCCTGGGTCTTGAACCCGAGTGCGGTGAACAGCCCACGCCGTGGGTCGTTCTCCGGCAACAGGTAGTGTCCGCCGTTCTCCGGTCCGACGTCCATCACCAGCGTCTTGCCGTCGAACTCCGGATTGGCCTTGCGCGCCTCATCGATTCGGCCCTGGACCTTCGCGACGAGTTCCTTGGCTTGGTCTTCCTTGCCGAGCGCCTTGCCCGTCGTGAGCAGCTGGACGTTCCACGGCGTCTCCTCGTCGGCGTAGTCAGCCGACTGGATCACCGTAGGCGCGATCTGGGAGAGCCGGTCGTAGGTCTCCTGGTCGATGGACTCGTAGATCGCGAAGATCAGGTCGGGCTTCTGCGCCGCGATCGCCTCGAACTCGATCTCGTCCGTTCCACCCCAGGTGGTCACGCCCTTGCCGTCGGTGGCCGCCTCGACCCAGGGGTAGCTGTTGTAGTTGTCCTCGAACACCCTGGTACTCACCGGAACAACGCCGAACGGGAGGACGAAGTCCTGATCGGTCCATCCGACGGTGACCACGCGCTTGGGGTCCGCGGGCACCTTCGTCTCGCCGAACTTGTGGGCGATGGTGATGGTCGCCGGTGGGCTGGCCTCCGGGGTCTTCTCCTGCGTCGAACCGCACGACGTCAGAAGGCCCGCGGCCAAGACAACGGCGGCAACGGCCGCGCCTGTCCGACGCCACCTCCGAAAATGCAGCTCCACGCGTGAATCCCCTTCGTTTGGCCTCATTGCAGCCAACACCATAGCTTAGGCTGTCATAAGTTTGGGTATCCTGCCCTCACAACCTTGGTTGGCAGGTATGGCACAGGTAGTTCACAGGAATGTTCTGCGCCAACCTTTTTGGCGGCGACGTCGGCCAGGGGCGCCGCGCGGGGAAGGTCTTGCGTTGTCTGTGAAGTAGGTTAGCCTTCGCTTAGTGAGCGGCCATTGCGCGCCGCGCTTCACCCGTGTTCACACGACAACCGTCAGGGCCAGAGGGCGCCGTATCCATGCGGCTAGAGAGGCGAGGATGCAGCGCACATTGCTAGGGGGCAAGATTCACCGCGCGACGGTCACTCAAGCCGACCTGCACTACGTAGGTTCGATCACGATCGACCAAGAGTTGATGGCGTCCGCAGACATCGCGGATGGCGAGCAGGTACACGTCGTCGACATCACGACGGGCGCCCGGCTGGTCACCTACGCCATCACCGGCCCCCCAGGCTCGGGCGTGATTGGAATCAACGGTGCTGCGGCACATCTGATTTCGCCTGGAAACCTCGTCATCATCATGTCGTTCCTACAGGTGGAAGAATCCAAGCGTCACTCCCATGCACCCAAGGTGGTGCACGTCGACGCCCACAACCGAATCGTGGCGCTGGGCTCGGACCCATCCGAACCCGTCCCGGGTGCAGTCGACCAGATGGCAGGCGCGTGATGTCCCAAGACCTTCAGCCATCCAACGGCGATCATCCAGTGCTCGATTGCGTCGGGGTCGGTTTCGGGCCCTCCAACCTCGCGCTCGCGATCGCGATCAAGGAGTACAACGAGCGCCCCGATGTCGCCCGACCGGTGTCCGCCGAGTTCGTCGAGGTGAAGCCCGAGTTCGGTTGGCATACGGGCATGCTCATTCCCGGCGCCACCATGCAGATCTCGTTCCTCAAAGATCTAGTCACGCAGCGTAATCCGCAGAGCGAGTTCAGCTTCCTGAGCTATCTGACCGAGCGCGGCCGGCTCACCGAGTTCATCAACTACAAGACGTTCTTCCCCACGCGACTGGAGTTTCACGACTATCTGTCCTGGGCAGCCGAAAAGGTCGACACGTCGGTCCGCTACGGATCACGCGTCACCTCAGTACGCGAAGTCGACGACCTCTTCGAGGTCGAAGTCACTGGGGCCCAAGGCGGTCGGTTGTACGCCAGGAACGTCGTGATCGCCGGCGGACTTCACCCCCAACTGCCACCTGGCGTGACGCCTTCGACGCGGCAGCTGCACAACCACTGCTTCCTTCACGACCTGGAGGAACTGCCATCCCGCGATCACGATCGTTTCGTCGTCGTGGGTGCCGGACAGAGCGCTGCCGAAGTCGCTGCCTACCTTCACGACCTGTCACCAACCGTCGAGGTGCACGGCGTCTTCGCCAAGTACGGGTACAGCCCGGCGGATGACAGCCCGTTCGCGAACCGCGTCTTCGACCCGGACGCCGTCGACGACTTCTACTCCGCGGACCCAGGTGTGCGCCGTCAGTTGATCAACTACCACCGCAGCACCAACTACTCTGCCGTCGACCTCCCGCTCATCGAGGACTTGTACGCCCGCGAGTATGCCGAGCGGGTGGCGGGCAATCGGCGCTTGTTCCTACGCGGAGCGTCGAGCCTACTCAACACCGAAGAGGACGAGGGCGGCGTCCGAGTCGACATCCTGCACCATCCCACCGGGACCATCGACCAAATCGACTGCGACGCCGTCATCTTCGCCACAGGGTTCCAGCCAACTCCGCTGCGCGACATGCTCGGCGACCTCTGCGACGAGGTCGAGATGGACGCCGCGGGCCGACCGGCGGTGTCGCGCGACTACCGGCTCACGACCTCGAGGCCGACCGTCGGCGGGCTCTTCATTCAGGGCAACACCGAGCACACTCACGGACTTACCTCGTCGCTGTTGTCGAACATTTCGGTGCGCAGCGAGGAGATCCTTCAGTCGCTCCTACAGTCGAGGCAAGCCGGCGTGCTCAGTCCCGTCGGCAACGCGTCGCGCTGAGGGTGTCCAACGCCTAGCGCTTCGGGCCCTTGCCCTTGTCGTCTCTCTTCCCGTTGCCGTTGCCGTGCGGCTTGTCGGGAAGAGGTTGCTCCACAAGTGATGTCGTGGGCGGGGGAAGCGCGCTGCTGGTCGCCGGCGGGCGTACCGACGTACTGGTGCTGATCGGGGTGGGCGCCGGTTGACTCGACGGCCCGTCGAGCGCGAACGCCAACGCCGTCACCGCCAACGCGGCCAGGACCGCCCCCGCAGCCAACATCCGCTTGCGCCTGCTCATCGACCGCGGCGGGGGTAGCGGCGGCACGTACGTCAGGGGGACGGGCGGCCCGTCGAGCACCTTGGTCGGCGGACGAAACGCCGGGGCCGCCAGCGCTGCGCCCATCTCCTCCGCACTGCCGAAGCGCTGGCGGGGATCTCGCGCCATCGCGCGTTCGACGACCGCGGCCAGCCCCGGATCGACGTCGGGCCGCACCACAGGCAGTGGCACGCGGTCACCCCGCAGCACGGCGTGGGTCAGCGCCCCGATGTTGTCGTCGGGCCCGAATGCGCGGCGGCCGGTGAGGGCTTCGTAGCCGACGACGCCCACGGCGTACAGGTCGTCCGCCACCGACGCCTGCGCCCCGCAGAGCCGTTCCGGACTCAGGTAGGCGATGGTGCCGAAGATCTGGCCCGTCACCGTCAGCGCCCCTCCGGGCGTCTTGGCAATGCCGAAGTCGCCGACTTTGTAGGCATCGCCGCCGAACGTGTGCAGGATGTTGCCGGGTTTGATGTCGCGGTGCAGAACGCCGTTGGCATGTGCAACTGCCAGCGCCGCCAGCGTGCCGACGAGCATCATGCGGGCGCATGGCTCGGCTACCGGACCGAGGGCGATCTGGTCGGCCAACGTGCCGCCGGGCAAGCGCTCCATGACGATGAAGGGGATGCCGTCGTGTTCGCCGCTGTCGTACACGGCGACGATGTTGGGATGCTCGAGCGCGGCGACGACGGCGGCCTCGGTCCGGAACCGGGCGCGCAAATGCGGTTGGTGGCTGTACTGCGGGTGCAGCAGCTTGATGGCCACCGGACGGTTCAGCCGCCGGTCCCAGCCGTCCCGCACGTCGCCCATCCCGCCACGCCCCAGAAGCCCACGGACTTCGTAGCGGTCGAGGAACAACGCGGTGCCCTGCATGACTACGTTGTAGCCCTCCTGCGCCAGGACTAACCGTCCGGGGGCCCCAACCCATTGACGTAGCGCTGGCGTAGCGAAAGTGCGAGTGGCCGTCGCCGTGAGCGCTATCTGAACGTAGCGCTGGGCCGCGGCGCCGATTGTGGCCCGCCGCACGTGCCGGCGTTCGGTGTGACCTGCCCCCTTCGCCGTGCGACCACTAGTTAGATCTCCTAGCATTGAGCTTGGCTAACGGTTCGGGTGCGAAGCAAAGGGTGGGTCGCCGTGACGAAATTGGTGAAGCGTTTCGCTCACGTGTTGGGGTCCGTGGCGGCAGGCGCCCTACTTGCCACCCCGCTCGCACCGTCCGCCGCCGCGGCTCCGTGTCCAGACGTCCAGGTGGTGTTCGCCCGCGGCACGACGGAGCCGCCAGGGGTCGGCGGCATCGGGCAGGCCTTCGTCGACTCGTTGCAATCACAGCTCGGCGCGAAGTCCGTCGACGTGTACCCCGTGACCTATCCCGCGAGCACGGACTTCCCGACGGCAGCGCAAGGCGTCGCCGACGCGAGCAACCACGTCCGCCAGATGGCCGCCACCTGCCCGTCGACCAAGATGGTGCTCGGAGGCTACTCGCAGGGCGCGGCGGTGATCGGCTACGTGACCGCCGCGGCGATACCAGCGGGCTACGCCCTGCCTGCCGACATCACCGGCCCGATGCCGTCCGACGTCGCCAAGCACGTGGCGGCCGTCGCACTGTTCGGTCAGCCCTCGAGCAGGTTCTTGACGGCCATCGACGCACCGCCGATCTCGCTGGGCCCGCTCTATGCACCAAAGACCATCGACCAGTGCGTCGACGACGACCCGATCTGCACGAACGACGGCGGCAATCTCGGTGCGCACGGCCAGTACGTCGCCAACGGCATGGTGGATCAGGCGGCCGTCTTCGCCGCGCAGCGCCTCTGAGTCACCGCGAAGCGGGACGCCACCACGGGGTGGATATCGTGGTGACGCAGCGCCGGAGCACCGGCGCTCGAAGCTAAAGAGACCAGAACGTTCGATGACGACCCCTCAACTGCTGTCCGACCGCTATGAACTCGGCGAGATCATCGGGTTCGGCGGCATGGCAGAAGTTCACCTGGCCCGCGACCTGCGGTTACACCGCGACGTCGCGGTCAAGGTGCTGCGCGCCGAGCTGGCCCGCGACCCGAACTTCTACCAGCGCTTCAAGCGCGAGGCCAAGAACGCCGCCGGGCTCAACCACCCGGCGATCGTCGCCGTGCACGACACCGGCGAGGCGCAGACGGCGATGGGCACGGTGCCCTACATCGTCATGGAGTACGTCGACGGGGTCACGCTGCGTGACATCGTCCGCACCGAGGGCCCGTTCCCGCCGCGGCGGGCCATCGAGATCATCGCCGACGCTTGCCAGGCGCTGCACTTCAGCCACCAGCACGGCATCATCCACCGCGACGTCAAGCCCGCCAACATCATGATCAGCAAGACCGGCGCGGTGAAGGTCATGGACTTCGGCATCGCCCGAGCCGTCGCCGACGCGGGCCACAGCCTCACCCAGACTGAAACGGTCATCGGCACCGCCCAGTACCTCTCCCCCGAGCAAGCGCACGGCGAGACCGTCGACGCCCGCTCCGACGTCTACTCGCTGGGTTGTGTGCTCTACGAAATCCTCACCGGGGACCCACCCTTCGTCGGCGACACCCCACTCGCGGTGGCGTACCAGCACGTGCGCAAGCGGCCGACCCCACCGTCTGCGCGCCGCCCCGGCATCTCGCCCGAGCTCGACGCGGTGGTGCTCAAGGCCCTGGCGAAGGACCCGAAGGACCGGTATCAGACGGCCGCCGACATGCGCAACGACCTCATCCGCGTCCACAGCGGCGAGCCTCCGGACGCACCGGCGGTCCCCAGCGACGCCGAGCCGACGGAGCCGTCGTCGCAGGCGGACAAGCATCACCGAACCGCGCCGCTCCCCGTGCTCGACGACGACGCGCGCCGGCCGCGCCGACGCTGGCTGGCCATCGGCGCGCTGCTGGCGGTGGTGGCGGTCGTGGCGACCATCGCCATCGTCACGTTCGGCTCCAAGGTGCGGGTGCCCGACGTCAACGGCAAGTCCCAGGACGAGGCAGTGCAGCTGCTGCAGAGCCAGGGCTTCAAGACGCACGTCGAGCCCAAGGCGAACTCAGCGACGGACCGCGGGGACGTCATCGATACCGATCCGAGCGCCAACGCCTCAGTCAGCGAGGGCACCGACATCGCCGTCAACGTGTCGACCGGGCCCGACCGTGCGCCGGTTCCCGACGTCACCGGCTCCAGCCCGGACGAGGCCGCAGACAGGCTCAAGGAGGCCGGGTTCGACGACGTCGTCCGGATCGCCGAAGCGTCGGAGCCTGACCAGAAGGACCTCGTCACCAGGACCGTCCCGCCGGCCAACTCGACCCAATCGGTCGCGACCCAGATCACGATGTGGGTGGGCACCGGGCCGGATAGCACGCTGGTGCCCGACGTGGCGGGGCGGCCTGACTTCGACTCGGCTAAGGCGATCCTCGAGGCATCCGGCTTCACCAAGCTCCTGCCCGTGCCGGTCGACAGCCCCGAACCCATCGGCCAGGTGGTTGGCACCAATCCGCCTGCCGGACAGACCGTTTCGGTGGACGAACCCATCCAGGTCCAGCAATCGAAGGCCAACCAGTTCAAGATGCCCGACGTCACCGGCCAAACGTGGGACGAAGTCCGCGCCCGGCTCGCCGCGATGGGCTGGAGGCGCGCAGACGACGGCTTGGACAGAGGTGCCGACGTGCCCGGCGACGACAAGCAACGCGGTCGAGTGGTCAGTCAATCGCCACCGGTCGATACCCCAGTCGGGTTCGACGACAAGATCACGCTGAGCTTCGGCTCCTAGGTCGGTCTGCGTGTTGACGTGGCGGCTGCCGTCGCACTTCGCCTGCGCTCACGGTCGTGGATTGCCGGATTCCACAGCCCTCAGCGCAGCCGAAGTCCAGCCCGCTTCGGCTCCTAGGCCGCGTCAGTTCTTCAGGAAACGCTCGATTTCGGCTGCGACGACCTCGGGCTGCTCGACCTGAAGGAAGTGTCCCGCGTTCGGGATCATCGTCGCAGTGGCCTCCGGCGGCAGCACGTCGCGGAGGAGGTCGACGAAACCCGGTTGCATGCAGCCGTCGTCGGTGCCGTGCAGGTACAGGAACCGACCGCGCGGCAGCCCGTAGCGCTCGCCGTGCATGTCGGCGTACCTCGGCCCCGCTCGGGTGTTGCGGCCCAGCGCCCGGTAGTAGGCCAGCGCGGCGGCGCGACGGTCGAGGGTCGGCAGGGCATCCAACGCGTGTGCCACGTCGTCCGCACCGTCATACCCCGGCGACCAGTCGCGCCACAGCTTCGCGATGATGCGGTGCACCGTCCGCTCGGGAAGCCAAGGAAGCTGAAAGTACATGACGTACCAGCTCATTCGCATCTGGCCGGGCAGCAGCCGCAAGTGCCGCCCGAGGCTTCCGCGCCGCGGGGTCATGCCGCCGATCGGCGGCACGGACATGCTGACGTGTAGGCCGAACGGCGAATCCGGGTTGGCGGCCAATGCATTCGATGCGAATGCCCCCCAGTCGTGCCCGACGACGACGGCATCCTGGCCGCCGAGCGCGTGGCACAACTGCGCCGCATCGTATGCGAGCGCGCCGATGTGGTAATCACGGTCGGCGGGCAGCGCGGTGGGTGCATATCCGCGCATGAACGGCGCGACGACGCGGAATCCCTTGTCGCCGAGGATCGCACCCACGTGGCGCCAGCTCCACGCGCTGTCGGGAAAGCCGTGCAGGCAGATCACCAGCCGTCCGTCCGCCGGACCCCACGCCAACGCCGACATTCGCAGGTGCTCGAGTTCCACGTCGAACACTTCGGCGGCTGGACGCATGGCCATGAATGTATGGTCGCGGTGAGGCCCCGCGCAAGGACGATCTTCGAGGAGCAGCATGCGAACGGTCAGGATCGACGCCCCCGGTCGGATCAGTGTCGACACCGTGCCCGACCCCACGTTGCCCGGATCGGACGGCGCCATCGTCGAGGTCACCGCCGCCGCGATCTGCGGTTCCGACCTTCACTTCTACGAAGGCGACTATCCGCTGGGGGCACCCGTCGCGCTCGGCCACGAAGCGGTCGGCACGGTGGTCGAGACGGGGGCCGACGTGCGCTCGGTCAAGGTCGGGGACTCCGTGCTGGTGTCGTCGGTCGCCGGTTGTGGAACGTGCGTCGGCTGCGCCACGGGCGACCCGATCACGTGTCTGTCCGGTCCGCAGATCTTCGGTTCGGGAGCCCTGGGCGGTGCCCAGTCCGAGCTACTCGCGGTGCCGGCAGCCGACTTTCAGCTGCTCACCATCCCCGACGGCATCGACACCGAGGAAGCGCTGCTGTTGACCGACAACCTGGCCACGGGCTGGGCGGGCGCGCAACGGGCCGACATCCCACTCGGCGGAACGGTGGTCGTGCTCGGGCTCGGGGCGGTCGGTTTGTGCGCGGTGCGAAGCGCCATCGCGTTGGGCGCGGGCACGGTGTTCGCGGTTGATCCCGTCGAGGGACGCCGACGGCGGGTCGAGTCGTGGGGCGCGACGGCGTTGGCTCCGCCCGCGCTCGAGGCGGTGATGGCGGCCACGGGTGGCCGCGGCGCCGCGGCCATCATCGACGCCGTCGGCAACGACACGACCATGACGGAGGCGCTGGCCTGCGTGCGACCCGGCGGCACGGTGTCGGTGGTCGGTGTGCACGACCTCAATCCCTTCCCCTTCCCCGCGCTCATGTCCTTGATCCGCAGCGTCACCCTGCGCATGACCACCGCACCCGTGCAGCGCACCTGGCCCGAACTGATTCCGTTGATTCAGTCCGGGCGCCTTGACACCGGCGGAATCTTCACGGATTCAATGTCTTTGGACGATGCCGCCGCGGCGTACGCCGCCGTCGCCGCGCGCACCGCCGACTGCGTCAAGGTGATCCTGACGCCCTAAAGGAGGTAGAAGTGGGACGCTTCGATGGCGTGACGATGGTGGTCACCGGTGCAGCTTCAGGCATCGGGCTCGCGACGGCGCGAAGGCTGCTCGACGACGGCGCCACCGTCGTCGGCTGTGATCTCGCACCGGGTAGCGAGCCGCTCGACGGACCAGGCGGCTACACGTTCGTCGCGGCCGACGTCAGCGACGAGGCGGCGGTGGCTGAGGTGTTCGCCGCGGCGCCGGGCCGGATCGCGGGCGTCGTCCATTCGGCCGGGGTGGCCAGCGGAGGCCCGGTGCACCTGCTGCCGTTGACGGAGTGGGACCGCGTCATCGCGATCAACCTCACGGGCACGTTCCTGGTGGCCAAGGCCGCGCTCACCCGGATGCTCACCCAGGAGCGCGTCAACGGTGAACGGGGCTCCATCGTGACGCTCGCCAGCGTCGAAGGCCTCGAGGGCACGGCAGGCGGCAGTGTCTACAACGCGTCCAAGGGCGGTGTGGTGCTACTGACCAAGAACATCGCGATCGACTACGGACCCGTGGGGATCCGTTGCAACGCAATCTGTCCCGGTTTCATCGACACGCCGTTGCTGGCCACGGTACTCAACGAGCCGTTCATGGCCGACGCGCGTGCGAAGACGGTTTACGAACACGCACTGCGCAGGCTGGGCCGCGCCGAGGAGATCGCGAGCACCGCGGCATTCCTGGTGTCGCGCGACGCGTCGTTCGTGAGCGGGCAGGCCATTGCGGTCGACGGCGGGTACACCGCCGGACGCGACCACGGCATGACCGAGTTGATGGGGTTGGGGGGACCGTGACCCTCAGAGCCCGAAGTGGTCGTCGATGATTCCGAGCCAGATCTGAGCCGAGTCGATGGCGACCTTCTCGCTGATGAACGCGTGCTGGGTACCGGTGTAGATGTCGCGGAAGGCGCGCTCCAGCCGGCTGCCCTCGCGTATCGAGGTGGTGCCAGCCGCGAGGTGCGCCCACTCGGCGCACTCGCGGGCCACGTCGGTGGCGTACACCGCGGCCGCCCGCATGTCGGCACGCATCGTGGGCGTCATGTCGTGGCCCGCGGCTACCTCGGCCTCGACGCCGCTGAACGTGTCGATCACCAGAAGCCTTGCGGCGCGCCACATCGCGACGTGGTGGGCGAGGTTCTTCTGGAAGGTCGGGCGACTGGCCAGTGACTCCCCCACGTCGGACATCCGGTACTTGGTGGCCGCCAGGTCGGCGACGTCGTCGAGCATGCTCTTGGCGACGCCGAGCGCCCATGCCGCGTGCCCGGCGGCGGTGACCGGCATCATCCCCATCCGGCCAGCCGCAGAGCTGCCCCGGCGCGGTTCGCGCGTGAACAACTCGATGGCGCGGTACGCCGGAACGAACAGATCGGTGACGTTGTAGTCGTAGGAACCCGTGCCCTTGAGGCCCTGGACGTGCCAGCCGTCGGTGAAGGTGACCTGCTCGCGCGGAACGAAGGCGACCATCAAGCGTGGAATGCCCTCGCCGAGCATGTGCGGCTGCCCATCCTCCATTGGAATGAAGCCCGCGGCGACGTAGTGCGAGTGTCCGGTGCCGGAGCCGAAGTTCCACGACCGAGTGAGGCGGTAGCCGCCGTCGACGACGACACCCTGCCCGTTTGGCGCGAACTGACCGCCCATGGTGACCAGGTTGTCGTTCGCCGTGAAGACCTCGGCGAAGCCCTCGTTGGGAAGGTAGGTGGCTGCGGCAAACGACGAGGGGAAGTTGGCGATGCCCGTCCACCCGAACGAGCCGTCCTGCCAAGCCATTTCGATCCAGGTCTCGATCATCTCCTCCAGCGAGGGTTCGGATCCGCCTGCGGCCGCCGGGTTGAAGGCCGTCATCAGCCCGCTGGCCCACATCGCGTCGACAATGGCCGGCGACATCGTGCGCAGCCGTTCGGACTCGGCGGCTTCGCTCATCACGAGGTCGCGGATGCTGCGCGCCCGCTCGCTCGCGACGATGCCTACGTCGGACTGCATCGTCACGGCGCGCTCCCTTGGATCATGTGACGCCCACCCTGGGCCGGATCTTCCACCGCACGAATCCTGCGTAACACACCGACAGCACGAAGATCATGAAGATGTCGAAGGTCCACGTCGACGCGGAGTGCACCCAATGCGAGTCCTTCGCGACCAGCACCACCGTGTTCGTCAGGTCGGAGGTGGCCGCCGTCGCCGAGTAGCCCCACCGCGCCGGGGTGAGCCAGGAGAGCGGGTCCAGTGGCCGGTCGGTCACGGGAACCATGCCGCCTCCGAGCACCAGCTGCACCATCAGCGCCGCCACCGTCAGCGGTAGGACTTGATTGCTGGTTCGCGCCAGGGACGATACGAACAGGCCGACGATCATCGACCCCACACACGTCGCCGCGACACCGACGAACAGTTCGAACCTCGGACTGCCCAACAGGGTCGCGCTCTCGGGCGCACCCTTGCCCAGCGTGACGATCGCGACCAGGATCGCCGCTTGGATGACGGCGATCACGCCGAACACCGCGATCTTGGCCGCGAGATACGCCGACGTGGACAATCCGACAGCTTGCTCTCGGCGCAAGATGTTGCGCTCGGAGACCAGTTCGCGAACCGTCAGCGCGGTCCCCATGAAGAACGCGCCGAAGTTCATCAGGCCGAGGATCTGCCGTGGTTCGTACGGCGAGATTCCGTCGATCGCCGCCTTGCCGAAGCCCGTCTCACCGGTCACGGCGAGCGGCAACACCCCGACGAAGAACGGCAACAGCACCAGGAATACGAAGTACCCGCGGTTGGCGACGACCAGCCGCACCTGGCGACGAGAAATCGTCGAGAACTGATGCCAGACACTGGCATTCGCCAGTTTGACCGCGCCAACGGGGGCCCCGGGCGCGGGCGCTGGCGGAAGCTGCGCCAGCGGCGCCGCGCTTTCGAGGAATCGGCGTTGGGCCCCGTCCGGGTCGGCGCTGATGTTGGTGAAGACGTCGGCCCAGTCCCCCGAACCCATCGCCGCCGCCAGCTCACCGGGCGGTCCCAGGTATGCGGGCTTGCCGCCGGGGGCGAGCAACAGCACTTGATCGCAGGCGTCGAGGTAAGCCAGTGAATGCGTGACCACGACGACGACGCGGCCCGCGTCGGCGAGTTGGCGCAGCATCCTCATCACCTGCTGGTCGAGCGCCGGGTCCAAACCGGTGGTGGGCTCGTCGAGCAGCAGTAGCGACGGACCGGTCAACAGTTCCAACGCGACCGACACGCGCTTGCGCTGCCCGCCCGACAACTTGTCCAGCCGGGTGTCGGCGTGCGGCGTCATCTCGAGCTCCTCGAGCACCTGCGCGACGACGCGTTGCCGGTCTTCCTTGCCTGCGTCCGGCGGCATTCGCAGTTCGGCCGCGTAGCCCAATTCCTGGTTGACGGTGAGGTTTCGGTGCACGACGTCGTCCTGCGGGACAAGGCCGATCCGGGAGCGCATCAACGCGTACTCGCCGTGGACGTCATGGGCTTCGAACGACACCGCCCCTCCGCTCGGACGCACACCGCCCGAGATCGCCTTCAACAAGGTTGACTTTCCCGAACCCGACGGGCCGATCACCGCGGTCAACGTGGCCGGTTTGGCCGACAACGAAACCCGATCCAGCAGTGTGCGATTGCCGTCGATCGTGTAGCTGACGTCGCGCGCTTCGAGGCCGCCCGTCGTGGTGGCGGGACCGGTGCGAGGTACGAGATTGCCTCCGGCGTAGACGAAGTCGACGTTTCCGATCGAGACGACGTCGTCTTGCTGGAGCACCGCCTCCTTGATGCGTTGACCGTTGACGAACGTGCCCGTGGCACTGTGGGCGTCTTCGATCCGTACACCTTGCGGCGTCGGCACCAATGTGGCGTGGTGGCGCGAGACCATGACGTCACCGATGACGACGTCGTCGTCGACGTCGCGGCCGATCTTCGTCGCCCCCGGTGGCGCTTCTGGGGGTGCACCTCGCCACCGGGCGCGCACCCCGGTGGATGGGCCCTTCGTCACGACGGTCGTCTGCTCGGCGTTGCGGCTCACCTTGAGCTGCGTCGTCGGCTGCTCGACGGGCTGCGGGGCGGGGCCGGGTTGGAACGTCAGCCATGCGCCATCGGGGGTGCCGAAGTGGATCGTCGTCGTGTTGCGGAGGTCCACGGACGGCATGCGCTGGGCGCCAACGAACATCCCGTTCATGCTGTTGTTGTCGATCACCGTCCAGCGACCGTCGACGTAGCGCAGAAATGCATGGGCCCGCGAGATCTGCGCGTGTGGAAGACGCAGGTCGGCCCGGACGTCTCGCCCGATGACCACGTCGCGACCCGGCGTGAACGTCCGCTGCCAGCCAGCGGAGCCAACGGTGATCGTGGGCGGCAGCGGCCGACTCATTGGGTCAATCTATCGGTGGCCGCCGCTGCCTGCGGAGCTTCGCGCGTGCGGCTTTCGCCGCGCGAACATCAGTTCGCGATGTGACGCAGCTGCGAGGCGAGCATCCAGCGCTGCTTCTCGAGCGACTCCAGAATCGTGTGGAGGATGTCCGCACTGGTGGGGTCCTGCTCGTCGACGTCATCGTGGACGGCGCGAATGACGTTGACCACGGCACTGATTCGCTCCGCGATCACCGCGACGGCCTGCTCGACGCTGACTTCACCCTCGGGGAAGGACGTGAGCCTGGTGGTGTTGGCGATGGTCCGGGTGCGTCCGTCCGGCACGGCGTCGAGGGCCCGCATCCGCTCGGCGACCGTGTCGACGTGCTCGACGACTGCGTCGACGATCTCGTCGAGCTCGAGGTGGACCGACCGGAAGTGCGGACCGACCACCGTCCAATGCGCCTGCTTGGCCTGGTTCTGAAGGTCGAGCAGTCCGACGAGCACGGTCTGCAGATCGGCAGCCAGTGCCGGCGAGGCGACGAACTCGGTGGTGGACAGCATGTGGTTGGTCATGGCCTGCTCCTTCATCTTGATGGACTTCCAATCACCACCTTACACCTTGTTTTGAGTGAGTCAGAATAATGAGTCTCTCGTATTATTGGTTAGGTAATGCTAAGCTCGATATATGAGCACCACCGATGCGATCGCCCAGTACAAGCAGGAGTTGCGGGCCGCAGACCTGCGCGCCACTTCGGGCCGGGTCGCCGTGCTGCAGGCACTGGAGCAGACGCCACACTCCACCGCGGAGCAGGTGTTCGAACTGATCTCCGGCGCGCTGCCCGGCACCTCGCCCCAGGCGGTGTACATGGTGCTCAACGATCTCTCCCGCTCGGGATTGATCCGCAAGTTCGAGCCGGCCGGTTCCGCCGCGCTCTACGAACGCCGGATCGGCGACAACCATCACCATCTGGTCTGCGAGTCGTGCGGCACCGTCGAGGACGTGGACTGCGCCATCGGCAAGGCGCCGTGTCTTCATCCGAGTGGCGGAGCGGGGTTTCGCGTCCGGGAGGCGGAGGTCACCTACTGGGGAGTGTGCGCCGCCTGCCAGGCGACGGTCCGGGACTAAGCGGATCGGCCGTCGCGCCAGCTCCCTGCCCGCCAAGACAAGTTGCCAAGTGATGTGCTGCATCGACTCCGCGCGCGGCCGACCCGCATCGTCACGCTATCACGTCATATGAACAGATGGACAGATGTTATCTGTCCACCATAGGCTGGAATGCCGATGACAAAGCCCACCACAGAAGATCAGCGAGGACCCCTCATGACCGAGTACACGCTGCCCGACCTCGACTACGACTACGGAGCTCTCGAACCGCATATCTCCGGTCAGATCAACGAGATTCACCACGGCAAACACCACGCCACCTATGTGAAGGGGCTCAACGACGCCGTCGCGAAACTCGAGGAAGCGCGCGCCAACGATGACCATGCGGCGATCTTCCTCAACGAGAAGAACCTGGCATTTCACCTCGGCGGCCACGTCAACCACTCGATCTGGTGGAAGAACCTGTCTCCCAACGGCGGTGACAAGCCCACCGGCGAGCTCGCCGACGCCATCGACGACCAGTTCGGCTCGTTCGACAAGTTCCGGGCGCAGTTCACCGCGGCCGCCAACGGTTTGCAGGGCTCCGGCTGGGCAGTGTTGGGTTACGAGCCCCTCGGTCAACGACTGCTGACCTTCCAGCTGTACGACCAGCAGGCCAACGTCCCAGTCGGGATCATCCCGCTGCTACAGGTCGACATGTGGGAACACGCCTACTACCTCCAGTACCAGAACGTGAAGGCCGACTACGTCAAGGCGTTCTGGAACGTCGTGAACTGGACCGACGTACAGAACCGATTCGCCGCCGCCACCAACGCGAACGGTCTGATCCTCTAGAGGAGTCGCCGAGCGTACGGTTGTTTGCGCCTCTACTCGGGCGATGCGTACGACGACCGTACGTTCGGCGAACGGAATCGGGAGCGACACACGTGCGGACGTTGATCACCGGAGTCGGCGCTGACGGCAAGTCCTGCATCGTCAGCGAGGACGAACTGGCACTGAACCCGGTAGCACCCGGTTTCGCGATGGGCATCCCATATGCGACCACGACAAGCCCGCCGCCTGCCCGTGCGCCAGGTGCCGCGCCGCTCATCGATCAGTTCATCGACCCTGGCATCGTCAGGTGGATGATCGTCGAGCTCGGCCCCCACTCCGAGACGCCGATGCACCACACCGACACCCTGGATCTGCAGACGGTGCTCTCCGGCAGCGTCGACCTGGTGCTCGACGACGGCGCCCACCGGGTCGAACATGGCGACCTGGTGGTGTTGACCGGCGTGGATCACGCCTGGAAGACCGGGGCCGACGCCTGTCGGCTCGGCGCGGTCCTCATCGGCACTCCCCCGCCGGACACGGAATCGAAGACCCAATGACCGACGGCCAATTCAGCACCCACGCACAGCTTTTCGACCTGACCGGCAAGCGCGCCCTCGTCACCGGCGGCACCCGCGGCATCGGCATCATGATGGCGCGCGGGCTCCTGCAGGCTGGCGCCCGCGTGGTGATCAGCTCACGCAAGGCCGAGGCGTGCGAGCGCGCCCGGGCGCAATTGGCGCAGTTCGGCGACGTCTCGGCCATTCCCGCCGACCTGTCGCGCCACGACGAATGCTCGCGGCTCGCCGAGCTCGTCACGGAGGACGACTCACTGCACATCCTGGTCAACAACGCGGGCGCGACGTGGGGCGAGGCGCTGGAGACCTTCCCGGACTCGGCGTGGGACAAGGTGCTCGACCTCAACGTCAAGTCGCCGTTCTGGATGGTTCAGGCGCTGCTGCCCGCGCTGCGCGAGGCCGGCACCGCAGACGACCCCGCCCGCATCATCAACGTCGGCAGCATCGACGCCATTCACGTCAGCCCGCTTCCGACCTACTCGTACGCCAGTAGCAAGGCCGCCCTGCATCAGTTGACCCGGGTACTGGCCCGCGAACTAGGACCGCAGCACGTCACCGTGAATGCGGTTGCGCCAGGACCGTTCCCGTCGAAGATGATGGCGGCCACCCTCGATGCCGTCGGCGACCTGATCGCCGCATCCGCTCCGCTGCGCCGGATCGGCCGCGACGACGACATGGCAGGCATCGCCGTGTTCCTCGCCAGCCGCGCGGGGTCCTTCCTCACCGGCGCGGTCATTCCCGTCGACGGCGGCATCGCCACCACCGCGAGCGGCACGTCCGGCTAGCCGTGGCGACCAGCGAGCAGCGCGACGGCGTCGACCTCACCAACCTCGACGAGCCGTTGAGTCCGGACGCGGGCGCCACCAAGCGCGATCTCGTCGACTACCTGGACGCCGTCGCCGACCGCATGCTGCCCGGGCTCGTCGACCGGCCGCTGACGGTGCTGCGGGTGCTGCGCGGCCGCGAGCCGTTCATGCAGAAGAACGTGCCGAAGTACACGCCGGACTGGGTCCGCACCGTGCCGATGTGGGCCGAGGCGTCGCACCGAGAGGTGCACTACGCGCTGTGCAACGACCGGCGCACTCTGCTGTGGTTGGCCAACCAGCGTGCGGTCGAGTACCACCCCACACTGGGGTTGGCCGGCGACGTCTACCGGCCCACGTACCTGATACTCGACCTCGATCCGCCAGCCGATGAATTCGCGAAGGTCGTGGCCGTCGCACACCTGGTGCGTCGGGCACTCGCCGACAGCGGGTTGGCCGGTGCGGTGAAGACCAGCGGCGCCAAGGGAATTCACGTGTTCGTCCCGATCGACGACGCCGCACCCGTCGATGACGTGGCCGCGGCGACCCGCGCGCTGGCGGCCCGGGCCGAGGCGCTCGACCCGGAGCTCGCCACCACGGCGTTCATCGTGGAGGACCGCGGCGGCAAGGTGTTCGTGGACTCCACGCGCGCGGGCGGAGCCACCGTCGCCGCGGCGTACACACCAAGGCTGCGTCCGGGCACCCCGGTGTCCTTCCCGCTCGACTGGTCGGACCTCGACAGCGTCACGCCAAGCGACTTCACCGTGCACACTGCCGTGGCCGCGTTCGAGGGCAGGCCGTCCTGGACGGAGTCGATGCCGCCGCCCCAACGACTACCGAGCGACCTCATCGAGCAAGGTCGCACCATCCCGGTCGCCCGGGTCGCGGCCATGCACGAAGGCAAGCGTCGGGCCCGCGCCAGGCGTTCGTCGTCGTAGCGGCGATCAGCACCCGAATTCGGTTACGGCAGCGGTGATTATCTCCACCGCCGCGGGCACCGTAATCGCCAAGTCCTTGGTCACCACGGGTATCGCAGCGGGCGTCGCATGACCGCTGAGGGTCATTTGACACACCTTGTACGCCTCGGTGAGCAGCTGATCCCTACTCAGATACGCCAGCCTGTCCTGGACCTTGGCCAGGTACGAGTCCTCACTTGCTGCCGCGGGCGGCGCCAGGCCGATCGCAATGCCGACCGCCAACGTCGCTATGCCCAAGGTCTTCATTGGCTGCCTCCTAGTTTCTCGGAGCGTAATGGAGGCGGGGAGTTAGCTGGCCGGTTTCGACGGGCGTGTGCCCGCGTACCGTTGTGAACTCATGACGCAACCACCGCGGATCGTCGTGGTCGGCTCCGGCATCATCGGCCTGACCACTGCCATCGCGCTGCTCGAGGCTGGTCACCAGGTGCGCGTCGTCGCGGCGGACCCGGCTGCGGCCACCACGTCGGCGCTCGCCGCGGCGGTGTGGTTCCCGACCCACGTCGGGCCGCCGGACCGGGTGTCGCACTGGGGCAAACAGACGTTCGACGTACTGGCCGAACAGGCGGCGACTCGGGTGCCCGGAGTGGTGATGCGCGAGTCGCTGGGGCTCTACCGGGAGCCGCCGCCGGAACCGGAGTGGGCGGCCGCGGTGGGCGGTGTCCGTGCCGCCGAGCCGGATGAGCTTCCCCCGGGATATCGACACGGGCTGCGCTTCGCAGTGCCGTTGGCAGAGATGCCGCGCTACCTGCCGTGGCTGGTCGCTCGGGTGCGAGGTCTCGGTGGTGAGTTCGTGAAGCAACGCCTGCGGTCACTGGACGAGGTGGACGACGCGGACGTCGTCGTCAACTGCACCGGCCTCGGTGCGCGGGAACTAGTCGACGACCCGTCGGTGTATCCGGTCCGAGGTCGGATCGTGCGAGTAAGCAATCCCGGGCTGACGATGTCGGTCCGCGACGAGGATCACCCCGGCGGTCGCGCGTACGTGCATCCGCGGACGGACGACTGCATCCTTGGCGGCACGCTCGAGGAACACCAGTGGGACACCACGATCGACCCCGACGTCGGCGCAGCGATCGTCGCGCGTTGCTGCGACCTGGTGCCCGCGCTGCGCGGCGCTCGGGTGCTTGAGCAAGTGGTTGGGCTCCGCCCGGGCCGGCCGACCGTGCGTCTCGAAGAGGGTGACCCGTTAGCGTCCGGTGCGCGGGTCGTGCACAACTACGGGCACGGCGGCGCGGGCATCACGTTGAGTTGGGGCTGTGCCCGCGAGGTCGTCGAGCTGATCTGACGCAGCTCGAGCGTCCAGTTCTGGCCGACGAGATCATGGCCGTAGCTGTGGTGCGGCGCTTCGTCGGTGAGCACGAACCCGAAGGTTTGATAGATCCTGCGTGCCGCGGTGAGCACGTCGTTGGTCCACAACGTGATCCGCCGGTAGCCGGCGTCGCGGGCGAACTCGAGGCACTGCGCGACGAGCCGGGTGCCGACACCGAGGCCACGGGCGTCGGCGGTGACCAACAGGATGCGCAGCTTGGCGACGTCGGGTTCGTCCCCGGCGACGCAGAAGATGCAGCCTGCCCGACGCCCGTCGACCTCGGCTATCCAGGCCGCTTCGCGCGTCGCGTCATGACTCGCGGCGTAGTCGGCCACGATCCCGGCCACCAAGGCCTCGAAGTCGGTGTTCCAACCGAACTGTTCGGCATAGCCCTCGCCGTGGGCCATCACGACCCATCCGAGGTCGCCGGGTCGGTCGGCACGGCGAATCGCGACACCCGATCCCTGGCCCTGCTGAGTCATGACTTCGCCTTTCGGAACACGCCTTTCAGACTACTGAAACGACTGTTTCAGTAGAGGTAGGCTACTCCCGTGACCGCGGAGCCGACAACCCCTTCCACCCGGCAGACGGAGCTGTTGGAAGCCGCCTACCGCTACGGACTCGAACACGGCATCGCCGACATGTCGCTGCGCCCGTTGGCGGCGGCCATCGGTTCGAGCCCGCGCGTATTGGTGTTCCTCTTCGGCAACAAGGACGGATTGGTTCGGGCCCTGCTCGCCAGGGCCCGCGCCGACGAGCTCACGATGCTGGACCGGCTCGGAGCGGCGACTGACGGAGCACCCGTCGGCCTGGCCACGGCGGTGGAGAAGGTCTGGGAGTGGCTGGCCGCCAAGGAACATCGTCCGTTGTTGCGGCTGTGGGCCGAGGCCTACGCCCGGTCGCTCGTCGAGCCGGACGGATCGTGGGCGGGGTTCGCGGCCTCGACCGTGGAGGACTGGCTCGCGGTCCTGGCCCAGTGCCAGCCCCCGCGTGAGCGGCGCAGCAAGGACGGTGCCACCCGGCGCACCCTGGCGCTCGCGGTGCTGCGAGGCGCGCTGTTGGACCTGCTCGCCACCGGAGCGGAGGGCCGGACAACCGCGGCCGTCAACCAATACATAGTCAACAACATGTAGTTGTCTTCTCGACGTTGACCTCGTGCCACCGTCCGCTAGCTCTGGCAGATGGTGTGCGACAACATATTTCATGCGACAACACCGTGTCAGGTGCCACGGTCGTACGGCGGACCGCCAGCTGGCCCAATCCGACCGGATCGCACGACAGACAGGGCCGACTCCTGTGAAGTCGCTGTACGCAACCACAAGTCGCTTCTGCGGGGCTCCAATTGCGACTACATAGTGCCCGTGATATATGTACGAAGTGGAAAAGCGGCTGACCGACGCGGACGTCGGCGACGATGTCGGGGAATTTCTCGACCAGGCCCTCGACCTGACGGCGCGGTTTCTGACGGATCGCGCCGACCTTGGAGCATCTGCGGCGTTCGCCCTCAACAGGGTGTGCCGCGAAGGACCCATCCGCTTGACGACGTTGGCCGCCAAGGAAGGTGTCAGCCAACCGTCGATGACTCAACTGATGCAACGGCTGGAGCGTCAGGATCTGGTGACCAGGCTGCCCGACCCCGACGACGGCCGCGCTTGCCTCATCGGCATTACCGAGTGCGGTCAGAGGCTGCTCGACGACCGCAAGCGGCTCCGTCGCCAACGCCTCACGACGTTGTTGGCGACGCTGTCGTCGGAGGACCAATGCTCACTGTGGCTTTCGGCCCAGGTCGCGTTGCCAGTGCTGCATCGGCTCGTCGCCAGCGCCGAGACTCCTGCCGACGGTGTCTTCGGATGAAGGCCATTCCTGTGGGCCGCGGCCTCAAGAAGGTGTGGATTCCCTTGGTGCTGATCGTCGTCCTGGCGGTTGCTGCCCTGGTCGTCTCGCGCCTGCACGAGAAGTTCGCGTCCGAGGACCTGAACGCCAATGCCGGTGCGGGCATCGAGATCGTCCAGTTCAACCCGAAGATCATGGTCTACGACGTGTACGGCCCGCCCGGAACCTCTGCACAGATCAGCTATTTCGACCCGGACGCCAACGTGCACCTACTCACCGCGCCGCTTCCGTGGTCGATCACCTTGTCGACGACCTTGCCAACCGTCAGCGCCAACCTCATGGCGCAGGGCGACGGCGATCAGATTGGATGCCGCGTCACCGTGAACGGAACCGTTCGTGAGGAGCAATCGGCCGACGGGATCGGCGCCCAGACCTACTGCCTGGTGAAGTCCGCATGACCCACGCAGTCACCGAGCCCGAGACCACCGGCGCGCCCAAGCGGGCCGTCGTCCCACACTTGATCCGCATCCTGTCGATACCGATCGTCCTGTTCTGGGTGTTCGTCGCCGTGCTCGTCAACGTGATCGCGCCGCAACTCGAGGTCGTCGGTGAGCTCCACTCGGCACCGATGGCCCCCGAGGACGCGCCGTCGATGAAGGCCATGAAGTTGATGGGCGGCAACTTCAAGGAGTTCGACTCCAACAGCACGGTGATGATCGTCGTCGAGGGCCAGCAGGCACTCGGACCGGACGCGCACAAGTACTACGACGAGATCATTCACAAGCTGCAGCAGGATCCCGCGCACATCCAGCACATCCAGGACTTCTGGGGCGACACGTTGACGGCGGCCGGTGCGCAGAGCGCCGACGGCAAGGCGTCGTACGTGATGATCAACCTCGCCGGCGAGCAGGGCCAGACCCTGGCCAACGAGGGTGTCGAGGCCGTCCGAAAGGCCATCGAAGACACCAAGGCTCCGCCGGGCGTACAGGCCTACGTCGCAGGCCCGGCCGCGCTCACCGACGATCTGCACGTCATCGGCAACGCCAGCCTGGCCGAGATCACGCTGTTCACGTTGGTCGCGATCGCGGGCATGCTGCTCGTCGTCTACCGCTCGATCCGCACCACGCTGATCCAGTTGTTCTTGACGTTTCTCGGATTGCTGACCGCGCGCGGAGTGGTCTCCGTGCTGGCCACCCATGGCGCCTTCGGGCTGACGACGTTCGCGGGCAACATCCTGACGATGCTGGCGATAGCCGCCGCCACCGATTACGGCATCTTCATCTTCGGTCGCTACCGCGAAGACCGTGGCATGGGGCTGGACAAGGACGACTCCTACTACGCCACCTTCAAGTCCGTTGCGCCCGTCATCGTGGGCTCGGGCCTGACCATCGCCGGCGCCACGTACTGTCTCAGCTTCTGCCGGCTGCCGTACTTCAGCACCATGGGCGCCCCGGTTGCGATCGGGATGGTCGTGGTCGTGGCGATCGCCGTCACGCTCGGACCGGCCGTGCTCTTCCTCGGTAGCCGCGTCGGGCTCTATGAGTCGAAACGCCCTCCGCAGAGCCGGTTTTGGCGACGCGTCGGCACCGTCGTCGTGCGTTGGCCGGCCCCGGTGTTCGTGGCCAGCCTGTTCGTGGTGCTGATCGGTGTCGTGGCCATTCCTGGATACAAGCCGGCGTACAACGACCGCTACTACCTGCCTGCCGACGCGCCGACGAACCTCGGCTTCGCCGCCGCCGACCGGCACTTCTCGCAGGCCCGGATGAACCCCGACATCCTGATGGTCAATTCCGACCACGACATGCGAAACCCCGCCGACATGCTGGTGCTGAACGCGGTGGCGCGCAACGTGATGCACACCGAGGGCATTGCGATGGTTCAGAACATCACGCGGCCGCTGGGCATCCCCATCCAGCACAGCTCGCTTCCATTCCAGACCAGTGTTCAGGGCCAGACCAGCAACATGAACCTGCCGTTCCAGCGGGAACAGTTGGCCAATCAGCTCAAGACGATCGATGCGACGAACGTCTCGATCGACATCTTGGAGAAGCAATACCAACTCTCCCTCGAGCAAACCAAGCTCACCCAGGACTCGTCGGCCAAGTCGCAGGACCTACTCGCGACCACCGAAAAGCTGCGAGACAACATCGCGAACCTCGACGACACCTTCAGGCCCTTGCGCGCCTACTTCTACTGGGAGCCGCACTGCTTCGACATCCCGCTGTGCACCGCGGTACGGTCCCTCTTCGATTCCCTCGATGGGATCGACGAAGTGACCGACGAGACGGGTGCGGTGCAGGTCAACACCGACAAACTGGCCGAACTCGCGCCGAAGTTGACCGCACTGCTTCCACAGACGATCGCGTCGATGAAGACCAGCAGAGACCTGTCGCTGGCGTCGTATAACTCGCAGAAGGCCTTGCTCGACCAGATGGAGGCCACCAACGACACCGCCCTGGCGATGGGGCAGAGCTTCGACCAGGCCAAGAACGACGACCTGTTTTACCTGCCACCGGAGGCCTTCCAGAATCCCGACTTCGAACGCGGTCTGAAGATGTTCCTCTCGCCGGACGGCAAGTCCGCGCGCATGTTCATCACCCACGAGAGCGACCCCGCCACGGTCGACGGCATCGCCAGGGTCGACTCCGAGCGGAAGGCGGCGCAAGAGGCGTTGAAGATGTCGTCGCTGTCGGACGCCAAGATCTACCTGGGCGGGGTTGCGGCGACCTACAAGGACATGTCCGACGGAGCCAGGTACGACCTGCTGATCGCCGTGGTGTCGGCACTCACGCTGATCTTCATGATCATGCTGATCCTGACCCGGAGCGCGGTGGCGGCCCTCGTCATCGTCGGCACCGCGGCCAGCTCGATCGCGGCGTCGTTCGGCATCTCGGTGCTGATCTGGCAGGACCTCTTCGGCATCCAGGTGCAGTGGCTCGTCATGCTGATGTCCGTCATCATCCTGTTGGCCGTCGGATCGGACTACAACCTGCTGCTGGTCTCGAGGTTCAAGGACGAGATCCACGCCGGCTTGAAAACCGGCATCATCCGCTCGATGGCCGGGACCGGCGGCGTCGTCACCGCGGCCGGTTTCGTGTTCGCGGCGACCATGGCGGCGATGCTGGGCAGCAAGCTGATCGTGCTGGCCCAGATGGGCTCCACGATCGCCATCGGTCTGCTCGTCGACACGCTGATCGTGCGCTCACTGCTGATGCCGTCGATCGCGACGATGCTCGGCCGGTGGTTCTGGTGGCCGCAGGTCGTGTACCCCCGCGGCGACAACCACTTCCGAAAGCCGCTGGCCCCGCGCCCGTCGAGTGACGAGGAGGACACCGCGGCGCTGCCGGCTCAGGCGTAGCGCTAACGTCGATGCCACCGACGACGGAGGTTCACATGGCGGCGCAGATCCCATTGGTCGACTACCTGGTGCTCGACGGCGCCGAACCGCACTTGGTCGCCCAGGAGTGCACGAACTGCAGCGCCCGGTTCTTCGACCGACGCAACGCGTGCGCCAACTGCTTCGCCTCTGAGTTCAGGACCGTCCCGATCGCCACCGAGGGCACGGTGCGCGCGTTCACCATCGTCGCGTTCGCGGCACCGGGCGTCCCCACCCCGTTCGTGGCGGCCGTGGTCGACTGCGACGGCACCCAGGTCCGCGCCAACCTGATCAACATCGAACCCGACGCCGAGCACGTCCGCGACGGCATGAAGGTTCGGCTCGCCACCCAGTCGATCGGCGCCGACTCGGAGGGCACCGAAGCCGTCGGATTCGGCTTCGAGCCCGTCGGCTGACGTTGCACCCCAACCTTTCTCGACACCCCATCTGACGAAGGAGCACCTGCGATGAGCGCGAGCGACGAGGTCTGGATCCTCGGGATTCAGATGACCAAGTTCGGCAAGCACCCCGACCTCGACACCGTCGACCTCGCGGCGGAGGCGGCCACGGGCGCGCTGTCCGACGCCGGCGTCACGATGGCGGACATCGGCGTGCTCGCGGCGGGCAATCTGATGAACGCGAGTGCCGGTATCGGACAACAGCTTCAGAAGCAGATCGGCCAGACCGGCATTCCCGTGTACAACGTCGCCAACGCGTGCGCGACCGGTGCCACCGCGCTGCGGACCGCGATCATGGCGGTCAAGGCTGGCGAAGTCGACTACGGCCTGGCCGTCGGCGTCGAGAAGCTCTCCGGCGCCGGCCTGCTCGGCGGAGGTGGTTCGCGGAAGAAAGACGCCGACACCTGGACGCCGGCGGGCCGATACGGCGCGGTCGCACCGATCGACGGACGCATCGGCACCGAGACCATGCCCGGCGTCTTCGCCCAGATCGGCATGGAGTACGGCCACAAGTACGGCGGCACCAGCTTCGAGTTGTTCGCCAAGATCAGCGAAAAGAACCACGCCCACTCCACGCTGAATCCGCTTGCGTCATACCAGAAGCGGTTCACGCTGGAGCAGATCATGAACGACGTGATGATCGCGTACCCCAACACTCGCCCGATGTGCTCGGCCAACTGCGACGGCGCCGCGGCCGCAGTGGTGTGCAACGGGGAGACGTTGAAGTCACTGTCGCTCGAGCAGCGGCGGCGCGCGGTGAAGGTGTCGGCTTCGGTGCTCACCACCGACCCCTACGAAGAGGGCTGCCAGGTGCTGCCGAACGTCAACACGCTGACGCGCAAGGCCGCCGCCATCGCCTACGAGCAGTCCGGCGTCGGTCCAAGCGACCTCGACCTGGTCGAGCTGCACGACTGCTTCGCGACGGCCGAACTGGTGCACTACGACAACCTGATGCTGTGCGAAGAGGGCGGCGCCGCAGAGTTCTTCAACTCGGGCGCCACGTGGCGGGACGGCTCGACACCGGTGAACGTGTCCGGTGGCCTGGAGTCCAAGGGCCACCCGATCGCGGCCACTGGTATCGCCAACATCTGGGAGGTCTGCCATCACCTCCGCGGCGAGGCCGGCGACCGTCAGATCGCGAATGCGAAGGTCGGGCTGGCCCACGTCATCGGACTCGGTTCGGCCTGTGGCGTTCACGTCCTGGAGCGCTCGGCGGCCTAGCTGCCAGTGCGCTCGCGGTGCTTGCACCCGGGCCAGCAGCACGGCCGGCGTTGACCCTCCTCCAGTTCCTCCTGGGTTCGGCGGATGCGCCGATTTCGAGTCACCTCTTGCTTGGCATCCTCGACCCAGCAGATGAACTCGTTGCGCGCCAGCGGAGTGATGTCCTTCCAGGCGGCGAAGGCCGTGTCATTGGCGACTAGCGCCTCACGCAAGTCCGCGGGCAGCTCGTGCACCACCCCACCGGGCACTCGTGGGCTGTTCATTGCGGCCACGTTAGTTGACCCCCCACGCCGAACGTCGAGTTGTCGTCGACGGATTCGACTTTCCGCGACGGAAAGTCGGCGTTCGGCGGGAGGTCCGGACTTGGTTGCGTCGACTCTGACAAGCGGCGCACAGTTGGGTACTATTGTATACTTTGGTCGTCATCGACGTGTCGTCCGGAGGTCTTCGCGTGGTTTCTGTTGTCTCCCCGCTGGTCTGGGTCCTCACCGTGACGGTGTTGCTGGCCATCATCGGCCTCGACCTGACGGTGATCGCCAAGCGCCAAACGACCGTCACGACCAGAGCCGCGCTTCGCTGGGTGCTCTTCTACGTCGGGCTTGCCGCACTGTTCGCGGTCGGGCTGTTCGTCTTCCTGCCTGGGCCGTCGGGGCCGCAGTTCGTCGCGGGCTACATCACCGAATACAGCCTGAGTGTGGACAACCTCTTCGTCTTCATGATCATCATGACCCGGTTCGAGGTGCCCGACCTGGCCGAGGACAAGGTGTTGTATATCGGAATCATTCTTTCGCTTGTCCTTCGGGCGGTCTTCATCTTCGCCGGCGCGGCCGCCATCGCCGCGGCGAGCTGGGTGTTCTACATCCTCGGCGCGTTCCTCATCTACACCGCGATCCAACTCGCGCTCGAGGACGCGGATGAAGAGCCGGACTACCACCACAACGTCGTCCTGCGCCTCCTGCACCGCATCCTCCCGATCAGCGAGGACTACGACGGCAGCAGGCTCGTCACCCGCGTCGGCGCGCACCGCATGCTGACCCCGCTCGTCATCGTGATCGCCGCCATCGGCATCGCGAACGTCGTCTTCGCACTCGACTCGATCCCCGCGATCTTCGGTCTCACCGACGACGCGTACATCATCTTCACCGCGAACGCCCTTGCCCTGATGGGTCTTCGGCAGTTGTACTTCCTCATCGGCGGACTCCTCGAAAGGGTTATCTACCTCAACAAGGGGCTCGCGGTCATCCTCGGATTCATCGGCGTGAAGCTGCTCTTCGAGGCACTGCACGGCTCGCACATAGACGGCATCGGCGGCGTTGCACTTCCCGAGATCGGAACGAGCGCCTCCCTGCTGTTCATCGTCGTCACGCTCGCGCTCACCACGATGGCGAGCCTGCTGAAGACGCGGCGGGCCGGTGAGGCCGAATGAATCAGGTAGCCGCGGACCGGACGAAGACGTTGCCCTCCATGAGCCTGCGGGCCGTGCGCGAGAACGAGGCCTCCCGCAGCTCGCCGTCGACCAGCTCGATGCGGACCGGGAAGACACCGCTCGGGTGACCGATCCGCACGATGGGACTCTTCGTCGCCGTGCGGACCTGGTGCACCACCGAACCCTCCACGCATGCCGCGACGCCGGTGCACACCGCACCGGTGCCCGCGAAGGCCTTGTGGACGCGCGGCGGCGGAACGACGACCCACCGCCCGAGGAAGTCTGCGTCGTTGGCGCTGACCGGCGTCGTGGCGTCGCCGATGCGGTAGAACTCCTGTGCCGGAGCGACGGCGACGGGACGCGGCATCCCGGTGGCCCGGTCGACTCCGACGAGGTCGGCGGCAGCCTGCTGGACGGCCTCGAACTTCGCCAGTACCTCTCCGGTGAACGCCGACGGACCCTCCGCCCCAGTCAGTCCGACGGATTCAGCACGGAAGAACACCGCCAGTTTGGCGACGTCGACGATGCTGACGTCGAGCTCACCGATGCCCTCGACGCGGAGCACGTCCGCAGCTGACCCGGTCGGCAGCATCTTGCCGGTGGTGGCTCCCGCCGTGGCGGCGAAGTCGAGTCTGATCTCGGCGCCGGTGCCCGGGACGCCAGAGATCGCGAAGTCCCCGTCGACCCGCGGACGCCCGTCGGCGACGGGCACCATTAGGCGGAGCAATGAGGCCGTGTTGGTGTTGTGCACCCGAATGGAGGTCACCGGCTCGACGGCCTCGACGAAGCCCTCCTCGATCGCGTAGACGCCGACGGCCGAGGAAATGTTGCCGCAGTTGCCATTCCAGTCGATCACGTTCTCGTCGATGCCAACCTGACCGAACGTATAGTCCACGTCCGCGTCTGGGCGGCTGGGCGGTCCGATGATCGCTACCTTGCTGGTGAGTACGTCCGCACCGCCGAGCCCGTCGATCTGGCGAGGATCACCACTTCCGAAGGCGGCCAAGATGATTCGGTCCCGCTCCCCCTGGTCGCCGCGGGGCAGGGCGTCGGAGGTGAAGAAGACGGCCTTACTGGTGCCGCCGCGCATCAGCACGGAGGGAATGCGCAGGAGCTCGCTCATGCGCTCGGGAGCGAGCCTTCCGCGCGCCGCAGCGTCTTGCCTGCGGTGACGCCGAGCCTCAGGAAGTTGAATACCGCACCGAGCTCGGGGCCAGGCGCCGAGAACCGCATCGCCTGTTTGAGCATGGCGGTGGCGTCGGCAGGCGGCTTGGCCAGCCGCTCGGCATAGGCCTGCACCGCGTCGCGGAACTCGGCGTCGGGAACGACGTCGCGCACCAGTCCGATCTCCTTGGCCTCGGCGGGGTGGACCTTGTCGCCCGTCATCAGGATGTCGTAGGCGCGCCCCGCACCGATGAGGCGTGGCAGCAGAAGCACCGAACCGTCACCGGGAATCAGGCCGAGCCGCATCGCCGCCTCCATGAAATAGGCGCTCTCCGCGGCGATCCGGACGTCGCAGGCCAGCGACAGCTCGAAGCCCGCCCCGACCGCGGGCCCGTTGACGGCGGCGATCACCGGCTTGTCCGAGTAGTACAGGCTCGCGGTGAACTTCTGCACGCCCGAGTGCTGCGGCACCGCGTTGGGATTGCTGCCCGCGCCGCCCGAGCCGAATAGGCCCGCGCGGTCGGCGCCTGAGCAGAATCCGCGGCCGGCGCCGGTGACGACGATGACCTTGACCTCGGAATCTTCGGTCGCCTGCTCCAGGTAGGCCCGCAGCAGGCTTACCATCTCGACGTTCAGCGCGTTCAGTCGATCGGGACGGTTGAAGGTCAACCAAGCGACGCCGTTGCGCACCTCGTACAGCGCTTCGCTGGTCTCGGTGGCGATCTGGTCAGTCATTTGCGAGTTCCTCTCGGTATTTCATTGTCGGCCAACAAGAGTCGTAGGAGCGGTCACCAAACCGAAAACAGGTCCCGACCAAGCCCCTTCTCGGCCGCCGCCCGGTATGCCGCGGCGGCCACCGCGACGTCGGCGATGCCCATTCCGCCATTGTTCTTGAAGACGGTGATCTCATCGCGGTTATGCCTGCCGGGGGTGCCCGACACCAGCTCGGTCAGCTCGACGATGCGGTCCCAGCTGAGTTGCCCGGACTCGACCTGGGCGAAGATGTCGCCCTGCCTGTCGTGGATGGCCTGGGCCTTCGACACCAGTCCGATCCGGTTGGCCCCGAGCAGGGTCGCGTCGTCGAGTTCGCGGCGCTGCGTGCGAACCTGACCAGACTTCACCAGACCCATGTTGCTGCCGACGATCGAGGTGACGTGCTGGCCCGGCCTCAGCGCAGTGCCGTCGAAGACGGCGACGTTGGAGTTGGTCGCCGTCAAGATGATGTCCGATTCGGAGACCACGGTCCTGGAGTCGTCGGCTGCCGTGATCTCGACGTCCACGAGGGCACCCATCTCGACGGCGAACCGCTTTCGGTTCTCCGCATCTCGGCTGTAGACAACGACGCGATCGAAGGGTCGCTCGGCGAGGAACGACAGCAGGTGCGTGCGGGCCTGGTCGCCGGTGCCGAAGATCCCCAACACCTTCGAGTCCTCACGGGCCATCGCGAAGGTGCCCAGCGCGCTGGTCGCCGCGGTGCGGACCGAGGTGAACGAATGCAACTCGGGCAGCTCTGCACACGACAACGCGCCAACCAGGACGGCGTCCAGATCTCCGTCGACACTGTTGTAGAGCACCGTGACGGGTGGCGCCATGTTCTCGTAGACCTGCACGTCGGAAGCGGCGTTGACGAGCTCGCAGTGCACGAGCACACCGCCTGCTTCGTGCGACGGGCTGATCCCCGGGTGCGTCGTCACGCGCATGCCGGACGGGGCGTGCATCCGTTGGCGCATCGCGTTCAGGCCGTCGTCGCTGCTCCAGTCCTGGAACGCATTTCGAACGGCATCGTTGGCGACCTTGATGGGAATGACGCCGTGCAGGTCGGCCTCGCTGAGGAACAGCTTGGCCCGCTCTTTACTTGCTGACACGGATTCCGGTCTCCTCACTGTCGGCGACGCTGTTCCACGCCGTGTCGGGGTCCGCACGGATGTGGCGGTCATCGGATCCAAGCGGCGGTGCGGGTGTGGTCACCGCACCGGGCGTCGCGCGAAGCCGGATGGGGAAGTCGGTCACCTTCCAGAACCTGCCGTTCGCAGGCCAGGTGTCGACCGTCGTGCGGGCGAGCCGTTGCCGGGTGGTCATGACGTCCTGCACCTGGACGACGGGCCCGCACGGCACCCCGTGCAGTTGCAGCGCATTCACGACGTCGTCCAGAGTCATTGCAGCACAGTATGTCTGGATCAGCGTGTTCAACTCGTCGCGGTGATCCCACCGCTCGGCGCGGTCCCAGCGGGCGAAGCCCTCCGGCGGCCGGGACGCCGCGGCGAGCACTTCGGCAAGACCGTGCCACTGCGCGTCGGACTCGCAGGCGATCGCCACCGACTGCTCGTCGCCCGCGACGAAGACCCCATAGGGCGCGAAGAGCCAGTGCCCGTTGCCGTGGCGGGTGGCCCCGGGCAGGTCCGATTGTTCGGTGACCCAGGACATCTGGGTGCTCCACGAGCAGATGTCGTACAGCGCCACGTCGAGCCGGACTCCGGCGTTGCGCCCGGTGATGCGGCCGAAGTAGGCGCCGAGGCTCGCCGCCGCCGCGGCAAGGGACCCCAGCACGTCCGCGGTGGAGATCCCGGTCTTGAGCGGCGGTCCGTCCTCCTCACCGGTGAGGCTCATCAGGCCGGTTGCCGCCTGGATGACGGTGTCGTAGGCCCGCAGACCGCCAAGCACGCCACCGTTTCCGAAGCCACTCACCGTGGTGTAGATCAGGTCCGGCGCGACGGCCAGGATGGCTTCCGGGCCGAGCCCACGCTTCTCGAGACCTCCTGGAGCCTGGTTGGAGACCATGATGTCCGTGCCGGTGAGCACCTGGGCCACCATGGCGACGTCGCGGGGGTCACGCAGGTTGGCCTGCAGCGAGCGCTTGCCATTGTTGGAGATCTGGAAGAAGACGCTCTCGCCGTCGACGATCGGGGGCATGTGCCGGCCCGGCTCGCCGTCCGGCGGTTCGATCTTCAGGACGTCTGCGCCAAGGTTGGCGAACAACCTCGTGCAATACGGACCTGCGGTCAACGTGCCGAGGTCGACCACTCGCACCCCCGCCAACGGAGGGGGCCTCGTCGACCCACCCTCGTATGCGTCGACGACGCCGTTCGTCGCAACTACGTGCGCTCCCTGTGATACTGCTCCCGTTGAATCGCACGGGAATCCGAGTGCCGGGCCGACGCTCAGCAGCTCGGCACCGTCGGCGTCTGCGGCGAGCACACCGCGGCTGTGCAGGTGACCGTCGGTCAGCACCTCCTCGACACTGGCCACCGGGCTGACGGGCACACCGTTGTCGCGGAGCAGTGTGACGATCTCGTCGCGCGGGAGCGTCCTGGCCCAATCCGCCACGATCGCAGTGATTTCCACGTAGTGGTCGCGGCGCGGGCCGTGGGTGGCGAATCGCGGGTCGTCGAGCAGTTCGGGTCGGCCCATCGTCGTGGCCAATCGGGCGAACGTCGGGTTGCTTCCCGCGATGATGAAGACGTACTCGCCGTCGGAGGCCTCGAAGAGCTCCCATGGGGCGGAGTTCGGTCCCTGGTTGCCGAGCAGCCCGAGCGGTTCGACACCCCCGAGCACGCGGCTGGCGAAGTTGGTCAGGGTGGCCACCATGCAGTCGTAGAGCGAGACGTCGACGAGCTGCCCCAGATGGGAGCGTTCCCGCTCGATCAATGCGGCCATCACCCCGATCGCTCCGTACAACGCGCCGACGGCGCTGGAAAGCTCGGTGCCCGAGCGAAGCGGACGGCCACCCGGCTCGCCGGTGGTGGCCATGACTCCGCTCATCGCCTGCAGGGTCAGGTCATTGGCGACCATCCCGGCCAGCGGTCCGTCGACGTCGAATGGCGAGAACCGGCAGACGACGGTTCCGGGCCCGACCGCGGCGACGTCGATGCCGAGCCGTCGCGCGGCGGCAGCGTCGATGAGCAGCACGTCGGCGTCGTCGACGCCGGCCCGAAGGCGATCGAGCACCAGCTCGTCGTCGAGCATGTGCTTGTCCCGGTTCGGCAGCGCGAAGGCCGCACGGCGTTCGGCGTCGTCTCGACCATAGCTGCGGAGCGAATCGCCCCACGGCAGTTCGAACTTGCTGACGTCGGCACCCATGTCCATCAACAGCCTGCCCGCGAGCGCGCACGTCCACCCGTCCCCGATCTCGAGGACCTTGACGTTCGACAGAGCCGCCGGATTCAGCACTCGACCTCCACTCGCTTGCGCCGTCCAGGCTAAAGTATCCGTTCGTATACGTTTGGTCAAGCTTGGACGCCGTGCTTGCCGCGGCACCTGACGCGGAGTCACCAAACCATGGTGCTCCCTCCCCGATTGGTTGCCACAACGTACTACTCTGTCAGGGTGTCAACACCCGCGCAGGCGGTCGGCGTCGCCGTCCACGCCGAAGACGTCGCCGCACTCCAGGACGTCAGCCTCCGGCTGACCCGCAAGCTGCGCAAGCGGTCCCAGACCGATCTGTCGATGTCCCAGATCTCGGCGCTCTCGACCATTCAGAGACACGGCCCGCTGCGGGTCGGCGAGCTGGCCCGACGGGAACAGATCAGCAAGTCATCGGTCACCCGGCTCGTCGCCCGGCTGGAGGGAACTGGCTACCTGGAGCGGACGGTCGACCCCGACGACGGCCGCAGTTTCATGGTGGTCATCACCGCTCACGGTCACGAGCTACTGGCCGCGGCGCGGCAACGGGCGAACGAGTTCCTCGCACTTCAGGTCGGCCGACTGTCCGAAGACGATCGCCGGTCGATCATGGCCGCACTGCCGTCGCTCGAGAGGTTGATCGCACTCTCGTAGTCCAACCGTTCCTGGTCGTCGGCCGCTGGCGGCTCGGCCAGCTCGTGCTTCACCCGCAGGTACGCCAAGCACGCCACGGCGGCAAACGCGGTGCCGACACCGCCGACCAGGCACGCCACCCGCGGGCTGGCATGCTCGCAGATCCACCCGATGAGCGGCCCACCCAGCGGCGTGGTGCCGGCCGTGGCCAATACCAGCAGGGAGATGACGCGGCCCCGCATCTGCGGGTCGGCGTTGAGCTGCAGAATCGACGTCGCGGTAGCCCGGAACGTCACGCTGAAGGCGCCGACGAAGAAGAGCACGACGTACACGAACGGCAGGGCGGGCATCAGGCCGAGCAGCGCCAACGCCGTGGCGAACGCGCAACCGTTGAGGATCAACCGCCGCGAGCTCGCCCTCAGGAAGCCGGCCAGCGCCAACCCGCCCAGCACGGCCCCCAGCCCCATGCTCGTGAACGCGAAGCCCACCATCCGCGCGTCGCCCCCGAAGACGTCGCGCGTCAACGTCGGCAGCAGCACGTTCCAGTTGTAGGCGAGCAGTCCCGCGACGGCCATCAGGGCCAGGGTTCCCGCGAGTTTGGGATGGGCGCCCACGTAGCGAAGCGTGCCGGTGAGGTTGCCCCGCGCCTTGAAGGTGGCGACCGGGCCGACCGGTTCGTGCGGTCGGATGGACAGCAGTGCCACGATCACCGGCAGGTACGAGAGCGCGTTGACGAAGAACGCCGCCGAGATGCCGACGGAGGCGATGAGGATGCCCGCGATCGCCGGGCCCGCGACCTTGCCGCTGTCCTGAATGATGCCGTTGATCATCACGGCGTTGGTCAGCGTCGACGGGGTGGCGATGTCGTTGACCACGGTGAGCCGGGCAGGCTTCTCGACCGCGTCGGCCAGGCCCTGGATCAGCGCGGCCAGCATGACGATCCAGACCTGCACCAGGTGTAGCTGAACGAGCACGCCGAGGGTCAGCGCCGGGATCGTCCCCGCAATGGCCATCCACAGCAGGATCGTGCGCTTGTCGAAGCGGTCCGCGAGTGCCCCACCCACCGTGGTGAACAGAAGCGTCGGAATCTGCTGCATCGCGACGGTGACACCGAGCAACAGCGGCGAGTTCGTCAACTCGAGCACCAGCCAGGCCTGAGTCAGCTTCTGCATCCAGGTGCCACTGACCGAGACCGCCTGACCGAAGGCGAATCGCCGGTAGTCGCGGACACCGAGCGACGAGAACGTGGATGCGAGATACGGCTTCATCCCGAAACCCCGTTCAACGGAAAAGCCTGTCCAGTACGCATCGGCAACCAATATACTACGCATTGCGTACTAACTTGATCCGATCCAGGAAGGCACCATGCGCACCCTGGTGTTGCTGCGCCACGGCCAGAGTGAGGGGAATGCCCGGAGTGTGTTCACGGGCTGGATCGACGTTCCGCTGACCGACGATGGCAGGGCCGAGGCCGTGCGAAGCGGCGAGCTTCTCGGCGAGGCGGGCATCAAGCCCGACGTGGTGCACACGTCCGTCTTGCGCCGGGCGATCGGCACTGCCGCGTTGACGTTGGATGCGTGCGACCGGCACTGGATCCCCACCCGCCGGTCGTGGCGGCTGAACGAGCGGCACTACGGATCACTTCAAGGGCGGTCGAAGAGCGAGATACTCACCGAGTTCGGCGAGGAGCAGTACGACGCTTGGCGCCGGTCCCGCGACGCAGCGCCACCACCGAGTTCGGATGCCGAGTTCCTGCGCCTGGCCAACGACCCTCGATACGCCGCCGTGGCACCGGAACTCATTCCACGTACCGAGAGCCATGCTCAGGTAGCCGCCAGGCTATTGCCCTACTGGTTCTCCTCGATCGCACCCGATCTCCTGGCGGGGCGGGTCACCTGCGTTGTCGCACATGGTAATTCGCTTCGAGCGTTGGTCAAGCACCTCGACCGGACGTCCGACGAGGCGTCCGCCGGACGCGACATTCCCACCGGAATCCCCTTGGTCTACGACCTCGACGACTCGCTGCGCCCAACGGCTCCTAACGGGACATATCTCGACGCGGAGCGGGCAGCCATCGCGATCGCGGCCATCGCACGGGAAGGGCGACCGAGTGGTTGACATCACATTTGCCCTCCCCTAGGGTATTTCTCAGTACACAGTTGAACACAACAGCCCACAGTGAGCACACGGCCGGTCGCGGCGTTATCTGCAGGGGAGCAATAGGTGGCAACGCAAGCATTGGAGTTCTTCAGCTTCGAGAATCCCGGCGAGACCGACACCAAGGCGAGAGTCAAACTCGCCAAGACGGACTTCGTCAGGGCAGAAGTACAGATCCTCGGGCCGGGCGGCGGGAACAACCTGCACACCCACTCGGGCAACGACGGCTTCTGGTTGGTGCTGTCGGGACGCCTGAAGTTCTATGGCGAAGGACCCGAACCGGTGGCCGAACTCGGCCCGATGCAGGGCGCGTTGGTGCCGCACGGGACGAAGTACTGGTTCGAGCCGGGCTCCGACGAGCAGGTCGAGCTGCTGCACGTGGCGGCGAGGACCAACGCCAAGGAAGACAAGCGGGTGGACTTCGCCGACCGGTTCCGCCCGAGCGCTGCGCTGAACCCGCTCTCGTCGTTGTAAGCGCGGCGGTCTAACCGCGTGACTCGCTACGACGTCGTGGTGGTGGGCTGCGGCAACGCCGGGCTTAGTGCGGCCTTGGCCGCCCAACAGGCCGGCGGTTCGGTGCTGATCCTCGAGCGGGCGCCGCGGGACCAGCGTGGCGGTAACTCCATGTACACCGGCGGCGCGTTCAAGTTCGCCTACTCGTCGGTCGAGGACATCACCGAGCTCGTTCCCGACATCTCGCCAGAACAGTTGGCGATCACCGACTTCGGGTCCTACACCGAGGGCGACTTCCTCGACGACCTGGCCCGGCTGACCGAATACCGCACCGATCCCGACCTCGCCGAGGTGCTGGTCAAGGAAAGCAAGTCGACGCTGCTGTGGCACCGGGACAACGGGGTGACGTTCCTGCCGAAGTATCACAAGGACGCCTTCAAAGTCGGTGGCACGTACACGTTCTGGGGTGGCGACCCGCTCGAAGTGTCCGCCGGCGGGCGCGGGCTGATCGACACCCTGGTGAAGACCGCAGAGAGTTCCGGCATCGAGATCCTCTACGAGGCTCGCGCGCGGGACCTCGTCGTCGGCCGCGACGGCGTCACGGGAATCAGAGTGGAACAGAACCGCACCCTGAACACGATCGAGTGCGGGGCGGTGGTGCTGGCCGCAGGTGGCTTCGAGGCGAGCGCCGACTGGCGCGCGCGATTCCTCGGTCCCGGTTGGGAACTCGCCAAGGTCCGTGGCACCCGGTTCAACACCGGGGACGGCATTGCGATGGCGCTCGACATCGGCGCGACGGCGACCGGCCACTGGTCCGGATGCCACGCGGTGTCGGTCGACCTCAACTCCCCCGACTACGGCGATCACCGGATCGGCGGCAACCACTTCGAACGCCACAGCTACGCCTTCGGCATCATGGTCAACAAACTCGGGAAGCGCTTCGTCGACGAGGGTGCCGACTTCCGCAACTTCACCTACGCCAAATACGGCGCCAAGGTCATCCAGCAGCCCGGCCAGGTGGCGTGGCAGGTCTTCGACGCCACCATGGATCCGTACCTGCGCTCCGAATACCGTGGCCGCACGTCCAAGGTCACGGGCGATTCACTCGAGGCGCTGGCCAAGCGCATGGACGGCATCGACGAAATCGCCTTTGTGGCCACGGTGACCGAGTACAACGCCGCCATCGAGAACGCATCGGCCTTCAACCCCACCATTCTCGACGGCGTGCGGACCAGAGGGCTGGAGTTCGACAAGACCAACTGGGCGCTGCCGTTCCTCAAACCACCCTTTCAGGCCTACCCCGTCACCTGCGGCATCACGTTCTCCTACGGCGGACTGAAGATCAACACGGACGCCGAGGTCATCGGCCAGGACGGCAATCCGATTCCCGGCCTGTTCGCCGCGGGCGAGCTGGCAGGCGGCATCCACTACTTCAACTACGCGGGCGGCTCGGGGCTCACCGCGGGCGCCCTGTTCGGTCGTCGCGCAGGCGCAGGCGGGGTTAAGCACACCCGCTCGTGACGTCGCGGCTCAGAGCTGGCGGCCGCCGGAGCAGGCCAACGACTCGCCCGTCGTGAACGCGGAGCGCTCGGAGGCCAGGAACAGCACGGCCTGAGCGACTTCGGTGGATCGCCCTTCGCGACGCAGCGGCGTTCGCTCGATCTGTTCGGGGGTGTGGGTATCCCCGCTCTCGCCCTCCGGATACCACTCGGGGTTGGCCCGCTTGTTCTCGATGAAGCCGGGAGCGACGAGGTTGGCCCGGATACCGTGCACGCCGAGGTCCAATGCCATCGACTTGATGAGTCCGAGCAGGGCGAACTTGGACGCCACCACGCCCGGCCGCATCGGCTGTGCGCGCAGCGAGGCGACACCGCCGAGGGCGATGATGTTGCCGAACTTGCGCTCGATCATGCCGGGCACCAGCGCCTTGGCCAGATAGAAGGTCGCGTTCAGGTTGACGTCGAAAACCCGTTGCCACTCTTCGTAACTAGTGTCGACGAGGTGGCGGTGTGGCCGGATCGCGAGCACGCTCACCAACGTGTCGATCGGACCAAGCTGCCGGGTGCCCTCGGCCACGACGCGGTTGCACTCTTCGGCGACGGTGAGGTCGGCGAGCAGGGCGACGGTCTTCGCGCCGAGCGACTCGCACTCGGCGGCGACCGCGTCGAGCTCCGCCCTGCGCTGCCTGGCGACGAGCAAGAGGTTCGCACCTTCGCGCGCCAGCGTCAGCGAGATCTCGCGTCCACTGTTGCGACCAGCACCGGCGACCAGCACCGTCCGTCCGTCGAGCTCCACGCTGCGCTCCTTGGCTCAGTGCTCCCGAATCAGGCTCAGCGCCAGTACTTCTCCCAGAATCGGTTCTGCAGATCGGTGTAGAGGCTGCTGTTCTTCTGGAAAGTCTGCACGGACTCGTCGAAGCCGGCCTGGGCTGCTTCTCCGGTGATCGGAATGACCTTGTAGTCGGTGTCCTCACCCTCTTCGGTACCCGATTGGATCTTGGCCAGCCGGTCGACGACGGTCTGATCGCTCATCACCTTGGCAAAGGCGTCCCGCAGGGCGGACACTGCACCGTCGGGCATCGATGGGCCAACCCAGAACGGATTGCCGACCTTGCCGCTGGAGATGATCGGCAGTATCTCCTCGTACTCGGCCTTCGCATCTGCCGGAAGCAGGGTGGTGATGTCGGGGATCGCGCTGCCGTCAGGCGACTTCAGGACGTTCTCGTTCGTGGCGTACTCGAACAGGATGCGCGCCTTTCCGTCCTTGATGGCGTCTTGAAAGTCCCGAATCTGGGTGATGGTGCGGCCACCGAGGGTGTTGACCTCGCCACGCTCGGCCATGATCGCGACGTCGGTGCTGGTGTCCTGGGCGACTTTGACGTACTCGCAAGGGAGTTGGAGCTTTTCGCAGACCCACGGGTACAGGAAGAGATCGCTCTCGATCTCGGTCGGGCTGCCCACCGCCCCCGGCATCCGCAGTGCCGGGGTCGTCTTCCCCGTTGCGTCGGTCAAGCTCTTGTAGTCGTTGGCTATCGGGTTGAACCCGGTCCATGCGCGCGAGTCGCCCTGGATGCCGCCGACCACCCGGATCTTCGTGGGGTCGTGCTGGGCCGCCGGATCCGATGCGGTGGTGTAGATCTGCGACGAACGCGACCCCACCCCCACGATCAGATCCGCCTCCGGCGCATTGTAGATATTGGCGGTCCCGCCGAGTCCGTCGACGTTGGTGACCGAGATCCGGGGGTTGCCTGGAATCGCCTTGGCCATGGGATCTGCGATGAACCGGGCGTAGAGGTCGGTGCCCGTACCCGGATCGGTGTTGACGATGACCCGGATCGTCTTGCCCGCGAAGTACTCTGCGGCATTGAACTCACCGGATCCGGTGCTCGTCGACGTCGGCGATCCGCCGCCACCGCACGCCGTCACCGCGAGCAGGACCGCGCCCGCCACGCACGTTGCGCGAAAGACCTTTCGAGCCTTCATTGTCTGCCTCCAAACATCATGACACCCAGTACTTGTCGTAGATCTCGGACTGGAGCTTCTTGTAGGCGTCCAGGTTGGTCACGAACGTCTTGGTCGACGCATCGAAGATCTTCTGGGCATCGGTGCCCTGCACCGCATTCACCGTGAACGAGATGCCGCCGTCACCTGCGCCGCCGGTCTGGATGTCTTCGAAGGGCCCGTAGAGCTTCGGATCATTGACGAAGTCGGCCCATGCCCCGCGCAGCGCGTTCACCGCGTCGGGCGAGGCCTTTGGTCCCATCCAGAACGTCTTGCCGAGGCCGGCTCCGGTGATGAGCGGCTGGATCATCTCCCACTGTGCCTTCGCTTCCGCGGGGATGATGTCGGTCACCTTGGGTGGAGTCTTCGTACCCTCGGGATACTTGATCGCCGACCCGTCGTCGTCGTAGCTGAAGGCGACGTAACCCGAGTGGTCGTCGAGGATCGCCCGGTGCGCACGCGAGATCGAGCCGATCGAGGTGAAGTTGGAGTTGACCTCGCCGCGCTGAAGCATCAGGTCGGTGTCCGAGCTGCCGTCTTCGGCGACGGGGAGCATCTTGCAGGGCAACTTCAACGTCTCGCACATCCATGGGGCGATCAGGGCCTCGCTGACCACGTCGACCGGGCCACCGACCGTCGCTGCGAACTTGATCGGTGCGTCCGTCTTGCCGGTGGCGTCGACCAACTGCGGGTAGGCGGCGGCGAAGTCGCCGGTCACCAGCGCACCCCGCGGCTCGGGGGTGACCGCACCGACGATCTGAATACCGGTGGGATCCCAGGACAGGTCCGGATCGAGCAGTGGCTGGGACAGATACGTCGAAAGGCCGGTGACGCCGACGACGAGGTCGCTCTCCGGGGCCGAATACGCATTGTCGATTCCGCCCATTCCGGAGTCATTGGTAACGGTGACCCTCGGGTTGCCCGGCAGCAGCCCGCTCAGGCTGTTGGCGAACGAGCGGGCCGTCAGGTCCGCCCCGCCGCCTGCGCTGTGCGACACGATGAACCGGATGGTCTTGCCCTTGAAGTAACTCGCCGCATCGAATCCCCCACCGGACTCGGTCGCCGAGGTCGGCGAGGAATCGCTCCCGCACGCGCCCAGCGCCAACACCATGGCACTCAGGAGCGCGAGGAGTCTCCATCGCAAGGTATTTCGCATTGCTTGTCCTCCATACGTCGTTGTGTGGAACGAGCTTCGAATCCTGCTGTGCCCCAATGGGGTTACTTGGCCCAGTACTTGTCGTATAGGTCGGTCTGGATCTTGCTGTAGGCGTCCCGGCTGTCAAGGAACGTCTGCGTCGACGTGTCGTACAGCTTCTGTCCGTCGGCACCGGGTATCGGCGCGACGTCGAACGAGATTCCGCCTTCACTGCCGCCGCCCTGGGCTTGGGCGAACGGACCGTAGAGCTTCGGGTCCTTGGTGAAGTCGGTCCACGCCTGGCGCAGCGTGTCCACGACGCCGCTCGACGCGGACTTGCCCATCCAGAACGTCTTGCCGAGGCCACCACCAGTGACGAGCGGTTGGATGGATTCCCATTCGGCCTTGGCGTCTGCGGGAATGAGGTCGTTCAGCTTGGGCGGGACCGTCATGCCATCGGGATAGGTGACCTTCGATCCCTCGTCGTCGTAGGTGAACGCGACGTAACCCGAGCGGTCGGTGAGGATCTCGCGGTGTGATCGCGAGATCGCCCCGATCGCAGTGAAATTGGAGTTGACCTCGCCGCGCTGGAGCATGAGCTCGGTGTCGGCGCTGGTGTCTCCTGCCACGGCGATCATGTCGCACGGCAACTTCAGGTGCTCACAGACCCACGGGGCGGTCATTGCCTCACTGATCACGTCGGCCGGGCTGCCGACGACCGCGGCGAACCGGATCGGCGTCGCCGTCTTGCCCTCGGCGTCGACGAGCTTCGGGTACGCCGCCGCGAAGTCGCCTGCCACCAACGCGCCGCGCGGCTCTGGCGACACCGATCCGATGATCTGGACGGCCTTCGGGTCGTACGTGTTCGCCGGATCCAGAATGGGTTGGTACAGATTGGCGCCGAGCGACGTCATGCCCATGACCAGGTCGGCCTCCGGCGCGTCGAGCGCATCCCTGATCCCCGCCATGCCGGAGTTGTTCGTGACGGTGACCCTCGGGCCGCCAGGCACGAGGTCGCCAAGACTTGCGGCGAAGGCGCGCGCCGCGAGGTCTGAACCGCCGCCCGCGTCGTGGGAGACGATGAGCCGAATCGTCTTGCCCTTGAAGTAGCTCGCCGCGTCGAACTGACCAGACGCGTTCGACGGGGCGTCGGTGGCGCTGGCTCCGCACCCGCTGAGCAGTAGAGCCGAAGCGCCGACGAGAGCGATCAACGCCTTCCAGTTCCCGCTGGCTCGCACAGCTGTCCTCCATATGCCGTTGCGGGGACCGCTCACTTCGGGCGGTTCCCGGACCTTGTAGTCAATCGTGCTCGGTTGTGTACAGCGGCACGCTACGCGATACCAACTCACTCGTCAATGAGTTTTTGTGGCTGCGGTCACAATCGCTGGGCGACGTGGAGCGGGTCACTATTGACGCCCCGAACGCCTCCCGCCTACCTTGAGCATGCTTCTGTACACAATCGAACACATAAGGATGGCATGGCCACGATCTCAGCCGTCGGGGATGTTCGGGTGTTCCGCGACGACCCGCATTCGGCCTTCGAACACGTCCGCGACTACTTCCACACGATGGACATCTCGTTCTGCCAGTCCGAGTCCGTCTACTCCGACAAGGGCTCCGAAGGTTCGTCCGGTCCGCGCGGGGCGTCACCGCGTGACCTCCGCGGGTATCCGGCGGTCGCCGCCGCCGGGTTCGACGTCGTGTCGCTGGCCAGCAACCACACCATGGACTGGGGCAAGGACGCCCTGCTCGACTGCATCGAGCGGATGCGCGGCGACGGGCTGAAGACAATCGGCGCGGGCAAGGATCTGGACGAGGCCAGGACACCCGCCGTGATCGACTGCGACGGCACCCGAATCGCCTTCCTCGGGTACTGCTCGGTGGCTCCGAGCAGTTACTACGCCGTGCCGGCGCGCGCCGGAGTGGCGCCGATGCGCGCCATCACGCACTACGAACCCCTCGAAGAGGACCAACCCGGCACGCCATGCGAAATCATGACCTGGCCGGTCGAGCGGGATCTGGAAGCCCTGCTCGAGGACATCGCGACCGCGCGCGAGCAGGCCGACGTCGTCCTGGTGTCACTGCACTGGGGCGTCCACTTCGCCCCGGCGCTCATCGCCGACTACCAGCCCTTGGTCGCCCACGCCGCGATCGACGCAGGGGCCGCCGCGATCATCGGCCACCATCCACACATCCTCAAGGCCATCGAGGTCTACCGGGGCAGCCCGATCTTCTACAGCCTTGGCAACTTCGTGCTCGACACCAACAGCGGTTACCGGCCGACCGATCACTTCTGGCGCAACAAGTTGAAGGCTGCCTATGCGCGGTACGGCGCCCCAGGCCCGTACGACGAACGCGCCCTCGAAGAGGCGAACTACAGCATGATCGCCAAGCTGGAAGTGAGCGACGGAGTGTTGCAACGAGTTTCGTTCCGGCCGGTGATCATCGAGGACAAGACTCCGACGTTGTACTCGGCCGCAGATGCCAAGGGCGCCGACGTATTTCGTTACGTCAGGGACATCACCGAGCAGGCCGGACTTTCCACGACCTTTCACGTCGATGGCGACGACGTCGTCGTGGGTTAGGCCCGCGGAACCAGCATCGGCGGAATCGTCGACGCGTCGGCGACCGTGTCGAGGGTCCAGAGCAGCGCCAGCAGGTCCGCGCTGCGCTGCGTCCCCAGCGGTCCGGTCGTCAGACTGACGAACTTGGCGTCCGCATCCGCGTCGCTCATCTCATCCCCGATCTCGCCGTACTCACCACCGACTTCAGCGGTGGCAGCACCCGCGGCGGTCTCGACCGTCACCCGCGTGCGGTGCAGGTTCGGCGGTTGCAGATAGTCCCTGGTGAAGCGGTGATCCTCCACCACCTCGACGGTGCTCATGACGTGCCGAATCCGCTTGTCCGCCAAGTGTTCGGCGTCGAACTGGTCGGGGCCGACGATCCCGTCGACCAGTGCCGCGGCGACGGCGTACGGGATGCTGTGATCCGCCGACTCCCTGGTGGTCGGATTCCAGTGATGTGCGTAGGTGCCGAGCTTCGCCTTGGCATCGCCGTAGGTCTCGACGAGCACCCTCTGGATCGCCAGCGGGTCGCGGTCGCGATCGAACACCCGCTCGGCCGCGAGCACCGAGGCGATGGCGGTACCGCAGGCCGCGCGCGGCTTCAGCATCGATCGGTGCAGTCGCAGCGGCCGATCACCAGTGGCGAACCGCGGTAGCTCGGACGGCGTGCCTTGGCCGACGGCGTCGTGCCAACCGGTCTTGCCGATGAAGGGCAGCGTCGGCCCCGTCATGCCCGAGTCGACGAGCAGCGCGGCGAAGACACCGGCGCGCCCGGCCTGTCCGGCTGCCGCGGCCTTCCACATGCTCAGATTCCCGCGCCGGGCTCGTCGCAGCGCGTTGTTCGGGATAAGCACGACCGAGATGGCGTCCCGGAACTGCACGAGATCGAAGCCGAGGAGCTTTCCGGCGCCAACGGCGGTGGCCAGGCTGGCCCAGTTGGTCGCGTCCCAATTGTGCAGCGACGTCGTCTCGGCCATGGAGATGTACACCTCGTAGCCGAGTACGACAGCGGTGATCAGGTCGGCGCCCGAGGACTTCTCGGCTTCGGCGACGGCGAGTAGCGGGGTGATGATGTCGCTGGGGTGCCCACCTGGGCTGCCGGGCACGTGCAATGCGTCGTTCAGTTCGGCGAATCTGGCGGTGGTCGCGTTGGCGAAGGCCGCCATGTCGATCGTCGTCCGCTGGTCGGTGCCAAGGATGGTCGACGGCCCCCATGGATAGTGACGCGCGGCGACGTCGCGAACGACGACGCTCGGCTCCGCAGACAGGGCCGGATAGATCCCGGCGAGGCAGTCGAGGATGCGCTTCTTCGCCGCATGGACCGATTCTTGCGGGATGTCCGAGAATTCGAAGGGCACCGCCGCCACCGCGATGGTGTCCTGAATCGGATCCACCGTGGGTTCCGGCGCCGTCTGTGCTGGCGAGGTCGCCATCGAGTCCTACCTCCGTTGAAGCGATCCGTGTACGCATCAGTGTGCGATTGTGTACATATTGGAGTCAGCTTCCTACATCACTCGGGCAGGGTCAACGCGAAGGGTCAGCGAGGCGTGAGCGTCGGCATCGTCGTCGCCACTAGCTGGTGGCGAAGGTGGGTGTGAACGGCCTTCTCGGCTTCGTCACTGTCGCCGGCCTCGAGGGCCACCAGGATCGCGTCGTGTTCGTCCTGAGCCGCGAGCCGGCGTCTGGCCTGGGCGAAGTCCGCTCCGCGCTCCACCCGCAACGTCAAGTTGGCGATGAGCTCGGCCAGCGTGCGGTTGCCAGAGGCCTGATTGATGAGGTCGTGAAACTTGCGGTTGAGACTGATCACCGAGGCCTGGTCGTCGGCCTGCGCCGCCGCCCGACCGTGCTCGTTGATCATGCGCAGGCCCGCGAGGTCGACCTCATTGCGCTGAACCGCGGCGAGCCTGGCGGCCACTCCGGAGAGGTACTCCAAGACCGCCCACACCTCGCGTTGCTCCGCAGAGCTCAGCGAGATGACGACGAAGCTGCGACCACGGTTGTCCACCAGGCCCGCCGCCTTCAAGCGGCGCAGGGCCTCACGCACCGGGGTGCGGCTCATCGAGGTGGCCTGGGCGATGTGCTCCTCGACCAAGCGCTCGCCAGGGGCCAGATTGCCGATGGCGATCTGGTCCTTCAGGTACTCGAAGAGGTCGTCCGACAGGCCGGCCTGGCCGGTCTGCACGAACTGCTCACCCATTACTGGCACGTCGTCCCACTGTCTGTCGGATTCAAGACCGTCATTCCGCGGGACCCCAGCAGTTGCCGTGCAAGACATGGCCCCTGGCCCCAGCCTTCTGTATTGCGCACTCAGTATACCGCGGAGCACTGTCGTTCCTGCGTCTGACTCGCGGTCGGGCCGGAGGAAAGGGTCGCGGAACGAATTGCCGTGTGCAATCGTATACAAAACTTAGGAGGCCACGTGACGGAACATTCAGGGCGCTACACCACGATGTTGGCGGACTACATCGCCGACAGTCGAGACGCCGAGCTGCCACCCGACCTCATCGACCACGTGAAGCTCGTCGTCCTGGACGCACTCGGGTGCGGAATCCTCGGGGCGGGCGCGCCGTGGAGCGAGGTGATCCGCACGACGCTGAAGGCGACCGAGCAGCCGGGCCGGTCGGTGTTGTGGGGATCGTCGGACGGCTTCTCCGCGGTGAACGCGGCGATGTTCAATGGCGCCGCCGTGCACGGGTACGAGCTCGACGACGTCGGCCCCGGCAGCCACTACGGATCCGTCACCGTGCCGGTCGCCCTGGCCCTGGCCGAGGACGGGTCCACGATGTCGGGCGCCGAGCTGCTGCGGGCAGTGGTCACCGGGGTCGAGGTGGCTGCGAGAATCACCGACTGCGTCGGGCGCGTGCCACACGAGACGTGCGGCTTCCACGGGCCAGGGTTGTTCGGAGCCTTCGCGGCCATGGCCGCCGGATGCCACGTGCTGGCACTCGACGGTGCCCAATGTGCCAGCGCCATCGGCAATGTCGCCCAATTCACCGGCGGCATCATGGCGATGCAGCACGGCGGCATGGGCAAGCGGCTGCTCGCTGGCAAGGCCGCACACTCCGGGACGTTGGCCGCCCAACTGGCTGCGCACGGTTTCACCAATGCCCCCACCATCTTCGAATGCGGGTACGGCAGCTTTCCCAGTGCGTTCTCCGGCGGTCGCGACACGTTCGACCTCGAGAAGCTCGCCAGCGGACTCGGCAAGGAATTCCGCTCGTACGAGCTCAGATTCAAGTTCTTCGCCGCCCGCGGCCCGATCCACCCTGCCCTCGAGATCATCGAGGCCCTGCGCACCGAACGGACCCTAAAGGCGGACGACGTCGGCCGCATCGACATCGCCATCCCCAACGGTTCCTTCAAGGCAGTGGGCTTTCCATACGTGCCGACGTCGGTGACGTCCGCACAGATGAACCTCCAATTCTGCGTGGCGACAATGCTGTTGGAGGGCGACGTCTTCTTCGAGCACTTCACCGAGGAGCGCATTTCCGATGCGAAGGTGCTCGACCTGGTGTCCCGGATCCACGTGCGCCACGATCCTGCGTTGGACGAAGGCGTGAACACCAAGCCGCGCGACACCGTCATGGACATCACCCTGCGGGGCGGCGAGACGATCACCCGCCGCCAGGACCGCTACCTGGTCGGCTTCGGCGAGGATGCCCAGCTGGAGCGGCGGGTGGCGGCGAAGTTCCGGCGCACCACCAACGGCAGGCTCTCCACCACCGACCAGGACCGGCTCATCGAGCTGTGCCGCAACCTCGACACCCTCGAGCACGTCGCGCCGATCATCACGCTGCTCGGCGCCTGAGTCAGGCGCGAATGAGCGACGTCAGCTCGCCGACGTCCGACAGGGTGTCGAGCGCGCCGACGGTGGCGATGATGCGGTGCTGCCGTTCGGTGTCGATGACATGCCTGCTGAAGCGCCGGAACTTGTCCACCACGTCGTCCCACTGGGCGGGCAACGTGGCCGAACCGCGGTAGTCGCCTGCGAAGATCTCGTAAGTAGTTCCCCCCGCGGTGATTTCGACGTTTGCGTGTTCCGCTTCGTCCATGTCGACTTCTTCCCACGTCACCGAAACAGCCAGCTTCTGGATGCCCGGGTCGGTCAGCGTCGAATCGTCGAACTGCAGCGGGTCGGACAGGTCGCGGGTTAACGTCACCGCGACGACGTGCGGCATCGACAGCTGCGCCAGCAGCAGCGTCTGGGGACGGGGGTCCAGGAAGCGCTTCTGCAGGATCCGCGCTCCGCTCGCCCTGACGTGCACGCCGGTCACGTCGGCAGCCGAAACCGCGTTGTCGGCCTTGAACTTCTGCAGCGCGGCGATCAGGGCCTGCACAGTCCCGTGGGCCGCGAACGGCTTGATCTTCATGTCCCAGCTCAACCAGGTGGTGCCAAGGCCTGCGACCAGCTGATCGGGCCTGGGCGTCGGTGAGAACGCATTGAGATAGCCGAACGGACCCTCGAAAACCGTTCCGGGGCCGGTGAATCCGCCCTTGGCCAGGTACGCGGCCTCCAAGCCGGCCCGGCTGGCCAGCCCGATGTGCAGCCGCTTGGTCATCTCGCCCTTCCAGGCGAACTCGGTGAGGCCGCCCGAGTAGGACCCGGCGATGCCGAACGCGTTGAGTTGGTGCTCGGCGTCCAGTCCGAGCACCTTGCCGACGGACGCTGCCGAGGAGAACGGGCCGTTGGCGGCGGGGTTGTGGAAGCCCCGCTCGTCTTCGACGAGGCGGGTCTGCGCGTCGCCGACCCGGCAGACCACCTCGTAACCCATGACGCAGGCCAGGATCACGTCGCGGCCGCTTGCCCCCGACGCCTCCGCGGCCGCGAGCGCGGCGGGGGTGACCGTGCCGCCCGCGTGTGCCGTGTGGGCGCTGTGCTCGGACTCGAACGCGCCCAACATGGTTCCGTTGACGAAGCTCGCCGCCGACGCCGACATCTGGATTTCCGAACCGAACACGCTGCACCCGCCGGTGCTTCCGTTGCCGCGCTCGAAGTCGTAGACGATCTTCGACCACGGCAGCCGGCAACCGACGAAGCCGGCCGCCAACGTGTCGAGCACGTAGGTCTTCATCCGTTCGGCCAGCCCGGCCGGTAGCTCGTCATAGGTGGTACCGGCGACGAACTCAGCCAGCTGTTGACTCTCTCGCAAGGGTGCTTACTCCTTCTCTCGAGCGCGGTGCTGCGCTACCAGCCGACCGACCGACGGACGTCGGCGGTGGGGTCGATCCGGACGTCGAGGAGCACGAGTCCTGGCTTGGGCAACCCGAGCGCATCGAGCTGGTCGATGGCGGTGATCACGTGACCCTCGCCACCAAAGGCCTTGGCCAGCACCGGGATATCCGGCAGCTGCTGGGTGATGACGTCCATCGGCAGGCCGTACTTGACGAGGTACTTGACCTCCGAGCCATACTGCTCGTCGTTCATGATCACGATCGTGAGGTCCAGCCCCGAGATTCGGACCGCATCGAGATCCTGCATGGACATGGCGAATCCGCCGTCGCCCGCGAACAGCACTACGGGGCGGTCCGGATTGGCCGTCGCCGCGCCGATGGCGATCCCGAGCCCGCGACCGATCGAACTGAAGCTGTTGCCGATGAGGAAGCTGCGCGAATCCAGTGCGTCGACGATCGCAGGCATCGAACCACCCACGCTCCGACCGGAATCGGCGGCCACGACGCGATCGGCCGGGTAGATCCGGTCGATCGCCTCGAACACCTGCCGGGGATCGATCCCCCGGGTCGGGTCATGACCGATGTCGCAGTCCAGCACGGAGCTCTTGTTCTCGGCGAACGTAAGCGGCTCGGCCCACGGTTCGGTGTCGCGCCGCCCGAACTCGTGCCAGTGGGCGAGAAGTGCCCTCGCCACCTGGCCGGCGTCACTCGTGAGCGTGATGACCGGGTTGCCTGTGAGTTCCGGGGCTGGCTCGTCGACGTCGCAGACGATCACGGTCGCGGACGGGTCGAACATCTTGCCTTCGTCGGTGGTGAATCCGTTGAGCGAGGCACCGAAAGCGAGCACGAGGTCGCTGGACTGGATCAGCTTGCGACTGCGGGTCGGCGCCCAGCCTCCGCACAGCCCAAGTTCATTGCGGTGGCCTGCGAAGAAGTGGTTCGCCACCAGGGTCGTGGCCAGTGCCGCTCCCGACCGCTCGGCGAGCTCTTCGAGGTCCGTGCGACAGTCGGCAAGGGCCGCACCCTGACCGGCGATGATCAATGGTCGTTCGGCACGCTGCAGCGCCAGCGCAACGGTCTCGATCGTCGCCGGGTCCGGCGTCGCACGGTCCGGCTGCCGCGCTGACGCTGCGGCGTCGCCGAGGGATAGCTCGGCGCCCAGGATGCGGTCGGCCATGCTCAACACCTGCACCGACCCGTTGCGCCGCGCGGCACGGTATGCCGCCCAGAACACCGACTCGAACTCGTCGGCTGAGTCGGCGTGCTGGAAGCCGGCGCCGATGAGCTTGCTCAGCGCCTGCTGCTCGAGCTGCTGCGTCGTGCGCTCCGCGGTCGGAGACTCGCCGACGATCAGCAGCACCGGCAGGTGGTTGCGTGCGGTCGCCGTGATCGCGTTGATCGAGTTCGCGAAGCCCGGGCCGCGGGTCACCGAGCACAGCCCGACGGAACCGGTCGACTTGGCATACCCCGCAGCGGCATTCACCGCCGTCTCCTCGTGTCGCGTCCTGACCAGACGCAGCGAGCCAAGTCGCTCACCCTCCGCGATCCACGGAACGTTCGTGCCGCCCAACATGGCGAACACCACCGGCATGTCCGCTCGCCGCAGAAGCTCCGGTATCGCTTGATATCCCTTCATCGCAACCGGCGGCGCATCATGCCGCGTTCCAGTACTTGTCCCAGTACTTCTGCTGCAGATCCCCGTAGTAGCTCTGGTTGTCGGTGTATTCGCCAAGTGCTGCTTCGTACGCCTTCTGCGTATCGGCTCCGTTGACGGCGGACACGACGTAACCGTCGGCGCCACCGCTCAACACCGACTGCATCTCGGTGACGACCGCCGGGTCGCTGACGACGTCCGTGTAGGCCGTGCGGAGCACGTCCAACACCTCCGTCGGGATGTTCGGTCCTGCCCAGAAGCTCCGACCCACGTCTCCGCCGCCGACGACGGGAAGGATTCGCGCGTAGTCACTTTGAAGGTTCTGGGGCAACGCCTCCGTGGCGGGTAGCACCGTCACACCCGGCGGTGGCGTCACCGTGGTGTGCGGATCCTCGGCGAACGACATGTAGATCTTGGCGCTGCCGTCGGCAAGCTCCTTGGAGTGGTCGCGAATGGCGCCAACGAGCGTGCCGCTCTGGAGGTTCATCTCACCGCGCTCGATCATGAGGTTCAGGTCCGACGAGTCGTCGTCGGCCACCGAGAACAGCTTGCAGCTCAGCCGGAGGTTCTCACACAGCCAGGGCACCATGAACGCGTCGCTGACGATGTCGACGGGTCCGCCGACCGTGCCCGCCGACTTGAACGTCGGTTCGGGCTTGCCGATGGCATCGGTGAAGGTGTTGAAGGCCTTGGCGACATCGCCGTACGCGATGATCGAGCGCGGCTCGCCACCGGTGGACCCGACGAAGTGGACGTCGGAGGCGGCGAACCCGGCCTCGGGATCCTGCGCGGCGAGGTACAGCGCCGAACCCTGCGACGTCACTCCGACGACCAGTTCCTCCTCTGGCGCCTTGACGACGTCGGTCATCCCGCCGGCGCCGCCCTTGTTCGTGACGGAAACCCGCGGATGGCCAGGGATCTTGTCTGAGAGCCGGGTGGCGATGAACCGGCCGAAGAGATCCGTTCCGCCGCCTGCCGAGTGGGTCACGATGACCTGAATCGTCTTGCCCTCGAAGTACGTTGCGGCGTCGAACCCCGAGCCGGTTCCGGTCGCCGGCGTGGAACCGCCGCCGCCACCACCACAGGCCGAGGTGAGGATCAGACCCGCACCGACCGCGACCGCGCCGAGCGACCGCCCGACTCGGGTGAACGTCGGCCGAGCGGGTGAAGAAGGCTTCCGCATCGAAGTACTCCATCTTATGTGGATCGGCCCGGCGGGATGCCGTCGGTCACAGTTGTATACTGTGCCGCGCAAGAATATACAGACGGTGACTCAAATCACAAGGGCCGTCGCCCGCCGAAGCGCTAGCCGGGCTCGCTCGGCGACGGTTGTTGTTGCGCGGCTAGCTGTCTCGCCCTTTCGCGTGGCGTAAGGGCACCCCAGATTCCGTAGGCCTCCGGGGCGCGAAGGGCATACTCCCTGCACGCGATGATCACGGGGCAGTCGCGGCAGATGCGCTTGGCCCCCTCCTCCCGAAGCCGTAGCCGGTGCCCGCGTCCGACGGGGTAGAACAGCTCCGTCGGATGCTCCTGGCAATTGCCCTGCAATTGCCAACTCCACTCCTGGATCAGCGGTGGTGGAAGATTGTTCGGCTGCGCCCTGGCATAGAGGGCGCCCCAATCACCTTGAGTAGTAGACACTCCCACCGCCGACACCGCTCGGCTAGACGGTTTCGTTGGTGCGGAACTTCCGGTAATCCGGGGGCCGCTTCTCCAGGAAGGCATTGACGCCCTCGAGGTTCTCCTGGTTGCCGTAGGTCAACGACAGCATCTCCATGCCGTGGAGGTAGGAGCTGTAGAGCAGATCCGACTCGAAGTTCAGTGACGTCTTGGCGATCCGCAGACTCTGCGGGCTCTTGTCGAGGATCTCCTCTGCCCACTCGCGCGTCGCCTTCATCAATTCGTCGTGTGGCACAACCCGATTCACCAGGCCCATCTGCAGGGCCTCCTCGGGCGAGTACTGGTGGCAGAGGTACATCATCTCCCTGGCCCGCTTCTCGCCGACCATCCGCGGCAGAAGCTGAGTCGCACCCCAGATCGGCACGCTGCCGACCTTCGGCCCGACCTGACCGAACCGGGCCTTGTCCGACGCGATGGTGAGGTCGCACATCAGGTGCAGCTCATGTCCGCCTCCGATGGAGTAGCCATTGACCGCCGCGATGACCGGCTTGCCGGAGTTCCGCATCAACGAGTAGAGCTCCATCATCCGGTGCAGGTGCTTGCGCCCACCCGAGACGGTCCTGGTCTTCTGACCTCTGACGTCACCGCCGGAGGAGAAGGCGCGATCACCGGCGCCCGTCAGGATCACGACCCCAACCTCGTCGTCGTCACCCGCCAACCGGAACGCGGCGATCAGGTCGATGTAGGTCTGTGCGCGTAGGGCGTTGAGGACCTCGGGGCGATTGATGGTGACTGTCGCGATTCCACCGTCCTTCTCGTAGCGGACGTCGGTGAACTCGGTCGTGTCTGCCACGTGCAACTCCTCATATCGTGAACATCTGAACTTTTACGTATACTACGGGACACATACACGTGTCGAGGCCTTTCGCACAGTCGAGAGTCAAACCCGCGGCAGTGTGCGAGTGCAGCTCAGCCTGCGGCCAGGCGGTGCTTGGCGATCTGGACGCGATGGATCTCGGAGGCCCCCTCGAGGACCCGCAGGAACCGGCTGTTGCGGTAGATGTACTCGATGGGCAGCTCCTTGCTGAATCCCATCCCGCCGTACAACTGCAGCGCGCGATCCGCGATCCGCGTGATCATCTCGGTGCCGAACACCTTGGTGGTACTGGCTTCGAGCCGCAGATCGCGGATGCCCGAGTCGAACTTGCGCGCCGCGTCGGCGACCATCAGGCGCGTCGCGTGCACGTCGATCACCGAGTCGGCGATCCAGCACTGGACGATCTGCCGGTCGGCGAGCGGAGCCCCGAAGGTCGACCTGCCCTTGGCCTGCTCGACCATGAGCTCGATCAGCCGTTCGCCCATCCCGACACAGCGCGAGGCCATTTCGATGCGCCGCACGCTCAACCGGTTCGTCAGCGGCGGGAACGCCATACCGACCTCGCCGAGCAGTTGCTCCGCTCCGACCCGGCAGTCCTCGAGGCGCAGTTCGTACGGCGTCGGCTCCCCCATGGTCGACTGGTGCGGCCCGACCTCGAGTCCGGGAGTGCCCTTGTCGACAAGGAACGCACTGATGCCACCGCGGGCCCGCTTCTCCTTGTCGGTCACTGCGATCACGATGAAGAAGTCCGACAGGTCGGCCCAGGAGATGAACTGCTTGACGCCGTTGATGACCCAGCCGTTCCCGTCCCTGACCGCCGTGGTCTTGATGGCCGCGGCGTCGGAGCCCGCCTCGGACTCGGTCAGCGCGAGCGACGCGCGCCGCTCGCCGCGGGAGTACGGCATCAGGTAGCGCTCGCGCTGGTCGTCGTTGCAGGTCTGAATCAGCAGGGAGAGGTTTGGCGATTCCGGAGGGAGCCGAAACGGCACGATCGAACGGAACAGTTCCTCGACCGCGACCATCTTCGCCGCCATGCCAAGCCCCTGGCCGCCGTACTCCTCTGGCACGTCGAGGCCCCACAGGTCCAGTTCGGCCGCCTTCTTCATCAGCCGGTCGTTGGCCTCGGGCGGGATCACCGGATCGGCGCCGAGGCCTCTGGCCGCTTCCCGCTCCTGCACGGTGCGCTCCAGTGGCATCAGCTCGGAGTCGACGAAGTGCCTCACCACCTGTCGCAGCTCTTCGAGGTCGCTCGCGGACAGCACCGTGGTGCCGACGTCTGCGGTCATGGCTTCTCCTTCTCGGTGGGCGCCTGACCGTCGAGGAACTCGCGAACCCGTGACGACGCCGTTCCAGTTTGGGCGCGGATGACGGCTCCAGTCCGGAGCCCGTACTCGATGGCCCGAGACCAGTCGAGGTTGGCGATCTCGCGAACCGCCTTCTTGCTGTAATCGACTGCGACGGGGTCGAATCCGGCGATCCGCTCGGCGAGCTCGCAGGCCCGCGGCAGCAGCCGGTCCGGCTCGACGACCTCGTTCACCAGGCCCCAACCGAGTGCGGTGGCCGCATCGACGCGCTCCGCGGTGAAGATCATCTGCGCGGCATGCTTGGGCAGTAGCCGATGGTAGGTACTTGGACCTGCCAGCGCGGGGAAGGTGCCGAGGCCGAGTTCTGGCATGCCGAACTGGGCGGTGCGCGACGCGACGGCCAACTCACAGTTGTTCACGAGCGTGAGCCCACCTCCGAGCGCGAAGCCGTTGACCGCCGCGACGAAGACCGCGGGATGCCGCAGGATGCGTTCCTGGACCTCGAACCACGAATCGCTGCCCCAGGCGAACTGACGCGAGGCGTCCTGCGCTCCGAGCCCGCGCCGTTCCGACAGATCCACTCCGGCGCAGAAGGCGATGTCGCCCGCGCCCGTCAATACGATTGCGGCACAATCCGCTTCGGTCGCAGCGAGGGCCGAAAGCAGCTGGCCCTGCGCCGCGCCGTTCATGGCGTTGCGCTTGGCAGGCCGATTCAGGGTGATGACGGCGTAACCGGTGTGACGTTCGAGCAGTACCAACGGCTCTTCGGATTGCGACATCAGCTCTCCTCGCGGACTGAGACCGGTCGGAACTTGGGCAACACCAAGCCATTCCAAGCCTTGTCGAACACCACGGTCAGCGGAAGGTCGCACGACAGTCCGTCGGGATCGGCATCCAGGAGCATCGACATCATCATCGGTCCCTCGGCGAGCTGCACGAATCCGACGACGTACGGAAGCTCGTCGGCGAACCCGGCGAAGTACTTCTGGTGCATCCGGATCCACGACCACAGCGTGGCCTTTCCACTGACGTCAACCCAGGCCACCTGATCGGAGAGACAGTTGGGGCACCGACACGACGGCGGGAACCAGTGCCGACCGCACACGGTGCACTGCTGGATGCTCAGGCGCCCGTCGGCGGCGGCGTCGAAGAAGGGCCGGTTGAGCTCGGTCAGCTCGGGCACCGGCTTCTGATCCGTACTCATCTCGTTTCCCTCACCGTCGGAAGATGTGGCTGGTCACTATTGGCGACACGCAGATGTATTGAGCGACGTCACAATTGGGTACCTGCGCCGCGCCGGCTTCGCCTCGCAGCTGGCGAACGGCCTCGACGTGCAGTGCCCACCCCTGCATGTAGCTCTCCGCGGTGTGCCCGCCGCTGGTGTTGATGGGCAGCTTGCCGTCGACTTCGATCCGGCCGTCCTTGACGAACTCCCAGCCCTCGCCATTGCCGCAGTAGCCGAAACCCTCGAGTGAGAACAGGATCGTCGGGGTGAAGTTGTCGTAGATCTGCACGCAGTCCACGTCAGACGGCGTGAGCTCGGCTGCGGCGAAGACGCGGTCGGCGACATCATGGGAAGCGTGCCCGAAGAAGTCGGTGCTGGTGTAGTAGTTCGTCAGATCACCCGCCGCCGCGGTGGCCGAGACGTAGACCGGCGGCTTCGCCAGGTCGCGGGCCCGCTCCGCCGACGTGACGATGAACGCCACGCCTCCGTCGTTGATGAGGCAGTAATCGAAGAGCCTCAGCGGTTCTGCGATGAACCGCGAGGACATGTACTGGTCGTAGGTAATCGGCTTGCGCATCACAGCATTCGGGTTCAGCGCACCGTTGCGGCGGTTGCTGATCGCGATGGGGGCCAGCGCGTCGTCGGGAGCCGAGTAGAGCTGCTTGTACCGCTGGTACATCATCGCGACGTACGCGCCAGGTGAGGTCATGCCCTGCATCGAGTCGTAGATCGCGGTGTTGACGTCACCACGCGCATCGCCGCTGCCGCCGCCGTAGCGGGCTCCCGCCGAACGGCCGTTGTTGCCGTAGACGCACGCGACGACCTCGGCCTGTCCCGTCACGATGGCCATGACTGCGGTCTGTAGCGCCACCCCGGACATCCGGCCCGTGCCCTCGTAGGTGTTGACCAGGCGGGGATGCCGGATTCCGAGCACGTCCGCCAGCCGGGCGTACGACGGAATCCGCGCGCTGATCAGTCCGTCGACGTCGCTCTTGCGCAGTCCGCTGTCGGCCAGCGCTGCCTCGAACGCCTCTGCGGCGAGGTCGTAGGTCGTGGTTTCGGGGTCGAGCTCCCGGTAGCGCGGCCCGAACTCGGTGGTACCCACGCCCACGATGGCCGTCTTGTCGCGGATCGTCACCATGCTGCTCTGTCCTCCTGGATCAACTGGTCTCGGAACTGGGGAGCGGCGATCGCCGTCAACGCCGCGCGCCTGGCGTCCAGCGGAAGGCCCCGCAGGTCGGCGGCGCCGTGTTCGGTGACGACGACGTCGACCAGCGTGGCCGGAATGGTGACGACACCGTCGGGCAGCCGCGGGACGATCCGGCTCTGCGTTCCCCGCGCCGCGGTCGAGGGCAATGCCACGATGCTGCAACCCTTCTCGGCGAGCGTGGCGCCCATCGCGAAGTCGAGCGCGCCGCCGACCCCGGCCACCTGCGTACCCGCGACCACCTCGGAGTTGACCTGCCCGCGCAGGTCCACCTGCAGCGCCGAGATGACCGAGACGTAGTTGCCGAGGCCGGCGATGACGGCGGGATTGTGCGTGACGTTCGGCTGGCCAAGCCAGAACTCGGGGTTCTGGTGGGCGAACCGGTACAGGTCCCGGCCGCCGATCAGCTGGCCGACGGTCGCGGGCGCGAACGCGTCGGCGCGATGCCTGCCGGTGATGACGCCGGAGCGCAGCAGCCGCATCACCGCGTCGCCCGCGGCGCCGGCATGGACGCTCAGGTCGCGGTGTGAGCCGAGCGCCGAGAGGATTCCGTCCGAAACCCCGCCCACCCCCACGCCTACGGTCGCCCCGTCGTCGACGTACTCCGCGACGAGGCCTCCGATCGGCTCGAGCGCGGGGGCCGCATCGGGGAGCGGAACCGACAGCACCGGACGGTCACTTGGCACGAGCTCGTCGAACTCGGAGACGTGGATCAGCCCGTCCCCCAACGTGTAGGGCATCTGCTGGTTGACCTCGGCCACAACGGTTTTCGCAACGGTGACCGCCGCGCGGTTGTAGCCGACGCTGACCCCAAGACTGCAAAACCCCTCGGCGTCGGGCGGCGACACCTGCACCAGGGCGACGTCGATCGCGACTCGGCCCTCGGCGAGCAGCCGCGCCGTCTGGTAGACACTCGCCGGGATGTGGTCGGCGCGCCCGGAGGCGAACGCGTCGCGCGTACTCCTGCTTGCCATGAACGTGGTCAGCGAGAAGTTCTTCGCGTAGTCGACCTCGGCGTAGGGCGCCTTGCTGCCCTGCAATCCGGTCAAGAGCCGCAGTCCACGCCACCGGTCCCGCTGGGCGACCAGCGCCTCGACCAGGGTCTGCGGCTCACCGCAGGCGCTGCCGAGGAACACCACGCCCGCGTCGTCGATCAGGTCGAGCCAAGAGCTGCTCACCAGACCGTCAACCGACCCTCGTCGCACCGCCGTTGACGCTGATGATCTGTCCCGTCACGTGGGAGGCGTCGAGTGCGAGGAAAACGATCGTGGCGGCCACGTCCTCCGGCTCGCCGAACCGCTTCATCGGGATGATGCGCACCCGCTTGGCCAGCTCCTCTGGCGTGAACAGCGACTCCAGCAAGGCAGTGCGGGTGGACCCCGGCGAGACCACGTTGACGCGCACGCCCCCGCGGGCGATCTCGGTCGCCAGCGACTTCGAGAACCCCACCACCGCGGCCTTCGCTCCGGCGTAGACGGCCTCGTCGGAGACGCCGACGCGCGCCGCGTCGGAAGCCAGGTTGACGATCCCGCTACCCTCGGCCATTCCACCCGCGAAGACGAAGCAGGTGTTCAGTACCGCCGTGTAGTTGATGTCGACGATCTTGGCCCACTCGCCGGGATCCTGGTCGAGGAACTTCACGTGCGGCGTCCATCCGGCGTTGTTCACCAGCACGCGCACCTGACCCATGCCAGCGACGATCTCGTCGTGCGCCGCCCGGACGGCGTCGAGGCTGGTGAGGTCGCAGTGGAAGTACTGCGCTTCGTGGCCTGCCGCGACGAGCTCTTCGGTCGTCTGCTTGCCCGCATCGTCGTTGATGTCGAGGATCGCCACGGCGAGCCCTCGTTCCGCGAGGAGTCGCGAGACGGCAGCGCCGATCCCCTGTGCACCGCCCGTGACGACGGCGACTCCGCCCTGGGTCATCTGTTACCTGCCTTCGAATTTCGGGGTTCGCTTGTCGAGAATCGAGCTCATGCCCTCTCGGCGGTCCTCCGTCGTGAAGGCGAGCGCGGTGAGGAGTCCTTCGAACTGCAGTGCTGCAGGGAGATCCATCTCGGTGCCCTTGTTGACCGCGAGCTTGGCGAGCCAGACGGCCATGGGCGCCGATCCGGAGATTCCCTCGACCCACTTGACGGCCGCCGCAACGCTCGAACCCTCGGCGACGAGTTCGTCGAGCAACCCGATCTCCTTCGCCTCCGTCGCGTCGAAGACACGGCCGGTCATCAGGATGTCCTTGGCGACGCTGGCGCCGATGACTCTGGGCAACCGTTGCGTCCCACCGAGTCCCGCGACGGAGCCGATCCGCGCGCTGCTCACCGAGAAGGTGGCGTCCGCGGATCCGATGCGACGGTCGCAGGCCAGCGCGAGCTCGACGCCGCCCGTGTAGCAGAAGCCGTGGATCGCTGCGACGACCGGCTTGGAGCAGTCCTCGATGGCGTTGGTCAGGCGGCGCAGGCGGTTGACGTACCTCAGGGCTGCGGGGGCGCCAACGGCCTCGAGTGCCTCGTTGAGGTCGGCACCCGCCGAGAACGCGCGGCCCGCGCCCGAGATCACGACGCCGCGGACGTCTGCGTCGGCGTCCACCAGATCGAGCGCGGCCACGACCTCGTCGATCAGCTCGGTGCTCAGCGCGTTGAGCCGGTCGGGCCGTTGCAGCTCCACCACGGCGGCGTTGCCCTCTCGGGTGATCGACAACCACCGGAACGCCATTTCTCGATTCCCTCCATCAGCCCAACGCCTTCCGGCGTCCACCCTCGTATCCATCCGTATACTAAAGATCTTGCCGGTTTTCGGCGCTTGGTGTCAACTGCAGCTAGGAGTTGGGTCCGATGGACGCGATAACCGCCGCCCTCACCGCCTACTCGACCGGCCTGGACGCGAACCGACTCACGACACGCGACCGCGAGGCCGTCGCGCACCGGCTGATCGACAGCCTCGCGTGCGCGTACGGCGGCATCGACGGACCCCCGGTGCTCGCGCTGCGCAGGCTCGCGGCCTCCCGCCCGCTCGACGGCGGATGTTCGGCCTGGGGCTCCGCCGTTCGCACGACGCCGGAGCTGGCCGCCCTCGCCAACGGCACGGCACTGCGCTACCTCGACTTCAACGACTACATCGTCGGCGGACACCCGAGCGACGTCATCCCCGCGGTCGTGGCCGCCTGCGAGTGGATAGACGGTACGGTCGCCGACCTCGTCGTCGCGGTGACGGTCAGCTACGAGGTATTCGGGGAGCTCGGCAGGATGCTCATCCGGTACCGCGGATGGGACCAGAGCACGACGGCCGCGCTGGCGGCGGCCTGCGGAGTCGGTCGGGTGCTGCGACTCGACGCCGAGCAGATGGCCAGCGCCATCGGGATGGTGGCGACGGCGAACATCGCGACGGGCAAGGCCCGCCGCGGCAATCTGTCGATGTGGAAGGCCGTCGCCGGTCCCTACCAAGCACGGAGCGGGCTGCTGGCGGCGGAGCTGGCCGCGGCGGGTGTCACCGCACCGCACGACGCGTTCGCCGGCGAATTCGGGTTCCTCCAACAGGTTTCCGGCGACTTCGAGGTCGAACGGCTCGACCTGAGCGCGGGACCCCGCTACGTCCACGCGACCGCCGAGAAGCACTGGCCGGTCCACTTCGATCTGCAGCCCGCCGTGTGGCTCGGCGCCAAGATCCGCACCGACCTTGGCCCCGATATCGGCCCGGACTCCATCGCGGAGATCCGCGTCGAGACCTCTGAGTGGACGTGGAAGGGCACTGCCAGCGATCCGGCCCAATGGGCGCCGAGCAACCGGGAATCGGCCGACCACAGCCTTCCCTACGTTCTGGCCGTGGCGCTGAGCCGAGGCGGCATCGGCCACCAGGACTTCGCCGCGGAGGCGGTCAGCAGTGGCGACCACCTCGCGTGGCTGGACCGGATCACGGTCGACCCGGCCGAGGACATCACCGCCAGGTCGACGGACTTCTGCACCATGCGGGCAGTGGTCATCAAAGCCGACGGCACCCGGCACACCTTCGCGGTCGAAGAACCGCGTTCGAAGCAGATGACCGAGGCCGAGCGGCGCGCCAAATGGCTGGCGCTCACGCGTCCGAGCCGGCTCGCGGCCGGCTCGGACGAACTGCTGCGCTCACTCACCCGGCTCGACGACCGGCAGCGAGTACGGGACCTGCTTGCGCCGTTGACACGCACCGTCGGTAACGGTACACAGATGTGTACATAAATGGACCGCGACGAAGAGGTGCGCCCGTGACGGATAGCGCGGCGACGGCTGCCCTGGCCTCCTTCGCCAGCCTGCTCACCTTCGACGACATCCCGCCAGACGTCATCGCCTACAGCGAGCTCTGCGTCCTCGACGCCCTGGGGTGCGGCCTGTTCGCGTCCTCCCTGCCGTGGTGCCGGATCGTCAACCAGCTGGCGGTCGAGCGGTACGCAGCGGGGCCCGCCACCATCTGGGGCACCCCGCTGAAGGTCTGCGCGGACGGAGCCGCATTGGCCAACGGCACGTCCGGCCACGGCTTCGAACTCGACGACATCCATCCGGGCGGCATGCACCCTGGACCGCTCGCGGTGTCGGCGGCGCTGGGTCTTGCCGAAGAGCACGACAGCTCGGGGCGCGACGTACTGACCGCGGTCGTGGCGGGCTACGAGGTGGGCTGCCGGGTGGCACTGGCCATGCTAAAAGGCCACGCCCGCGCGGGCTTTCACGCACAGGGCACCGTCGGGGCCTTCGTGGCGGTGGCCACCGCGGGCAACCTGCTGCGCCTCACCCCGGAGCAGCTGCAGCACGCCCTCGGCATCGTCGGCAGCATGGCAGCGGGCCTGCTCGCCGCCCAGGAGGGCGGCATGACCAAACGCCTGCACTCGGGACGCGCGGCTCAGAACGGCGTCCAGGCGGCGCTGCTCGCCGCAAAGGGTTTCACCGCCGTGCCCGACATCCTCGAGAATCCGCTCGGCGGATTCTGCAAGGCGATGGGCAACGGCGTGGCCGAGGTGTCCCAACTCACCGCCGGGCTCGGTCAGACCTGGGAGACGAGCAACGTCGGCTTCAAGATCTACCCGTCCTGCGGGGGTTCGCACACCGGCCTGCACGCCGTCCGGGAACTGCGGCGGGCGCACGCGATCACGGCCGAGGACGTCCAGTCCGTAACCGTGCACGGCAGCAGCCACGCCGTAATGAAGGTGGGCACGCCGTACGTCCCGAGCAGCGTCGCCAGCGCCCAGATGAGCCTGGGGTTCACGGTCGCACTGATGCTGCGATTCGGCGAGGTGCCGCTCGACCGGCTCACCGAGGACGGCATCCGCGAACCGGAGACCGTCGAGCTGGCCTCGCGGGTCGTGATGCATCCCGACCCCGACATCGACGCAAGAGGCCCACTGGCCAGGCACGCCTGCCGGGTGCGCATCGAACTCGTCGACGGCCGGGTGCTTGAGACGAGCCTTGAGCACCGACCGGGAAGCGCGAAGATGCCGATCACCTCCGAGGATCTCCGCGAGAAGTTCAGAAGCCTTGCCGCCCAGACCTTTCCGATCGATCAGGTACAGGCGATCGAGAAGACCGTCTTCGAGCTGCCGACCCTGGCCACGGCCCGCACCCTGACGGCGCTGCTTGGAACCACCGCGTGACGGGCGAGGGCGCGACGCGTCGGTTGGCGCGCTTCGTGACCGACCTGCGGTACGGCGACCTGCCCGAGGAGGTCAAGACGAAGGCTCGCGAGCTCGTGCTCCACGCGTGGGGCGTACAGCTCGCGACGAGCACGCTGCCGTGGTCGAAGGCGGTCTACCGCACGATCCGCGCCGAGGGTGGCGCGCCCGTGAGCACCGTCGTGAACTACGGCCTCCGCACCTCCCCCGCCCACGCCACGTTCGTCAACGCCACCTTTGGTCACGCGTTCGAGCTGGACGACAACCACGGCAGCTCCGCGGTGAAGATGGGCTGCGTCAACGTCGCCGCAGGCCTCGCCGTCGGTGAGCAGCGACTCAGTAGCGGCACCGATCTCATCACCGCAGTCGTGGCGGGCTATGAGGTGGTACTGCGGGCGGGGCTGGCCTTTCGCGCGTTCCGCGAGTCACACGAACCGCATCCGACGGGCACCCTCGGAGGGCTGGCCGCGGCCACGGTCACCGCGAAGCTGATCGGCCTCGACGAGACCAGGACTGCACACGCCCTCGGCTTCGGCGTGTCCAACCGCGCCGGCTACCACGAAGCGCCTGCGACGGGCCGCGGCCACGTCAAGCGGGTGTTCCCTGGGATGTCTGGGGCGGCGGGCGTGCGGGCCGCGTTCCTCGCCGAAGCGGGCCTGACGGGGACCGGGCGGACCCTGGACGCCGGAATGGGCTTCTGCAAGGCCTTCGAGGTCGACGACGCCGGAATCGAGACCCTCACAGCGGGATTCGGCGAGAAGTGGCACATTTGCGACGTGCACTACAAGGTGTACGCGCAGGACGGCTACATCCAGCCGATGACCGAGGCGATCGAGCACCTGCGGGCCCGTCACGAGTTCGACGTCGATGACATCGAGCGGGTCACGGTCGGCACGCACGCGCGGGCCGTCAACCACGTGATCGGTCTGATCCGGGAACCGAAGGATCTCACCGACGCCCAGTTCAGCGGAAACTTCAGCGTCGCACAGGCTTTGGTGACCGGCGGGGCGGGCGTGCGGGACTACACCGAGGCCAACCTGACGGACCCCCGGATTCGCGCGTTGAGCGAGCGGGTGTTCCTGGAGATCGACGACGAGATCGAGGCCGAGTTCCACCGGACCCGACCACGCGGCGCCAAGGTCCGCATCCGGCTCAACGATGGCACCGAGCTCTACGAGTTCGTGCCCAACCTTCGCGCCTTGAGCCCTGACGACCTGGACGCGAAGTTCAGGTCACTGGCCACCCTCGCGCTCGAGGACGACGCGGTGGAGCGACTCGTCGAGGCCGTCCACGGGCTCGAGGACGTCCGGGACGTCTCCAACCTGGGCCGCCTGCTGGTGGGCGGCGCCAGGATTGGCTAGCGGGCGTCGACCAGCTCACCAGCCGGCGCCGGGCTTGCGACCCGGGCGGCGCGGTCGAGCTGCTGCACATCGCTGCGAAGGCCAGCCCGACCGATGGCGTTGGACGCCTGCGCGGTCGTGAGCCGACCGTCGCCGAAGGCCAGCCCGACGGCGAAGACCTCGGCGATCAACGCCACCTTGTCGCGCATCTGCACGAATAGTGCCTGCATGATTCACACCCCGTTCAACTAGTACGCTTCTCGTACCATTCAACGGTTCAGCGGCCGCACTGGTAACCGCAGCCGGGGTGAGGTCCATCACGACAGGCGTGACGTTGCGCACGTCAGAGGGTGGAATGTGAGCTGATTCGCTCTCCCCTGAGCTCGGGTCCGTCCTCATCCACCATCGGCGCAGGCGCCCGAACCCCGGCCGGGGTCGCGCTGAGCTTCAGCGGGAAGTTGGTGACGCGGATGGTCGGGTGCCCGGGCCGCTCGACGGCCACGACGAGCTCGCGCGCCAACGTGTGCGGCGACTCGATCACCTCGGCGCACTCCAGCACCGGTTCCGCAGGGACACCGGCGCGCTGGCAGGCGTCGACGAACGCCGCGCGCGAAACATTGGCACAGTGCTTCTGCAACAGCTCGTCGAGTTCGTCGCGCCGAGACCGGCGGCCGGCCGCATCGAGCGCCGCCCAGTCGTCGGGCACCGGCGTCCCCTCGTCCTGCAGCACGGTGACCAGCGCCCGCCATTGCGCCGACGTCTCGCAGGAGAGCGCGACGAGTCCGTCCTCGGTCTCGTAGCCGCCGTAGGGCGCGAACAGCCGGTGCTGGTTGCCGGTGCGCTCGACCTCGGGCTGGCCGCGAAAGACGCTCGGCCACCACATCTGCGTGGCCCATGCGACGACGTCGTACATTGCCACGTCGAGCCACTGCCCCACGCCATCGGCAGCGCGCTCCCTGCCGTAGATGGCCGCCAGCGTCGCGGCGGTGCCGCCGATCGCGCCGAGCACGTCGGCACTCGAGATTCCGGTCTTGAGCGGTTTGCCGCCCGCCTCACCGGTGATGCTCATCATGCCGCCGGCGGCCTGGACGACGGTGTCGTAAGCGCGCTGGCCGCCGTTGGCGCCCTCGTGCCCGAAACCGCTGACCGAGGTGTAGACGAGGCGGGGGTTGGCCGCCACCAGCTCGCGACCGCCGAGCCCACGCTTGGTCAGCGCACCGGGAGCCAGGTTCTCCACCAGCACGTCGGCGGACGCGGCGAGGCGCTCGAGCTGGCCCCTACCCTCCGGCGTGCCGAGGTCAAGACACACGGACCGCTTGCCGTTGTTGGTGATGTGGAAGTAGACGCTCTCCCCCTCGACGAGCGGCGGTGAGTGCCTGCCGAGCTCGCCATCCGGCGGCTCCACCTTGATGACGTCGGCCCCCAGATTGCCAAGCAGGCGTGCGCAGAACGGGCCCGCGGTGATGGTGCCGACGTCCAGCACGGTGAGGCCGGCCAGCGGCAGTTGCCGAGCCACGGTGCCGTCGCCCGCGACCGGAGCGGATCCGGCCAACCAGCTCTCGACGTCGGGCGGCGCCGCCGTCGCGCCCTCGCCCCACTGGCTTCCGACGGCCAGCGGGGAACCAGGAACCGGCCAGCGCCGCCCGTCGACCTCGACGGAACCGAGCAGGCCCCGGCTTCGGAAGTGCGGGTCTTCGAGCACCTGCGCGGGCGTCGCCACCAGGCTCACCGGTACTCCGGCGTCGCGCAGCCCCGAGACGATGTCGTCCGCAGGGCGTTCGGCGCTCCACGCGGCCACGATCGCGGTGATCTCCTCACGGTTCTCACGCCGGTGAATGTGCGTGTCGAACTTCGGGTCCGCCAGCAGGTCCTCACGCGCCATCAGCTTGGCGAGCCGCTCGAAGGTCGGATCGCTGCCCGCGATGATGAACACGTACTGGCCGTCGCCGGAGGAGAACAGATTCCACGGAGCACTGTTGGCGCCCTGGTTCCCGAGCCGGCCCAGCGGTGCCACCCCGGCGAGCACCCGGCTGGCGAACTGAGTCAGGGTCGAGACGAGGCAGTCGTAGACCGAGACCTCGACGAACTGTCCGAGGGACGACCGCAGTCGCTCGATCAGGGCTGCGACGATCCCGATGCACCCGTACAACGCCGCCACCGAAGCACCGAGCTCGGTGCCCGCCCGGATCGGGCCGCCGCCGCGTTCGCCCGTCGTCGCCATGATGGCGCTGGCGGCCTGCAACGTGAAATCGCTTGCGACGTGGTCGGATAGCGGTCCCGATGACCCGAACGGCGATACGGCGCACACCACGGTCCCCCCGCCGACCCGGTGCCCGACGTCGAGCCGGTCAAGGAGCTCGCGGTCTCCCATGACCACGTCGGCCCGCGCGAACAGGGCCGCCAGCGTCGCGTCCGACTGGTCGGCGAGCGCCACCACCCGCTTGCCCGCGTCGATCATGTGCTTCGCGAATGGCGCCTCGTCGTCGAGGGCGTCCACCACGTCGTCGTCGGCAGTCGCGAGCTTGATGACGTCGGCGCCCAGGTCGACGAGCAGCTTGCCGCACATCGGCGTCGCCCAACCTCGCGACAGCTCGAGCACGCGGATCCCCTCCAACGGGAGGTTGTCTTCCCTACTTGGCACTCACTGACCCCTTTCTTCACGGACGAGGGCCGTCCCCTCGAAGAGCAGGCGCGCAGTCCTGGAGAACGACGCCTCATGGACGACTCCGTTGCGCAGCACGACCCGCAACGGGAACACGCCGCTCGGATGGCCGAGCCGGAAGGTGTCGTCGGCCGACTGTCGGGTGACCTGGTGAACGACGGTGCCCTCGATGCGGGAGGCGACCGCAGTGCAGACGCCGCCAGTGGCCGCGAACGCCTTGTGCAACCTGGGCGGCGGCAGAATCACCCTCCGGCCGAGCATGTCGACGGCGTCGGCCGCGATGGTCTGCCCGGTCATGTAGTCGACGTAGCTCGCCGGTTCGGCGACGGCGACCGGCCGCGGGAAACCGTCTTTGCCGTCCATGCCGATGAGGTTGGCCGCCGCGAGTTGGATGAAGAGATAGCGGTCCAGGATCTCCGGGGTGAACTCGGCCGGGCCCTCGGTTCCGGCGAGGCCGACGTCGGCCGCGTGGAAGAAGACGGCGGCGTTGGCGACGTCCACGATCGACACCGTGATCGAGCGATCGAGTTCGGGCACGAAGAGTTGGTCGCTGGGTGCGCCAGTCGGCAGGATCTTGCCGGTCATCGCTCCCGCGGTCCCGGAGAAGTCCAGCCGAATCTCGGCGCCGGTGCCGGGGACACCGGCGATCGCGAAGTCGCCCTCGACCCGCGGCTCGCCATCGGCCATCGGAACGTGCAGCAGCAGAAGCTTTCCGGTGTTCGTGTTGTGAACCCGAACCATGGTCTCGAATGCGCCCGGCTCGACGAGCCCTTGCAGGATCGCGAAGACCCCGACGGCCGACGAGATGTTCCCGCAGTTCTCGGCCCAGCTGATGGCCAGCCGCTCGACGCCGACCTGACCGAAGGTGTAGTCGACGTCCGCGTCGTCGCGGGTCGAGGGTCCGACGATCGCGATCTTGCTCGTCAAGACGTCGGCTCCGCCGAGGCCGTCGATCTGCCGCGGGTCCCCGCTGCCCATCACACCGAGCACGAGGGCGTCCCGCTCCGGGCCAGGTGACGGGACGTGCTCGGCGCGGAAGAACACTCCCTTGCTGGTTCCGCCACGGATGACCCAGACGGGAACGCGTACGACGGGCATCGTCAGGTCTCCTCGATCCGGGAGGTGGGCGGCGCCCCTTGTCCAACCATCAAGCCAACCATTCCCACCGCCGACATTAGTGTCCTACAGTATACGATGTGAACCGACTCGCAAAGGCGCCCGGCGAGACATGCGGCACGACCCGGCTCGCATGACGGCGGATCGCCTGCCGTGGGGCATCCTGTTCCCCGCCGTCCTCGCACCGAACCTCTTCTACGCAACCGGCCGTGGCGCCGTCATCCCGGTGATTCCGCTGGTAGCGATCAGCATGGGGGCAAGCTACGCCACCGCAGCCTTCGTCGCGGCACTGCTCACCATCGGCGAGCTGTCCACCACCCTGCTCGCCAGCTGGCTCGTGGTCAGGATCGGCGAGCGCAACGCGATGATGGTCGGTGCGATCGTCTCCAGCGCAGGCGCGCTGTGCTCGCTGCTGGCCCCCGACGTGCTGCTGCTCGGCATCGGCGTCTTCCTGATCGGGTCGGCGTCGTCGGTGTATCTCGTCGCCAGGCAGGCCTGGGTCGCCGTCACCGTGGCCGCGCGCCAGCGCGGCCGCGCCTACTCCCTGGTCGCGGGCTCCCAGCGCATCGGCACACTCATCGGGCCGTTCCTCACCGCGCTAGTGCTTTCGCTGTCGGATCACCCGCGGTGGGCGTTCGCGATCACGATCGGCACGGCGGTGTTCGTCGTCGCCATCCTGCTGGTGTGGCCGACGCCGCCGGAACCGCACCTGGCCAACCACGCCACCCATACCGACGAGGCGATGCCCGGCGTGCTGCAGACCATGTGGCAACAACGTCGGGTGCTGCTGCGGCTGGGGGTCGCCGCTGCACTACTGGCCTCAATGCGCGCCGTCCGGCAGATCCTGGTTCCCTTGTGGGGCACCGACCTTGGGCTCGATGCCGTCCAGGTCACCCTGGTGGTCGGCGTCTGCAGCGCCATCGACGTCGCCCTGTTCTACACCGGGGGTCAGATCACCGACCGCTTCGGCCGAATGTGGGTCAGCGTCCCGACCATGATCGGATTCGCCGCCGCCAACATCGGGCTGGCCATCAGCAGCCTGCTGCCGGGCCAGGTCGCGGTGTACATGGCGATGGCCGCGCTGATGGCATTGTCCAACGCGATCAGCAGCGGCGTGAACGCCACGATGGGAGCCGACCTCGCCGACCCGCGGCAGCCCGCGGTCTTCCTCGGCTCCTGGCGCCTCGTCGGCGAAATCGGTTCCGCAGGCGTCCCGCTGCTGTTCGCCGGAATCACGGCGGTGATGTCGCTTCCCGTCGCTGCGCTGGCGATGGGGCTGCTCGGCCTCGGGGGCGCAGCCGCCATGTGGCGCTACATCCCGCGCTTCCTCCCCCGCGAATTGCGTTGACGCCCTGACCAAGTCGGCCGCCATCGCTCAACCCTCGACGAAGAGCCCCATCCCCTCGGTCAGCTCCCGCCGGTCGGCCACCGAGCTCCAGTACGCGTACAGCGTGGCCGCGGCGGCGGGTCCGTACCTCGGCTCGACGAGCCCGAGGAACTTGGCCTCGACGTGCTTCGCCGTCATCGGGTTGGTCCAGAAGCCCAACGGATCGGACACCGAAAACGATTCGACGCGACCATCTTTCGATTTCGCATCGCACGTCAGCATCACACCGTCGGGGTGTACGGCATCGCACCGCTCGTCCGGCTCGACGACCACCTTGGCCATCAGCGGGCGGATGGCCGGGTCAAGGTAGCTCTCGGGAGTGAAGATCGACAGGTCCACCCCGTCGCCCTGCATCGCCCGCACGAAGATGTACGGCATGCTGTGGTCGGCGGTCTCCCGGGACTGCGGATCCCACTTCGCTGGCTCACTGCCGATCTCGCGCCAGCCGTGCGTGTGAGCGCCGAGCCGCACCGACTCCAACTCCTCGATCGACATCGACGCCGCAAGTCGCTTCGCGGCCCACACCGCGTTCTGGGCGGTGTACTCGACCGGCCAGTACTTCAGACTCGTACTCCTGATGAGGAATTCGCCGGGCAGCTCGGACAACGTGAACTCGCCGGTGATCTGGTCCCACAGCCCGTGGCGGCCTTCGATCGCGCGCTCCGGCCCCGTCATGCCGAGCTTCGCGAGCCGGGTGACGAACATGGCGTTGAACGTCGCGTGCGCCGTCGCCGCGCCCTTCCACAGCGACAGGGCACCCGCCCGAGTCGACCGAAGGTGCACGTTCGAGGTGGCGATCAGCGACAACGCCTCGCCGGTCGTCTTCACGTCGCAGCCGAGCAGGTTCGCGATGCCTGCGACGGCTCCCATCCCGGTGGCGTATCCGGAATCCCATCCGGGATGGACGCGCACGACGTCGGCGATCCTGGTGGCGACCTCGTACGCCGCCACGATCGCGCCCACCAGCCGCTTGCCGTCGACGCCCGGTGCACCGACGCCGGCCAGCAGCCCGCCGATCACGTCACTGGGGTGGATGTGCGGGTACCGGTCGTTGAAGTCGAGGTGGCGCACCATGCAGGTGTTGGCGAACGCCGCCAGTTCGGGCACCGTGCGTCTACTGCTACCGAGGATCAGCCCGGGAAACCCGCCATCGGCGGCCTTCGGGTCGTCGGCGAGTGGCGGACTGGCGGCCAGCGCGATCCTGGCCTGCTCGCCGTCCATCCCGCCCACCGCGCAACCGAGGGCGTCGACCAGCCGTGCGACGGCGAGGTCGACGACGTCGGCGGGGAGCTGCTCGTAGCTCAGCTCGGCGGCGAACCGCGCCAGCCGATCGATCGTGGCGTCCACGTCATCCCTTCCGAAAGCCCTTTCCGACAGTCAGTTTGGCGCCGACATCGGCGCCATCAGGTCCCGCACGCGCTGGGCACCGTCGAGCTTGCGCAGCGCGGCCAACAGGCCCGCATTGCCGTCGACGAGCCGGCTGCGCTGCGTGAGCATCGCCCACTTCTCGTCGAGCTGCTCATCGGTCATGGGTGTGGCGCGGGCCTCCGAGATCTCGAAGTGGCGTTCCTCGCCGTCGGTGGTCCTGACCTTCGCGCGCAGCGCGCTCTTCTCGTGGGAGATCGCGGTGATCGCCTCGTCGGCGTGCACGGAGATGCGTCCCATCATGGCGACGTATTCGGGCGTGCGCAGTACCTCGGGGGCGAAGTCTTCGTAGTCGATCCGCCCGCGGCACAAGGCAACTGCGACGATGTAGGGCAGGCTGTGGTCCGCCGTCTCACGGGTGGCGGGGGCCCACTTGGTCGGGTCGTTCGCGATGGTGTTCCACGTCCACTCCGAGGTGTACAACATCAGGTGCTCGATGTCGTCCGGGGCCAGTTCGGCCCGGATCCGCTGCGCGAGCCAGACGGCGAACTGCGCTTCGAACTCCACCGGCCAGTGCTTGTACCCGGTCTCGAAGATGGTGATCGGTTCGGCACCGGGGAACAGCCGTTCCACCTGGAACTCGCCCGAAATCTGTTGCCAGAAACCGAATTCGCCGGCGAAGGCGTCCAACGGACCGGTGATGCCCTTGGCCGCGAGGCAGGCGAGCAGCACCGAGGACTGGGCGGCGTAGGGCACGGCGAGCCCCTTCCAAGCCGAGAGCTCGCCCCTGCGCGTCTTGAACAGCGAGACGTTGCTCGTCACCACCATGCCGAGGGCGCTGCCGAGCTGCGCCTGCGACAGGCCGAGCACGCGACCCACGGCGCAGGTCGCGGCGATCGCAGCCGTCGTGCCCTGATCCCAACCCTTGTAGCGCAGGTAGAGCCGCCCGAGCTCACCCCATACCTCGTAGCTGACGACGATGCCCGCGGCCAACGTGTCCACCGTCGCGTCGACCCATTCGCATGCGGCGATCACCGCGGCGATGTTGTCGCTCGGGTGTCCTCCGGAGGTGTAGTCGCTGTAGTCCAGGACCCGGATCGCGGTGCCGTTGACGAAGGCGGCGAGCTCGGGCGAGCTGGGGTTGGCACTGCCCCACACCGTGCAGCCGTGCGATATCGCGCGCTCCTCGGCGACCGCCCGAAGAGCGCTCACGGGCGTGCTGTCGAGCGCCCCGTAGGCACAGGCGATGGCGTCGATCAGCCGCCGGGCCACCTCGTCCCGCACGCGCTGGTCCAATCGGGTTCCATCGACGCTGGTTGCGTACGCAGCCAGCCGGGCGGTCACGTCATCGGGTCGGCCGTCGGTGTCCACGGTCAGGAGGTGACCAAGAGTTCGGTCAATTGCGACGCACTAGCCAGACCATCGAGTCCGAGCGCAGCCTGCTGCACCTGGTCGACGGTCGACTCGGGAAGCACGGTGGAGGCAAGCCGCCTGAACTTGGCGTAGACCTCGCGGTCGGACACCGGCAGTGCCTTGCTGCCCTTGCGCTGGCGGGCCGAGCCCTCGACGACGCGACCGTCGCGCAGTTTGACGATCACCCGGGTCCGGTACCGCCCCGGCCGACCGAGCTTGTCGACCTCCGGGTCGGCGATCACGCGGATGCGGCTCGCGACCTCGAGCGTCTCGGGGTCGACGACGCCCTCGTCGGTCAGCGCTTCGAGCGACACCTCGCCGTACCGGAGCATCACGGCGAGCACGAAGAAGTAGTTCATCTGTGCTGCCGTGACGCCGCCGTCGGGCTTGTATGGCCAACCCGAGTGCAGCACCGCGTGGGTGCTGGAGTGGACGTCCATCCACTCGATGTCATCGGCGTTGAAGCAGTGCTCGCGCCGCAGCTGCTGGGTCACGTCGAGCGCCGAATGCGTTGCCCCGCAGGAAGCATGGATCTTGAAACCGGTGGTCAGGGTTTCCCACACGGTGCCGAGCCCCGCGGTCAGCACCGTCAGGTCCTCCTCACCGCCGCCGGTCGTCTTGCAGAACCCGCCGAGCGGGTTCTCCAGCACGTCGGCGATCCCGGTGAAGCCCTCACGGGCCAGTCGCGCGGCGACCACCCCGTTCTGGGCGGCCCGTCCGGCGTGCAACCGCTTGGTCATCGCGCCCTCCTGCACGGCAATCAGCCCCGACGCGAAGCTGCCAACGATGCCGAGCGTGTTGCGCGTCTGTTCCTCGTCGAGCTTCATGATGTTGGCCGCGGTCGCGGCAGCGATGAACGACCCGATGGTCCCCATCGCGTGAAAGCCCGCCTTGAGGTGTGCCTTCTGCACCGATAGTGCGACCCTGGTGCCCGCCTCGTAGCCCGCGACGGCGGCCGTGAGCACGTCCTGACCGGAGCTGCCGAGCTCGTCGGCAAGGGCGAGCGCGGTCGTCCACGCCACCGTTCCGGGGTGCACGCCCGACGGGTGGATCTCGTCGAGCTCGAATCCGTGGACCGCAGTGGCGTTGGCCAGCGCGGCATCCTCTGCGGAGACGCGAAGACCGGTGCCCCACACCACCGACGTCGGGTCGAGCGCGCGCCCCGTCACGTAGCGGTTGACGATCTGGCACCACGACAACTTCGTCGAGAACAGCCCGCAACCCAACGTGTCGAGAAGGCACAGCTTCGCGTGTGCTCGAACGTCTTCCGGAATGTCGTCGAAGCCGAGCCGGCTGACGAAATCCGCCATTTCGCGCGTCGCCGAATCAGCGCTCACTTCGGTCTGTGCGGTCACGGGATCGACCTCTCACTTCCAGAACTGGTCGTAGTAAGTCTTCTGCAGGTCCTCGTAGTACGTCAGGTTCTTCTCGAAGGAGTCCGCGTTGGCCTCGTACGCCTTCTGCGCGTCCTCGCCGCTGACGGCCGACACCTCGTACTTGTAACCGGAATCGTCGCTACCCTCACCCGCCATCGTGGATTGGAGCTGCTCGACGTTCTTCGGGTCGTCGACGACCTTGGAGTACGCGGCACGAAGCGCGGTCAGCACGTCATCGGAGGTGCCGGGACCGACCCAGAAGTTCTTGCCGACCCCGCCGCCGCCGATGATCGGCAGGATCCTGTCGTAGTCGGCCTTAGCGTCTACGGGAAGGATGTTCAGCACGTCCGGCACCGCAACGCCGTTCGGCGGCGTCACCTTGGTGTTGGGGTCGGGCGCGTACTCCAGCCCGATCTTCACCGAGCGATCGGCCAGCTGCGGGGTGTAGTCCCGGAACATCGTGATGAGCGTTCCGAGCTGGGTGTTGACCTCGCCGCGCTGCACCATCAGGTTGATGTCCGTGCTGTCGTCGTCGGCCACCGACACCATCTTGCACGGCGCCTTCAACGTCACGCACAGCCACGACGCGAAGAACGAGTCGCTCACCAGATCCACTGGTGCGCCGACGGTCTGCGCGAACTTCATCTCGGGCCCCGTCGCTCCGGAGGCCTTGTTCAGCGGGTCGTAGGACGAGGCCGCGTCACCGAAGAGCGTGAGTGCCCGCGGATCGCCACCCGTGGCACCGACCATCCTGATCTTGGCCGGGTCGATCTTGGCGTCGGGATCGAGCACCGTGGTGTACAGCGCGGACGCCTGGGACGTCACGCCGACGACCAGCTCGTCGGCCGGGGCGTTGAACACGTCACCCATGCCTCCGACGCCGGAGACGTTGGTGACCGTCACCCGCGGCTTGCCAGGCAGGGCATCGCCGAGCCGCGTGGCGATGAACCGGCCGTACAGATCGGATCCGCCGCCCGCCGAGTGCGTGACGATCACCTGAATGGTCTTGCCGCGGAAGTACTGTTCGGCGTCGAAGCCGCCCGAGCCACCGGACGTCGAGCCACCTCCACCTCCGCCACACGCTGCCACCGTGATGGTGGTGGCAGCCAGGGCAATTGCCGTCTTCCACCCGCGGCCGGTCTTCATTGCGGTCACCAGACGAACCAACCCTTCGGCCAGTAGATGGCGAGCAGTTCGTCACCGAACACCAGGACGAAGATGACGTAGAGGGTCACCGAGATCGCGGAGACCAACCACTTCTTCCGGCCCGGCATCAGCAGCAGCGGCGCGAGTATCGCGAACGGGACACCGCCCCACTTGATTCCGAATCCCTCGATACAGAACAGGTACATCGCGAGTAGGCCCGCGGTGATGATCGCCGCCCGCTTCGAGCCCACGATTCCGGCGCTACGCATGCTGATGTCGAGCACCCGGCCACGGACTTCGGTCGGCTCCGTCGCTTGCCGGATCAGCTGGTACAGCGACAGCACGCCGACGACGATGCCCATCGACATCGGCAGCCAGGCCGCCGCGGTGCGCGGGTATTCGTAGGTCTGCACGACGATGTAGATCGACAGCGCGACGAACGCCATTGGCAGCAGGTGTTCGTTGCGCCAGTAGAGCCGGACGCGGCGACCACCCTTCTCGTCCCCGTCGCCGTCGTCGGACTCCCCGTCGGCGGGGCCGCCCCCGACGTCTCGCGGTCGGTCACCGCCGTCGTCACCGTCCCCGGCCGAGGCACCGACGCCGGTGTGAAGCGGCGTACGCTCCGCAACCTGCACGGCCACACCGGATTCCGCGACAAGCAACTGAGCCTCGACGGGGACGTCTCCACGCTCGGCGACTTCCTCGGCCACGATCTCCTTGCTCCTGCGCATCGAACGCTGCAGGAAGAAGGTCACGACGACCGTGAGGATGAACAGGGCGATGGTGATCGGACGCGTGAGGATCCCTCCAACCCCGTAGACACCGATGGCGGACCACAGGTTGTCCTCGATCGTCGCCGCGAGGATGAAGCCGAGCACCAACGGCGGGCGCGGCCAGCCGAAGGTCTTCATCAACAGTCCGAGCGCGCCGAAGACGATGATCACCGGGACGATGGTCATGGTGAGATCGCTGAAGTACGCCCCGAGCACCACGATCGGCAGGATCGGACCGACGATGGCGGCGTACGGGATTCGCGTGACCTGCATCAGCTGTGGAGTGATGAGCAGCGCCGTCATGGTGGTCACCAGATTGGCGAGCGCGAAGCTGATGACGATGAGGCCGATGATGTCGGCGTGCGAGGTCAGGATGTCCGGTCCCGGCGAGATGCCGTAGGCCATCATGGCGGCGAGCACCAGCGCCCAGGAGGCCGACCCCGGCACCCCGAGTGCGAGCGTCGGGATCGCCTGTCCGCCTTCCTTGGAGTTCTCCGAGGACTCGGCGAACAGCAAGCCGTCGAGCGAGCCCTTGCCGAACTGGCTCTTGTCCTTGGTGAGCGCCATGCCGAGGCCGTAGGAGATCCACGTGACGACGTTGCCGCCCGCGCCGGGGATGGCGCCGAGGCCCACCCCGATGACGGAGTGCCGGATGGCGATCTTCCAGCGCCGCAGGCCTTCCCGGAACCCGCGGAAGACTTCCTTGCGGGAGACGTCGGCATCCATGGGTGCCACGGGCTTTCGCGAGACGGCGAGGTCGATCATCTCGGGGATGGCCATGAAACCTGCGATCGCCGCGACCAGGGGCAGGCCCGACCGCAGGTCGTAGTTGCCGAAGGTGAATCGCTCGACGTTCGTGTAGGACTGCAGTCCGATGGTTCCGAGGAAGATGCCGAGCGCGCCTGCGACGAGGCCCTTGACCATCGCCCCGGTACTGAGCACGCCCACCATCGCGATGCCGAACAGCGCGAGCATGGCGATCTCCGCGAAGCCCATCTGCAGAATGAGCGGCTTCAGAAAGGGGATCGCCAGCAGCAGGCAGGCCGCACCGACGAGGCCACCGATCGCCGAGACGGCGTAGACCGCGCCGAGTGAGTACGCGCCCTTGCCCTGTCGGGTCAGCTGGTGTCCTTCCAGAAAGGTCACCTGGGACCCCGACTGGACGATGCCCATCAGCTGCGCGGGTATCGAGTCGAAGGTGTTGCCGGTGCCCGTGATGCACGCCAGCATCACGATGCCGATCGCCGGCTCGTGGATCGAGAGCAGCACGATGGGTAGCACGATGGCGATCATCACCGTCGCGCCGATGCCGGGGAGCAGACCCACCATCGTCGCGATGGCGATGCCGCCTAGGAAGGCGATCCAGTAGGACGCGCTGTGCATGTAGTCCAGTGCGCCCAAGAGCGGATCAAGCACGTGACACCTCCTCGCTGAGCTTCGTCGGATTCACAAAGATGGTCATGTGCCGCTCCTCCCGAGCAACGTGGAGAGCTCGCGGATGTCGGACACCTGCTCCAGGTTCAGGCAGAGCTCGATGATGCGCTCCGTTGAGGATTCGGAGACATGGCCCGCCGTGCTCCTGCGGAACTTTGCGATGACCCGCTCCGACGCGTTCGGATCCTCTCCGAAGCTGAGCAGGTAGCGGTTCTCGCGCTGCCGCAGCACCGTTCCGTCCCGCAGGGTGACTTCGACGGTGGTGTCCCGCGGTTTCGGCGTCGTCGCGTTCTCGTCGAGGCGTGGGTCGTGTCGCACGGAGATGCGCGAGACCAGTTCCAGGACAGCGGGTTCGCGCAGCCGGTGCTCGGCGAACTGGTCGATGAACACCTCGCCGTCGAGCAGCATCATCGCCAGACAGTATTGGAGGTTCATCTGGGCCGACGTCGGCGAGGTGGGCCGGTACGGGAATCCGACGGCCTTGAAGGACGCGTCTGCGATCGCGATGTCGACGTGCTCGACGTCCGCTGCCCGAAAGCCGTTTGCGGCCTGCAGGATTCGAATGCACTCGAGGGACGGATGGATGGGGCCGCGGGCGGCCCAGAATTTGAACTTGATGAGGTAGGCGCGGAAGTTCGTCCCGAGCCCGTCGGTGAGCCTTTCCAGGCGGACCGTATCCGACCGCCCGCCGCTGAACGCCGTCGGAAAGCTCCCGTAGCCGCATTCGAAGATGTTGCCCACGTTGGTGAATCCGCGGCGGGCGAGCTGAGCGGCGAGCACTCCCGAGTGAGCGGCCTTTCCGGCGAGCAGGCGCTTGCCCATTCCGCCGTGGTGCACTCCCATCAGGCCGCCGGTGAACTGGGCGACGTTGCCGATCGTGCTCACGCACTGACCGGAGTCCAGCCCGAGGCAGTACGCCGCGGTGGCCGCCGCCGCGAACGCGCCGAACAGGCCCGGTCCGTGGAACCCGCACTCGACGTGGGGGATTCGGCCGACGCAGTCAGACACCCTGGCGCCCACCTCGACGCCGGTGACGGTCGCACGCAGCAGATCGAGGCCGGACAGTCGTGCGCCGTCGTCGGCGAGTGCGAGGGCGACCGGGACGGTCACCGAGCCGAAATGACTTCCAGGGCCGACGTCGTCGAGTTCGAAACCCTGGACGGCGGAGCCGTTGACCATCGCCGCGTGGGCCGCCGAGACCCTGTCGTCGGTCCCCCACAGCAGTGCGGATCCCGAGCCCTCCGTTTCGAGCAGAGTCTCGCGTACCCGACGTGTCCACTCGAGCTCGGAACCGAGCAGACCACATCCGAGGGCGTCGAGCGTCACAAGCTTCATCCATGCGAGCAGCTCGTCGGGGACGGCCAATCCCCGACTGGTGGCGATGAAGTCGCCGAGCGCGACGGTGTAGCTGCCTTCGGGCTCTTGCACCGGCGACTCCGCATCGAGCGTCGACGCCTCAGACATGACGCTCCGCGCAGCCCTGGGTGACCGTAGGGTCCCCGTTGTGTTGCAACCTCGACATCGAGTCGACAACCTCTCCAGAAATGTCCAGCCGCACGGCGCCGTGTGACGCGCGTTACGGCGATTGTATACGACCGTACAGACTTGTACTCCAAGTGTCTAGGGGTGAATTCAGCCGTCAGATTTGGGTGCGTTCGACCAGGTCAGAGGGCGTTTGTGGTGGCGATTTTCGGCACGGCTTTGGGCCTGTGAATTCGCTGTAGATGTGGAGGGTCATTCGAGGGGTGAAGCGGCTCAGGCCGTGGCGAGCGCATCCTGGAGCGGGCCGACGTCGGACAGCGTGTCGAGCGCCAGCACCAGCTCCCGTACTTCCGCCGCGCTCCCGCCGCGGCCCGCAACGAGCTTGTCGTACTTGGCGGCGACGTCCTCGTTCGACAACGGCCGCGATGGCGACCCCATCGCGAAGTCGAGGGCTTCCGACACGACGCTGCCGTCGGTGAACTCGACCCGAACGTCGGTGTGGTGGCGTCTGGTCTCGCCGAGTGCGTCGAAGCTCTCGTCGTGCTCGACGCGCACCTTGCGGGTGAGCGCGAGCACCTCGGGGCTGGTAAGCAGCTCCTCGCGGTACTGGTCGACGAACGCATCCCCCTCGAGCAGCAGGACCGCGAGCCCGTAGCTCAGGTTCATCTGCGCCTCGGTCGCGCTGCCGGTGCCCTCGTAGGTCCACCCGACCTTGGTCATAGTCGACTCGGTGCAGGCGACCCGGATCCGCTGGAGCTCGTTGAGCTCGAAGGGCCGCCGCGCGCGGATGGCACGCAGCGCGTCGAGAGGTATGTGCACCTTGGCGCAGGAGGCGTAGGGCTTGATGCACGTTTCGAGCATGCGGTACTCGGTGCCGAGCCCGTCGACGAGCTCTTCGAGGTTGAAGCGGTCACTACTGCCGGTGAAGGTCGTGCAGTACCCGGCGTACGGCTGCTCGAAGACGGCCTCGATTCCCGTGTAGCCGCGGCTCGCCAGGGCCGCGGCGTACAGCCCGCTCTGCGCCGCGCGGCCATGGTGCATCCGCTTGACCATCGAACCAAGCCCCGCCGACATCAGTCCGCCCGCCTGCGTGGCCGCGATGCCGAACGCATGCTCCATCTGCTCGGCGTCCAGGCGCAGGATCACCCCGGCCGTCGCGGCCGCCGCCATCGGGCCGATCACCGCGCCGGTGTGCCAGCCCTGTTTGGTGAGCTGGGTGGGTCCGAGGCAGCGACCGACGCGGTTGCCGACCTCGAAACCGGCGACGATGGCCGCGAGCAGTTCGGCGCCGGTGACGGTGCCGCGCATCGAGGCGGCCCCGAGCGCGGCGGGCAGGACGAGTGAGCAGGCATGCAGCGCGCCGTGCCGCGAGTAGTCGTCGATCTCGTAGCCCTGCACGTAGGACCCGTTCAGCAGCGCGGCGTGGTCGGCAGACACCTTCCGGCCGGTGCCCCACAGACTGGTCGTTCCCGCGGAGCCGAGCGCCAGCACGGCATCGGCCATCTTGGTCGACCACTCCAGCGTGCTGCCGTAGATGCCGCACCCGAAACCGTCGAGCATCAAGTACGGAATCCGGGCCCGGACGTCCGCGGGCAGCGATTCGTAGTCGACTGAACTTGCGTAGGCGGCCAGCGCGCGGGTGTAGGTGCCGCCGTTGGCGTCCAGCGTGGGCAAATCGCCTCCATCGTGTGGGCCGAAGAGGCCAGATCCGTTTAGTCTACGATTGCATACGAAAGTAGACCCTGGCCTTGCCACGGTCAACGTCGACCCCAGGAGCAGCCAATGTCCATCACCCGCGAGCTCGCAGAGTTCGTCGCCACCACGCCGTTCGAGTCCCTGCCCGAACCCGTGGTCGAGCGGGTGAAGGTGCACGCACTCGACGCCTTCGCCGCCGGTTTCGCCGGCGCGCGGTGGCCGTGGGCCCAGATGGTGGTCGAGCTGGCCACCGAATTGGGCGGCGTCAGCGAGGCCTCGGCGTTCGGGCAGCAGCGCGGGTGGAGCGTGTCGCAGGCCGCCCTTCTCAACGGCGTCATGATCAGCGGATTCGAGGCCGATCACAGCGGCCACCACTCGCACACCGGCGCGACCGTCACACCCGCCGCGCTCGCGATCGCCGAGCGGAAGCGAGTCTCCGGGCGTGAGCTTCTGACCGCACTCGCGCTCGCCTCGGAGGTCGGCTGCCGACTCGGCGTCGCTCAGACCAGGGCGGTCGAGGACGAGCGCGGCTTCCACAACCCCGGGGTCAACGGACCGTACTCCGCGTCGGCGGCGGCCGGGCGGTTGCTCGGCCTCGACGGCGAGACACAGGCCCGTGCGTTCGGCATCGCCGGCTCGCATTCGGCCGGGCTCGTCGAGTTCGCCTGGACCGGAGCGATGACGAAGCGGCTACATCTGGGGCGGGCTTCTCAGCACGGATTGGAGAGCGCGCTGCTGGCGGCCAAGGGCTTCACCGGACCGACGACGGTCATCGAGGGCCAGTACGGCATGCTCAACGCGTTCTCCCCCGCGCCGCGACCCGAGCGCGCGCTGGAAGGCCTCGGGGAGCAGTGGCTGCTGACCGAGACGTTGATCAAGCCGTACGCCGCACATGGCGTGACGCAGGCGGTCATCGCCGCGGCCGTCATCCTCAAGCAGGACAACACCATTGACCCCGAGACCATCGAGCGGATCCACGTGACCTCGACCGACCACCGGGTGCTGCTGCCCCGCTTCCTCGACCCGTCGCCCACCAACCACCTCGGAGCGCAGTGCTCGTTGCCGTTCACCACGGCCGTCGCCCTGTTCCGCGACCTCGACGACCCGATGGAGTACGACGCCTCGGTGCTCGACGATCGCCGCATCCGCAACCTGGCGAACCGCGTCACCTTCGAATACCGCACCGGTCCGGAAGGAAAGCGGCTCGTCGAAGGCACCGGAGGTCAGCTGGAGCTGAACGTCACGGCGGACGGCAAGATGGTGACCGCACACACCGGTCCCCACATCGGGTCGATCCCGAACCCGGCGTCCTTTGGCGACGTCGAGGACAAGTTCCACCGCTTCAGCCGCCACGTGCTCGGCGACGGGGCCCGCGCGCTGATGGTCGAGCGGATCCGCACGCTCGAGGAGCTCGCCGACGTCGGCGACTTGATCGCAGCGGTGCGCGGCTGAAACGTGCCCTACTAGTTGCGGATGTCCTCCAGGAACCACTCCGACGGAAGCGTCTGCCCGCGACCGGCTTCCTCGCAGCGGCGCAGCGCCAGCCCGCCGACGGCGGAGAACTGGACCCCCTGGGTACCGATCGGCAGGAATAGCGAGATGTCGCGCGGCGAGCGCTGTTCCATCTCGCCGGCGGCCATGATGTTCGCCAGCGTGGGAATCGCCTGCCCATTGCTGTCTCCCCCGCGCGGAATGCGCGCCTGTTGTTCCGGAGTGCCCGCGATGTAGGCGGACAACCCGCCCTTGACCCGCTGCAGCCCGGGAATGGCGGCGTTGCGCGGCATCGAAGAATGCCCCAATTGCGCTACCCGCGTTGCCTTTTCGTAGATGCCGGGGACGAGCTCGCGGCGCTGCACACAGGTGATGTGCGCTCCCGGGGCGATCCACTCGGGGTGCAGCGTCGGCTGCACGGAGTTGGTGGCGCTCACGACGATGTCCGACCCGCGAACGGCCTCCTCGGGCGAGTCGACCGGTGTCACGTCGAGGTCGAGCCGCTCGCTCATTTCGGCGCAGTACGCGAGCAGGTTCTTCCTGGTCGGGCTGTAAGCCTTGATCTCGGTCAGCGCTCGCACGTGCGCTATCGCTTCGAGGAACGTGTGCGCCATGCCGCCGGAACCCAGCATGCCCAGCGTCGTGGCGTCGGATCTGGCCATGATGTCCACGCCGATCGCCCCCGCGGCCCCGACGCGCATGTGCTGAATGATGCCGTCCTGCAGGATCGCCAGCGGTCGCGCGTCGACGGTGGACAACAACAGGATCAGCCCGCAGAAGGTGCCCGGTGCGCCGGCATGCTTCTGCTCCTTGCCCGACGGCCAGGAGACGATGTCGGACTTGATGCGAATCGCCGCGACGCCGTGTCTGGCCGAGTTGCCGGTGACCGCGCTGCACCGGAAGTAGTCGTCGTCGCGCGGCGTTGGCGCCCACATGCCGATCATCGGGACGTAGGCGAGCTGGCTGCGTGACAGGTCGAGGTACGCGTCGCGCAGTGCGTCGACGACGTCGCGCATCGGTAGCAGACCCTCGAGATCGGCGTTGCTGATGATCCTCATCGACGTCCTTACGTGGGCAGGAATGCGGTGAACAGGGAATCGAGCGTCGGGGCGGACCGGACCTGCCGGACGATCTCGAGCGCAGCCTCCGTCCTGGCACCGAGCGTGGGCTCGACGAGACGCGTTGCCTTGCCGCTTATTTCGGCCGTCGTCATCGGATTGAGGTGGTGGCCGCGAGGTTCGTCGACGTTGACGGTGAGCCGCTGGCCGGACTTGGTCGTCAGCTCGGCCCGGACACCGACGACGTCGGAGATCTTCGGGCCGCGTGCCCAGTCGGGCTCGACGGTGATGCGCTCCATGAGCGCGAGGGTTCCGGGATTGCGAAAGGCCTTGGGCAGGAACGTGTTTCCGTCGACCGTGCCGTACTCGAATGCCCTGGCGAAGGCATACGGCATGCTGTGGTCGGCCGACTCCCGCGTCCTCGGGTCCCAGCGTTCCCGCTCGCTACCCGACTCGTGCCAGGCGAACGGGGCCGCGTGCAGGACGACGCGCTCCACCGCGTCGGCCGCCACCGTGTGCCGCAGCCCGAGGGCCGCCCAGATGGCGGGTTGGATGCCGTAGGCGACGGGCCAGTACTTCTGACACGTCTGCAACACCTGCCACCCGTCGAACGGTTGCAGGACAACGGGTCCCGCCTCCCCCTCAATGAGCTCGCGCAGTCCGTGTCTGCCCTCGAACGGCGCCGAGGGTCCGGTCAGGCCGCGCTCGGCGAGCAGGGCGAAGAAGACGGCGAACTTCACGCTCACCGCCGATGCCGCCCCCTTGAAGTCCGACAGCGCACCCGCCCTCGACGCCCGCAACGCCACGCCCGCGGTGACGGCCATTGCCAGCGCGTCCCTTGTGGCCTCCTTGGACGTGCCGAGCAGGTTGCACACGCCCGCGGTCGCACCGATGGTGATCGAGTACGTCCGATCGATCGTCTGGTTGTGGTTCATTGTCCTGACCACGCGCGCGTGCACCTCGTAGGCGACGACGAGCGCGGTCAGCAGCTCAGATCCAGAGGCGGGCCGCCCCGGTCTGCGGGCGACCGCCAGCTGCGCGCCGATCATGTCGCTCGCGTGGCCGGCCACCAGATGATCGTTGAAGTCCAGATAGCGGATCATCGCGGTGTTGAGGAACGCTGCGAGCTCCGCCGGGTAGCACCCCGGCATGCCGACGACGCTGCCCCACTCCGCGGCCCGCGCCTCGTCGGTGACCAGGCCGCGGGCCGCGTCGACCGCGCGGAAGTCCCTGCCGCCGATCAGACAGCCCAGCGTGTCGACCAGGATGTCGGACGCCTTGTCGACGACCTCGTTGGGCAGGTCGTCGAATCGGGTGCGGGCGGTGAAGTCGGCCAGGGCGGCCAGGGTCGCATCCATCTGTACTTCCGTGTCTGGATTCGGCATGGGGCGGAACGGGGCGCCCCGCTGAGGAGGGGTGGGCGGGGCGCCCCGGGCACCTGTTGGACGGTTACTGCCAGAGCTTCGCGTAGTCCTCGCGCAGACCTTCGATGAAGACCTTGTTCGTCTCGTAGTCCCCGGACGAGGTGTCGTATGCCTTCTGGGCGTCCGCGCCCGACAGCGGCGTCACCTTGTAGTCGTAGGGCGAGTCGCCACCGGCCATCAGACCGTTCAGTTCCTTGACGTTGTCCGCGTTGCCGACGACCTTCGCGTAGGCGTCCTGCAGCGCCTTGACGGCGTCGGCGGACAGCGCCGGTCCGGCCCACATCATGTTGCCGAGCAGGCCGCTGGAGATGATCGGGACGATCTTCTGGTAGTCGTCCTTGAGGTCGGCCGGAAGGATGGTGCTGATGTCCGGCGCGGTGATCCCGTCGGGCAGGGCGGGCGATGGCTGGTCGGTCGGGGCGTACTGCATGAGGAACTTGGCCTTGCCGTCCTGCAGGTCCTTCAGGTACTGCCGCATGAACGTGATCATCGTGCCGCCCTGCAGGTTGACCTCGCCGCGCTGCACCATCAGGTTGGTGTCGGTACTGCTGTCGTCGGCGACGTTGATGTACTCGCACGGCAGCTTCATGTTCTGGCACAACCACGTATAGAGGAAGACGTCGCTCTCGACCTCGCCAGGGCCACCGACGGTGGCGGCAAAGCGCAGCTTCTCGCCGTCGGGCTTGTTGGCGGCGTCGGCGAGGGACGGGTAGGCGGTGGTGAGGGTGCCGAACCCGGCCCAGGCCCGCGGGTCGCCGGCGACGCCGCCGATCACCTGGAGCTTCGAGGGGTCCTGACGGGCGGCCGGATCATCGGCGGTGCCGTAGATCGCCGATGACCGCGAGGTGGCGCCGATGACCAAGTCGGAATCCGGCGCCTCGTAGACGTCGCCGATGCCGCCGAGGCCACCCTCGTTGGTCACCGCGATCCGTGGCCGGCCCGGGATCTCGTCGGCCAGCTTGCTGGCGATGAACCGGGCGAAGATGTCGGTGTTGCCACCGGCGGACGAGGTGACGATCAGCCGCACCGTCTTGCCGCCGAAGAACGTCGCGGCATCGAACCCGCCCGCGGGCGAGCTGCTCGCGCTGTTGTCACCGCCGCCGGAGCCACAGCCACTCAGAAGCAGCGTTGCCGCTGCCATCACGGCCAAGGCGCGCCGCGCGTGGACCCTTTTGACCATGGACTTCTCCTACTTCACGCGATTGTGGGCGAATGTGTTCCACTGTGTACTGAATGGACCCTAGAGGACCCAAAATGTGATGTCAACCACTCCCGGCGCAGGTGGGGCTCACTGCCAGAGTGCGACGTACTTCTCGCGAAGGCCCTGCAGGAACTCCTTGTTTTCCTGGTACACGCCGTTGGAGGAGTTGTAGGCGTCGATGGCTTCCTGGCCGGCCAACGGCATCGCCTGGTAGTCGTACGCAGTGTCACCACCAGCGAGGATCGAGGTGAGCGCGTCCACGTTCTTCTGGTCGCCGACGACCTTGGCGTAGGCGTCCTGGACCGCCTTGACTGCGTCAGCGGGCAAGCCAGGCCCGGCCCAGAGCATGTTGCCGAGCAGCCCGCTGGAGATGAGCGGAAGGATCTTCGCGTACTCGGCCCGCAGGTCTGGCGGGAGCATCTCCTTGAGGTCTGCGGCTTCTATGCCGTCAGGCAGCGGGGTCTTGTTTCGGTCCGTCTGGGCGTACTGGAAGAGCAACTGCGCGTCGCCCTTCTGCAATTGCGTCAAGTTGTCCCGCATGAACGTGAGCCGGTCGGCACCCTGCAGGTTGACCTCGCCGCGCTGGACCATCAGGTTGATGTCGGAGCTGCTGTCGTCGGCGACGTTGATGTAGTCGCAGTTGAGCCTCAACTTCTCGCACAACCAGGAGTAGAGGAACACGTCGCTCTCGACCTCTCCTGGGCCGCCGACGGTGGACGCGGATCGGAAGGGGATGTTGCTTCCCTCCGCGTCGACGATTGACTTGTACTTGCCAACCAGGTCGCCGTACACGGCCCAGGCCCGCGGCTCGCCGGCCAGGCCCCCGATCACCTGGAGCTTGTTCGGGTCCTGCTTCGCCGCAGGGTCGCCGGAGGTGCCGTAGAGCGACGAGGACCGCGCGGTTGCCCCGATGACGAGGGCGCTTTCGGGTGCCTCGTACACGTCGCCGACGCCGCCGAGCCCGCCCTCGTTGGTCACCGCGATCCTCGGGTGACCAGGGATCTGGTCGGCCAGCTTGCTTGCCATGAAACGTCCGAACAGGTCGGTGTTGCCGCCAGGGGACGACGTGACGATCATCTGGATCGTCTTGCCCTTGAAGTAGCCCTCGGCATCGAAGCCGGCCGCGCCGGGCGAGCCCGTCTCGGACCCACCCCCTGACCCGCAGCCCACCAGCACCAACGAGGCCGCCACCACCACGGTGGTCACCCGACGTGCACCAACTCTGTTCATCGTCATCCTTCTCCCTTTACGTACGCGGTCCCGAGGAGTCCGAGCAGTCGGTCCGTCGACTCCCCGTCGGCCAGTTCGTCAACGGCCAGCACGACCCCGTCGCGGTCATCGGTGCCCAATTGCGTCGTAGTCAGCCGGTGGAACTTCTCGACGGCGGCCGCCCAACGCTGTATCGAATTCAGGTTCCGATCACCGTGGGCGTGGCCCACGCCGTACTCGGACACCTCCCGACCGTCGCGCAGCAAGACCGTGACGCGGGAGTCCATCGAGTCGGGGAAGTGGCTCTCGGCCTCGGCGTCGACGTGCACCCGAACGCTTGCCAGCACCCGGCCGGCCGGTCCCGAGGTCACGACGTCCGGCCGGAAGCTGGTCGGGTCGCCCGCCCGCCCGAGCAGTCCCAGGACCGCACCTGACTCGAGGCTGTACTGCGTGGTCATCACGTCGACGGGCCGAGGCTGGCTCTTCTGCATGCCGTGCGAGGTCGTGCCGATCGCGACCGAGTCGACGTCGTCGATGCCGAACCCGTGGCGGGACACCAGCCGCTCGGTCGCTCGGATCACCCCGTGCAGCGCGCCGCAGCACGAATACGGTTTGAGGTAGACGTCCGCCACCGCGAAGTCGCCCCCCAGCCCATCGGTGAGCTGCGAAAGATCGGAGTCGGTCGGGGCGAAGACCCGGCAGAATCCGAATCTGCCCTCCAGCGGCTGGTCGGGCCCCTCGATACCCGCGGCCGCAAGGTCGGCGGCAAGCACGCCGTTTCGTGCGGCCTGCCCAGCATGGAGCCGCTTGACCATGCCAGGGCCGTGGACGAACGCCTTGATGCCCGACCCGAAGGACGCCGCGATCCCGATCGCGCTGTGCCACCGTTCGGCGTCGAAGCCGCGCACGTGCGCCGCCGCGGCAGCGGCCCCGAACGGGCCGACCACCCCCATGGTGTGGAACCCAAGGTCGCTGTGCGCCACGCCAATCGAGCGGGCGACCCGACCGATCAGCTCGTACCCCGCGACGACCGCGGTGATGAGCTCACGCCCGTCCCGTGGACCACCGAGGCACGCCATGGCCGGTGCGATGACGACGGAGCCGGGATGGGTTCGGTAGTAGATGTCGTCCAGCTCGAAGCCGTGCGCAGCGGTGCCGTTGACGAAGGCCGCGTCGCCTGCGGTGGTGGGGGGACCGGCTCGGAGCATGGCGTTGCGGACGGACGTCAGCCACGGTTGCTGCATGCCGTAGACCAGACAGGCGAGATGATCGAGGATCGCCGCCTGCGCTCCCACCACGACATCGGCGGGCAGGTCCTCGAACCGCAGGGCCGACAGGTAGCCGACCAGCGGCCTGGTGAGGTCGGGTGATTCAGACGTCATGGGGAGCCTCCTCGACTGGTCCGGGCCGGCGGTAGCGGTGAAGGGCGAAAAGCACTGTCGCACCAGCGATCACGAGTCCACCGGCCAGGAACGCGCCGCGCGGACCGACCCAGTCGGTGAGCCAACCGCCGATGGCGCCGCCGACCGGGCGGGTGCCCAGCCAGGCCATCGAGTACAGCGCCATCAACCTGCCGGTCATGTCGTCGGACACCAGCAGCTGAAGCCGGGTCTGCGAGCTGATGTTGACAATCGTCCCCGCCAGTCCGATCACGATGACGGTGGCGATGGCCACCGCGAGGTTCGGCGCCGCCGCGGTGGCCATCAGAGCGGCCGCGAGCACCGCACAGGCGACGAGGAGGTATCGGCGGCTGGGTCGCTCCATCCGGGACACCACGACCGCACCGACGAGGGCACCCACACTCAACATCGAGACCAGCAGCCCGAATTGGGCCGCGTCGCCGTGCAGGGTGTCCGCCGAGAACAGCGGCAGCAGGGTCTGCCAGTTCCACCCGAAGGCTCCGACGATGGCGGCGAGCAACAGTGTCTGCCGGATCGCAGGCGAGCCCCAGGCGTAGCGAAGCCCGTCCCTGATCTGACCGCGGGCTCGCGGCACCGGGACGGCCCGCCTCAGCTTGCGTCGGTCGATGAGTGCGACAGAGGCAAGCACCGCCACGAAGCTCACCGCGTTGAGCGTGAAGCACCATCCGACGCCGAGCGTGGTGATCACGACGCCTGCCACCGCGGGACCGATCGTTCGCGAGACGGTGCTGATCGCACCCTCGAGACCCAGCGCGTTGGCCAGCCGCGGATCGTCGACCATGTCGCGAATGAACGTGCGGCGCAACGGGTTGTCCACGGCGTTCACCAGGCCCTGCACCAGCACGACGGCATAGATGATGACGAGGCTGCGGTAGCCCAGCCCCCACGCGACGGCGATGGCCGCCGCTGCGGCCGCCAGTGTCAGCTGGGTGAGGAACAGCAGCTTGCGGCGGTCGACCCGGTCGCCGAGCAGCCCGCCGTACAGGCCGAACAGCACGATCGGGCCGAACCGCAGCACCGAGTGCAGACCCACCGCCGTGCCGCTGTGGGTGAGCTCGACGATGGCCCACAACTCTGCGGTCAACTGCAGCCAGCTGCCCGCCTGCGAGACGACGGTCCCGTAGAGATAGATGCGGAAGTTCCGGATCTGCAAGGACGCGGCGCTTCGGCGCCAGCGCCCCCGCGCCCCGGACTCGACGCTCATGCCGCGCGGCCGCGACCCGCCGAATCAGGCACGGACGAGGGACATCAGCTCGCCGACGTCGGCCAGACCGTCGAGCTTGGCGACGGTGTCGATGATCGCGCCCTGACGCTCAGTGCCGATGACACGCTGACTGAAGCGCCGGAACTTGTCCACGACGTCGTCCCACTGCGCGGGCATGGTTGGCGAGCCCCGGTAGTCACCGGCGAAGACCTCGTAGGTCCTACCGCCGGCGGTGACTTCGAGGTGGGGGAAGAGCGGGTTGTCCAGCTCGATCTCCTCCCATGTCACGGAAGCGGCGAGCTTGTTGATGACCGGGTCGGTCAGCGTGGCCTCGTCGAACGCCATCGGATCGGACAGGTCCCGAGTCAGCGTGACGGCGATGACGTGGGGAAGCGAGAGCTGGGCCTGCAGAAGCGTTTTGGGCTGCGGGTCGAGGAACCGCTTCACCAGGATCCGCTCGGTGCTCGCCTTGACGTGCACCCCGGTGATGTCCGACACCATCAATCCGTTGTCTGCCGTGAAGGTCTGCAGTGCCGCGATGATCGCCTGCACGGTGCCGTGCGCGGCATACGGTTTGATCTTGATGTCCCTGGAGAGCCATTCGGTGCCGAGCCCCGCAACGAGAAGCTCAGGCTTCGGCGCTGGCGAGAAGGCGTTCAGGTAGCCGAACTTGCCCTCGAAAACCGTTCCGGGACCGGTGAATCCACGCTGGGCCAGATAGGCGGCCTCGATTCCGCCGCGATTGGCCAAGCCGATATGCAGGCGCTTGGTCATCTCGCCCTTCCAGGCGAACTCGGTGAGCCCGCCGGAGAACGAGCCTGCGATGCCGAACGCGTTGAGCTGCGTGTCGGCGTCGAAGCCGAGGATCTTGCCGACCGACGCCGCCGACGAGAACGGGCCGTTGGCCGCCGGGTTGTGGAAGCCCCGCTCGTCCTCGGTCAGCCTGGTCTGCGCATCGCCCACCCGACTGACCACCTCGTAGCCCATGATGCAGGCCAGGATCAGGTCGCGGCCGCTGGCCCCGACCGCCTCCCCGGCGGCCAGCGCCGCCGGCGCGACGGTGCCACCGGCGTGCGCGGTGTGGGCGCTGTGTTCCGACTCGAACGCGCCGACCATCGACCCGTTGACGTACGCCGCGGAGATCGGGGACATGCTCTGCTCGGAGCCGAACACGCTGCAGGGCCCGATGCTGCCGTTGTCCCGCTCGACGCCGTAGACGATCTGCGACCACGGCTGTTTGCAGCCGACGAAGCCGGCGGCCAGCGTGTCGAGCACGTAGGTCTTCATCCGCTCGGCCACGTCGGCAGGCAGGTCTTCATAGGTCGTCGCGGCGACGAACTCGGCCAGCTCTCGACTTTCACCCACGGGCGGTCTACCTCCTCGGTTGCGGCCGGTTTCGCCCGCCGTCGTCAGTGCACGTCAATGTCACATACGATTGTGTACAGTCGGATGCTAGGGCGTGGCGGTCATCGGTGTCAAGGCCGCGAGCACCTCTTGGAAGTCGCCCGCCGACCCGGTGTTCCACACGGCCTCGAACGCGGTGTCCGTGTTGTCGCCAAGGGCCGAACTCGCGAGCCGGGTGAACTTCTCCGAGATCTGTTCGCGCGTCAGCGGTCTGGTGGCGTCGCCTGCGATTCCGTCGACGTAGGCCTCGTGTCGCCCGCCCGCGGTGTCGACCGCTTCGGCCCGACACCCGAGTACGAGCTTCGGCCGCTGCGCCTCCATCGCCGGGTCCAGCACCACCTGCACCTTCTTCATCAGCTCCAGGACCTCGTCGGCGCGGATCTTGTCGGCCGCGAAGGACGCCTCGTCGATGACACCGTCGAGGAAGGCCCTTGCGAACAGATACGGGATGCTGTGGTCGGCCGTCTCCCGGGTCCGCGGATCCCACTTGGCCGGCTCGCTGCCCGACTCGTGCCACGCGCGCTTGTTGACGCCGAGCGTGACCGATGCCAACTCCCCCGCGCCGATCTGCTTGCGAAGCTCCAGCGCAGCCCAGACCGCGGGCTGAGTGTTGTAGGCGGCGGGCCAGAACTTCAGCTTCGACCGCATCAGCGTCCAGTCGTCGAACGGCGCGAGCTCCAGTGGGCCCGCCGTACCGGTCATGAGTTCGACGACGCCGTGCCGCCCTTCGAAGGGTTCGGCGGGAGCGGTGAGGCCGGCGCTGCCCAATTGCAGGTAGAAGACCGCCTCCTTGGCGGCGAGCGCGGTGGCGAAACCCTTCATGTGGGACAGCTGGCCTGCGCGCACCGCACGCGTCGACAACGAACTCGTCGCGGCGAAGGACAGTGCGTGCCTGGTCTGTTCGGCGTTCAGCTTCAGCAAGTAGGCTCCCGCCGCGGCGACGCCGATGGCGGTGGGATAGCCGTGGTCGAGCCTGCGGTCCTCGAACAGCAGCCGGTCGGTGATCCGGTTGTAGACCTCGTGGCCGATCACGACGGCGACCAGCATGTCGGTCCCGCTGGCCTCCGCGAGCCGGGACAACGCGACGTGCGCGCCGATCATGTCGCTCGGGTGACCGCCCGCCGACCCCGAGTCGTTGAAGTCCAGATAGCGCATCATGGCCGAGTTCCAGAACGCCGCGAGTTCGGCGGGTACGCGCTCGGTTCGGCCGAGCACGACGCCGTCGCAGGCAACCGCCGTCCGCGGCGCGAACGCCGACGCCACCGCGGCGGCCGGGCACTCCCGGCCTCCCACGGCACACCCCAAGGTGTCGACGAGGATGTCCCTGGCCCGTTCGATGACCTCGCCGGGAATGTCCCCCGCGGACGTTGCTCCCACGAATTCGGTGATGGCCGTTAGCGTGGAGTCCACTGCGGTGCCGCCTCCCATGATCGAGTTCCATTGCGGTGCAGGTGGTTCAACCAACCGCGAGTAGCTTCACCAGCTCCGCGGCGTCGTCGAGCGCCTCGAGGCCGTGAACCATGGCGATCGCGTTCGACTGCTGCCGCTCGTCCATCACGTGGTTGGTGTAGCGGCGGAACTTGTCCTCGACGTCGTCGAACGAGGCGAGGTTGTCGATGGACCCGCGGTACGGTCCGCCGATGGCCGAGTAGGCGTGGCCGTCTGCGACCAGTTCGATCTCGAGGTGAAGCGGCTGATCGCCCCGGTCCTCGAGCGCCTCCCAGGTGACGAGTTTGGCGATCCGGCGCACCTGCGCGTCGGTGAGCACCGACTCGTCGTACTGCAGTGGGTCGGACAGATCGCGGGCCACGGCGACCGCGGTCGTGTAGGGAATCGAGCACTGCGCGGCCATGTGGTTCGTCGGCTCGGGGTCGAGGAATCTGGGGGCCAGCGTGTGGTGTTCGTCGTTGGTCTTGATGTGCACCCGCGTCACCGCGTCGGGGTCAATCGTCTTGCCTGCCTTGAGTTCCTGGAGCGTCGCGACCACCGGCTGCCCGGTGCCGTGACACGGGTAGCCCTTGATCATCGTGCGCACCAGATGCCAGGTGTCACCGAGCTCGGCGAGTACCCGTTCCGGGCGCGGCGCCGGGGCGAATGCGTTGAACAGCCCCATCGGTCCCTCGATGATGGTCTCCGGCCCGGTGAAACCCTTCGACGCGAGCACCGCGCTCTCGAGTCCGCCTCGCGACATCAAGCCGGGATGGAGCCGTTTGGTCATGGCCCCGGTCCATGCGTACTCGGCCAGGCCGCCGGACTGCGAACCCGCGATGCCGAAGGCCCAAGCCTGGTGGGTGCCGTCCAGCCCGAGCAGCCTGCCGGTCGCGGCCGCGGCGGCGAAGGGACCGTTGACGCTGAGGTTGTGAAAACCCCTCTGGTCCTCCACCGTTCGCATCTGTGCGTAGCCGATGCGGCAGCCGACCTCGGTGCCGAGCGCGAGTGCGAGCAGCAGCTCGCGCCCGCTGGCGTGGTCGCGCTCGGCGATGGCCATCGCGGCGGGTGTGACGGTGGCGGCCGAGTGGGTGAGGTGGCCGCTGTGGTTGGCCTCGTAGCCGCCGATCAGCACGCCGTTGAGCAGCGCGGCCTGCGGGGCGGTGACGCGTCCGGGCGCCCCGAACACCGAAGCCTGGGGATTGCCGCCCTCTGCGGCCACCAGGTCGGCGACCATCTGACTCCACGACAGGTGGGTGCCGACATAGCCCGTCGCCAACGCGTCCAGAAGGTGGATCTTGACCCGCTCGACCACCGAGTCCGGGATGTCCTCCAGGGAGGCGCTTGCAACGAAGTCCGCCAGCTCCCGCGTGATTCCCACAGCGCTCCTATCTTGGTGGCGATACGTCGCCGTCATGGAACCAGCTGTGCCACAACGGGTTTGTTCGGACCAGCGACCCATCGCCAGGCTGCCGTCGCCACCAGGCAAGTGTATACATATGTGTACGTCACTATCGGGGGGCTGTCAATGCCATTGGAACTGACTGCCCGGTCGGAACTGCTCATCCTCAGTCGGGAACGTCCTGCTGGCGCGCCATGCCCGCGGCATGGTCGGCGTTCGCGAGCAGGTCATCACACCGCTTGGGCCACCAGAACAGCTCGAGGCCGGCGAGTACCAGATAGACGACCGAGACGATGACGTTGCCCAGCGACCCGTGCACCGCGTCCCACAGCGCCATCGCGATGGCAACGCCCAGAACGACCACGATCACCCAGCGCCACGGCCTGCCCTGCTCCACCGCTGCATGCAGTCCGCGGCCGTAGTCCGCGACCGCGTGTGCCAGCGAGTCGTCACCGACGCGGTCGCCACGTCGCGCCGCAGCGACCACCGCCACCCGTTGGGCACCGCTCAATTCGGCTGCGCGCGGCCAATATCTGCTCATCCGGCGGGCCTCCCAGAAGCCACCGCCGACGCCAAGAATTACGAAGACGATGGCGCCGGAGATCAGCATTCCTGAGTCCAACCAGGCCAGCACACCGAAGAACAGACCCGCGCAGACACCGACCGTCACACCTCGGCGGACGGGACCACCTCGCCACACGAAGGCCGGCATCATGACCACCCGGCCATTGTGACGCCGCCGCGGTCGCCACACGGCGAAACCGCGCCATGATCACTGTCGGAGGTGGGCCGCGCCGCCGATGTACCACACCTGGCCGTTGATCCACTCCGCCTCGTCGGACAGGAGGAAGGCGCTGATCGCCGCGAGGTCGGCTGGCTTGCCCAGGCGGGTGGTTCTCGCGGCCTGGACGAACATCTGTTGCAGCTCAACGTTGTTCTGCTGCTCCTGGGTCTCACCCATGACGAGGCCCGGCATGACGCCGTTGCACCTGATGCCCTTGGTGCCCCAGTTGACGGCGACGTGGCGCGTGAGCTGATTGACGGCAGCCTTGGAGGCGTTGTAGGCAACGTGCATCGGATCGGTGCCCAGCGAACCACCGGACGAGGTGTTGACGATGCTTCCGCCGCCCTGCTCCAACAGATGGGGCAGCACCGCGCGGCTGGTGCGGACGTAGCCGAGCAGGTTGACGTCCAGCGTGCGATGCCAGACCTCCATGTCGGTGTCGAGCAGGGTGGTGTCGCGGCCCAGGTTGCCTTCGGAGAGATCGGCGCCGACGTTGTACAGGCCGTGTACTGCGCCGAACTCTGCGACGGTGCGATCGACCAGTTGGTGAACGGATTTCTCGTCGGCGAGGTCGAATTCGACGGCGATCGCCCGGCCGCCCGCCGTAGCGATCCGTTCCGCGGTGGCGTTGGCGCCGGCGATGTTGATGTCGCCGACGGCGACGAGCGCTCCCTCCTCGGCGAGCCGTTCGGCAGTACCCGCACCGATCCCGGTGGCGCCTCCCGCGACGATGAATACCTTGTCCTTCAGACCGCGCATGCCACTTTCCTTGCCTTGTGTGATTGGTCTCGGTTCGCTGCGCCCGTTAGCAGTATGCGACACCAAGATCGACTGAAATCTGGGTTCCGGTAACGAATTTCGACTGCTCTGAGGCCAGCCAGGAAACCGCGTCGGCGATGTCCTCCGGCTGTGCGATTCCCTCAGGCAGCAATGGTTTGTTCATTCCCCGCAGGTACGGGTAGCTGTCGTCGCCGGCTTGCAGGGCCTCGCGCATGCGGCCGGTACCCATCGGGGTGGCGACCGCACCCGGGTGCAGGCTGTTGACGCGGATGCGGTATCTGCCCAGTTCTGCAGCGAAGGCGCGTGCCATTCCGGTGATCGCGTGCTTGCTCGCGGTGTAGTGCACCATGAACGCCTGCATCTTCACGCCGGCGGCCGAGCCGACGAGGATGATCGAACCGCCGCGGCCACCGCTGATGATGTGGTGAGCGCCTGCCATCACGGTGTTCCACGTACCGGTCACATTGGTATCGATGGTGTCGCGGAACGCCTCCGAGGTGATCTGGTCCCACGGCGACGGGCAACAGATGCCGGCGTTGGCGACGACGACGTCGAGCCGCCCCAGTTCTGCGACGCCTCCGTCGACGGCATCCGACAGCGCGTCGCGATCGCGGGTATCGACGGCCACCGCTACGACGCGGCGGCCATTGGCGGTGACGAGGCGGGCGGTCTCCGCGAGATCGCCTGGCGTTGGCGAATCGTAGGGAACGCTCGCTGGCAGTGGACCCGCGACGTCGACGGCGATGACGTCGGCGCCTTCAGCACTCAGCCGCACGGCATGGGCCCTGCCCTGTCCGCGCGCGGCGCCGGTCACCAGGGCCACCTTGCCCGAAAGATCCGTGGTGGTCATCGAACTTCGAATTCCTTTCGTAAGTATGCGGATTCAGCGGTGGCCGAGGGCATCGGCGCCGAGTTGGAAGGCTCGCCGAAAGTACGGTTGTTTACGGCCCCACTCGGGCGATCTGTACATCAACCGTACTTTCGGCGCATGGATCGAACCGCCCACATCAATTCACACAGACCACTAGTCCCTGGCGAGCTTGTCGAGGGGGTTGGAGCGTTCGAGCATGCCGTAGGTCTGCTCGCCGTCCCATCGGTAGCGCACTCCGGCCTGTTGCAGCGCAGGGAAACTCGGAATCTCCTCCTTGAGCGCGTGCACGGACCACGTGTCGTCGTCGTGGTGGATGTCGTGGGTGGAGAAGACCGTCTCGCCTTCAATGCGTGTGGTGCCGTCCGCGGTTTCGAGCACCACCGACACGTCCTCGCCGAGCGCCTGCAGTCGGGTCAGCCAGGGTGCTTGCACGACGCGGGCCGGGATGAGCGGGCCCTCGCCGGTGAAGAGGTAGCCCTCGTTGAAGGTCGGCTGCCCGTCCGGACGCGGTGGGTAGGCGATGTAGCCAAAGGCCTTGCCGCTGGGGAACACCGCCGACTGCCAGCAGTGCCCCCAGAAGCCGGCGAGCTTGCGGACGCCCTGGCGGCGGATCCGCAGGCCGCTGCCGGTGAACTCTTGTGTGTGGCCATCGATCGTGACCGATCCGGTGGCGCGGTAGAGCTGCTCGTAGCGGGGCCCGCCCATCAGGTCGCCCTCGACCGAGGTCTTCAGTTGGACGGCGGCATCGGCTTGCAGGGCACCCTGAACCCATGGCGGTACAGCCATTTTCGCTTCGACGTAGAACTGGATGTCGACCAGCGGGCCGCCCTTCTTGCCCGCGACCAGGTCGGCGGACGACGTCTGTACGGCCTTTCCGTCATAGGTCATCGTCCAGATGTCGAACGGTTCGATGCAGCGGAACGCTAGATCGCCGGCTCCGAGCACGGTGGGCTTGCCGTCGGGACCCTGCGCAGGCAGCGACGGGCCGTTCTCCCGGCGTCGGTACACGCGCCCGTCGGGGAAGGCGACGTTGACCTGAACGTCGTGGTTGTCCCAGTTGGCGGCGACTGCTTCGATTCCGATCCGTGGCAGGCCTACCTCACCGCGATCGTCGACGGTCCAGAAGCTGACCGAGTCCCGCATTTCTGGGTTGTCCGGACGGTTGGCGAACACCTGCTCACGCGACGGATCGATCCCGCCGGTCAAATCAGTGGTCATGCTGGCCCCTCTCGTGGGTTGTCCAAAGCCGTGCATTGTCGACGTATTCGGCGAAAAGCGGTCTCACGGCGTCGAGTTCGATGTCGAACGCGACCGGATCGGCGCGGCTGCTTGGTTCGCGTTCGTTGGCGGCCTGAGTCCACCAGCCGCCCATCCGCGTTTCGAACTCCGCGCTGACTGGCTCGCCCAGCCAGGCGTAGAGACCCTTGACCTCGCCCACCGGGTCGGCTTGCATGGCGCGAAAGTCGATGTCGTAGAACCGGTCGTCAGCACCTGCGGCGCGAAACTGCAGCGCCCGCTGCATGCCCAGCGACCAGTGCTCGACGTTGAGCCGCCCAAGGTACGGGCGGTCCAACGCGTCGGTGAAGGTTCCGATGATGTCGGCGTAGAGATCGGCCACCGAAAGGATCACGTCGGTGGGATCGCGGTGCGTCATCACGTATCTGGCATCGGGGAACGCCGCGTCGAGTTGCGCAAGCCACAGCACGTGCGACGGACACTTCAGCCGCCACGGTCTGGTCGGTTCGCCCCATTGCAGGAGTTTCATCACGCGGCGTTGGTAGGCGTAAGTAGTAGTAAAATCCGCCTTTTCGACGAGCCACGCCGAATATGATGGTATCTGGGCGTATGCCTGGAAGATGTGTGATTTGAAGTCGAGCGCCATCAACTCGTGACACTCCATCGGCCCATGCGAATCGCCCGGCACGTGGCGGCGGGTCCCGACCTGCTCGCCCTTGTCGACCGGGATACGCGGGTCGACGCCCTGCACCGTCGACGGTGGCGGGCACGGCTGCGAGGATTCCCACTGCCTGAGGTAGCGCACCTCGGAGTCCTGAGCCAACAGCATGGACAGCGCCGTCGAGCCGGTGCGGGGCAAGCCCATCGCGATCAGCGGGGCTTCGACCGGTACCTCGTCGATTTCAGGATGATGGGCGTACCAGTCCTCCACTTGGAGACGCTGCGCGAGATGCCCGACGATGCGCTGATGAATGAACGCCTCGCCCCGAGCGTTGAGATGCGCTTCATCGCTTAGCGATGCCAGCAGTATCTCCAGACCTTCCCGGTAGGAGTCGTCCCCGAAGTCGTCGAGACCGGTCTGCGCGACGGCCGCACACTGAATGTCGTTGACAGAGGCCATGTTCAGCCCATCCACTGGCCACCGGCCACGTCGATCGTCTGACCGCACATGTAGCTCGCGGCCTCGGAGGCCAGGTAGGCGACCATGTTGGCGGCCTCTTCGGGCAGCGAAGCGCGGCCGAGCTGAACGTAATTCGTGATCGACTCGAGGATTGCACCGCGGCCCGCGCGTTGCTGATCGTCCTGCGGATCCAGGAGGATTTGCCTCAGCTGCTCCTTGATCATGATGCCGGGGGCGACGCAGAACACGTTGACCCCCCGCGGCGCGACCTCGTGGGCCAAGTTGCGGGTGAACCCGATGACCCCTGACTTGCAGGCGTTGTAGGCGACCAGGCCCCGCTGCTGAATGCGGCCACCGACGGACCCGATGTTGATGATCGTCCCCGAGCCCTGCGGCAACAGATACTCCAGCGCAGCATGCGCGCCGTACATCATCATCGTGAGACTGCCTAGCACCGTGAGGTCGAGCTGGTCCTTGGTCTGCGTCTCGAACGGGCCGGCCGCCACCATGACGGGGTTGTTGATCATGATGTCCAGCCCGCCGAGCGCCTCGTGGGCTTCGCGCACCGCGCGGTGGATCTGGTCCCAGTCCGACATGTCCGCTTGAACCGGGACGGTGTTGACGCCCCAGCGCGCCTCGATCTCCTTGGCGCGGCGCTCGAGTGGCTCCAGCGTCCGACCTACCAAGGCGATGTCGGCGCCGGAGCCGGCCAGCCGGTTGGCGATCGCGTGACCCAGACCGTCGCCACCGGCGCCGGTGACGAAGGCTTTCTTGCCAGTCAGGTCCAGGAGCTCGGAGAGCCGCTTGTCGATGATGTGGCTGGGCAGCTTGTCCAAGTTCAGGGCCTGTATCGCGGCCTGGTCGGCTTCAATCGTCATCGATGTCTCCCGGTCTAATAGTGCGGCAGCCAGATCGCGAAGGCATTCCACCGCGACGTCAGCCATCGAATTTCGACACTATGACCGCCTGCGACCTGCGCGGTAATACCGATTGCGAAGTTCTGTCATGCCGATTTCGTATGTCTGCAAAGCTGCATGGCGATGGACACCCACCGGTTGAAGTACTTCCTCCGAGTCGCCGAGGAAGGCTCGATCACGCGCGCGGCGACCGTGCTGGGGATCGCCCAGCCCGCGTTGAGCCGCCAGATACAACTCCTCGAGGAAGACCTTGGCGTCACCCTCTTCCACCGCACGCGCCGCGGGGTGCAGCTGACCGACGAGGGCGAGCGACTGCGTTCATCGACCGCTGCGCCGCTCCGCCAGCTCGAGCTCGCCGTCCAATACGTCGCGTCGCCATTGGCCCGACTCGAGCGCGGGATGCTTCTGGGCATGCCGGAATCGGCTGTCGGGGTACTGGCTGCGCCGCTCATCGCCCGGCTGTCGACGGTGTTCCCGCAAGTGAGTTTCTCAGTGACGGTGGGCAGTACGGATCACTTGGTCGAAGCCATGCTGAAGGGCGTGGTAGACGTGGCGGTGATCAATCCGGTGCCCGACGATCGACTGTTCTATCGGGATCTGCTTGCCGAGGAGCTCGTGGTCGTGGGGGGACCGGAGTCCGCCCTCACCCCAAGTCACGCAGTCACATTCGCGGAACTCGTCGAGCTGCCGCTGGTGGTACCGCGCTCGCACACCGGGATCGGCAACCTGCTCGAGAACGCCGCGCTGCGCGCGAAGGTCAAGATGAGCTATCGGACGACCACCGACTCCCTTCAGGTCGCCAAGAGTCTCATCGAAGCCGGTCTCGGCTACGCAGTTCTGCCACTTTCCGCCTGCGGCAATGAGATTGAGGATGGCCGGTTGCGCTTCGCGCCGCTAGTGGAACCAGTACTCACCCAGCACCTCGGCATGGCCGCGACCGCACAGTTGGACCTGCCGCGTGAGTTCGTATCCACGGTGGGCAATGCGGCCCGCGAAGAAGTGTCGCGCCTGATCACGGCGGGTCGCTGGCCGGCCCGGTTCCTGTCGCCGCAACCGTGGGACCCCAGCCTCGCGTGACGTGAGCTCACGGCACGACTGTCTGCTGTCAGCCCATGCCGATGCGAATGTTCTTGACTTGCAGGAACTCATGCAGTCCATCGAGGCCGCCGGTACGCCCGAAACCGCTCTGCTTGTAGCCGCCATAGGGTCCTTGCGGAGAGATGAGACTGAGTTGGTTGACCCACACCGACCCTGCCTCCAACTGGCGTGCGAAGCGGTGGGCCCTGGTGACGTCGCGGGTCTGCACGAACGCGTTCAGACCGTACGGGGTGGCGTTGGCGATGCGCAGCGCGTCGGCTTCGTCGCGAAACTTGATGACGGAGACGACCGGACCAAAGGTTTCGGTCTGCGCAAGCGGTGACGCGTTGTCGACGCCGCCGAAGACGGTCGGCTCGATGTAGTAGCCCGCAGCGAGCTCGCCACCGATACGCTTGCCGCCGAGGAGCAGTTCGCCGGACTGCTGCGCGACGGCGTCGTCGACGACGCCGAGAATCCGATCCGCCGACGCTTCGGTGATTACCGGACCGAAGAACACGGTGGGGTCGAGCGGGTCGCCGACCTTGGCCGAACCGACTGCGCCAACGAACTTCTCGAGAAACGCGTCGTACACCGACTCCTGCACCAGGACGCGGCTCGCGCACGCACAGCTCTGGCCAGACTGCATCAACGGACCCTGATGGGCCGACATCGCCGCCGCCGCATCAAGATCCGCATCCTCGAAGATGACGTTGGCGGACTTGCCACCTAGTTCGGCCACGACCGGGGTCAGATTGGCGGCGGCCGCCACGAGCACCCGGCGGGCGGTCGCATCCCCGCCGGTGAAGTGGATCTTCCGGACGCCGGGATGACGGACGAGGGCCTCCCCTCCGTCCGCTCCCGCAGGCACGACGTTGACCAGTCCGGGCGGCAGGCCGGCGTCGACGCACAGTTGACCAAAACGCAACGCGGCCAACGGCGCAAGCTCCGACGGTTTCAACACCACAGCGTTGCCCGCCGCGAGTGCGGGTGCGACACACGAGGCGGCCACTGCCAAGGCACCGTTCCACGGAGTGATGACGCCGACCACGCCATAGGGTTCTCGTTCGATGAGGTTCACGTCGAATGATCCGTTGACCGGAGAACTGATTCCGTGCGGCTTGTCGACGTAGCCCGCGAAGTGACGGATGAACCATTCGAGCATGTACGCGGTACCCGCGAAGGAGAGCGGCACCGCGTAGTCGTGCACGTTGAGCACGGCGAGTTCGTCGAGGTGCTCGTGCACGACGTCGGCCAGGTCGATCAGCATGTCGCGGCGCCGGTCGACCGTCAACGACATCCACGCCCGCTGGGCTTCGGCGGCCGACGCGACGGCACGGTCGATCTCGGCCGGTCCTGCAAGCGGCACCGTGACGTTGGGTTCGCCGGTGGCCGGGTAGATGTGCTGATGGCTACCACCGGAGGACTCGGCGATCAGTTCGCCGTCGATCAGCAACCCCGCCGACAGCGACAGTGCGGCGCTCACTGCGACGCGCCTTCTTCGGTTCGCCATTCCTCGAGCACGCGCTCCTTCTGACGACCGATCTCGTCGTTCAGATGCGAGCCCTTCGCCCAGCCGTAATAGGCCGCGAACTGCAGAGCGAGCTCGTCCATTTCGGCGAACGAGATGTCGCGGCTCTTCAATGCGGCGTAGACGTGGCTCAAGATCGGGTACGGCGCGTCCTGAAACGCCACGCACGCCACAGTCACCAGCCGCCGCTCCCTCATCCCGAGCCCCGGCCGCAGCCACATCTCACCGAACACGAAGTTGAGGATGCCCGCCCCGGAGTAGGGGTTGTCGCGAATGGGCACGTACGGCAGGCAGTTGACGTCCCGGAACGCCTGCTCTCCAGAGGAGAGTCGAGCTTCTGGATCGCTCGGCGTTACCAGTGGCAGCAGCGTATCCGGCGGCGGAACGGTCTGCCCACGCTCGCGGTGGATGCGCTCCCACTGCTCATCAACGACCATGTTGAACCGCGACGCCTTCGGCCACCCGCTGTACACCGCGAAATGTAGTACTGTCTCGCGCATTTCGGTGATCGTCACGTCGCCACTGTTGAGTGCCGCGTACACGTGGTCGCGCAACGGCCCCTCAGCGTCGGCCGCCGCAACGCAGGGCAACGTCACGAAGCGCCGATCTCGACGGCTGAGTCCCGGCCGATCCCACACCTCGGCGAAGACGAAGTCGATCATGCTCAACGTCGCCGGTGCGGAGTCATCGGGCGCCGGGAAGGTCATCACATCCGCGAAGGCGCGCCTCCCCCGCTCCGCCCGGTCAGTGTCCAGCGTTGTCATCACTCGCGCCTTCTCGTGAAATCCGGTTCACCGCAGGGTGACACCGGCATCGACTTTGAATTCCAGCCCGGTGACGTACCGGGATTCATCGGAGACCAGGAACAACACGGCGTTGCTGATGTCGATCGCCTCGGCCATCACAATCGGCATCGCGTTGAGGAAGATCGGCACCAGGTCGGGTCGCTGCTCTGCGAGCAATCCGTGCAGCGACGCTGGTTGCATTCCGGTCTCAACCCCGGTGGGGTGAACCGTATTCACCCGGATGTTCTGGGCGGCAAGCTCATTGGCGAGGGCTCGACTCATCCCGACCACGCCGTGCTTGGAGGCCGTGTATGGGATGTGCAGCGGCGTGCCCTTGAGTCCGGCCGCAGAGCTGATGTTGATCAGGCTGCCGCCGTGCTCGACCAGATGGGGCAATGCCGCGGCACAGGTGTTCCACGATCCGATGAGGTTGACGTCGACCACGGTCCGCCACTGCTCGGGCGTCGTCGTGTCCCAAGTGCCGACGGTCAGGACACCGGCGTTGGCCACCGACGCGTCGAGCCCGCCCAGCTGGGCCACGCCGTCGTCGACGGCTGCTGCCAATGCGGCCGCGTCACGCACGTCCACGACATGGGTGATGGCACGCCGGCCGTGCTTCTCGACCAGCCGCGCCGTCTCGTCGAGCTCTTCCCTTGAAGCGAGCGGATATTCGACGTCGGGCAGCGACTCGCAGATGTCGACCAGGATCAGGTCGGCACCTTCCTCGGCCAATCTCACGGCGTGACTGCGGCCCATCCCCCGCGCCGCGCCGGTGACGAGCACCCGCTTGTCGGCAACACGGCCGCGCGAGGCGCTCACAGCTTGTTGCAGAAGCCGGCGTCCACGGGGAACGTGACCCCGGTGACGTACTTGGCCTCGTCGGAGACGAGATAGGCGATTGCGGCGCTGATGTCCTCCGGCTCGAGCAGCCCGATCGGCATGGGGTTCTGCAGGTGGACGCCACCATCTGGATAGTTCTCCAGGAACGACGTCATCGCCGGATTGGTGGCCATCATGGTGTTCACCGCAGTCGGGTGCACGGTGTTGACCCGAATGCTCTCGGGGGCAAGCGCATTGGACAGTGTCCGCATGAGTCCGACGATGCCGTGCTTCGATGCGGCGTAGGCGAGGCCGCCACCCTGCAGACCCCCGAAGCCACGAAGGCCCGCGGTCGAACTAGTGAAGACGATCGAGCCGCCGCGCTTGCCTGCGACTAGGTGCGGGATGGCTGCCTTCGCGGTGTGGAACGCGCCAACCAGGTTGACGTCGAGCACGTCGGTCCACTGCTCCAGTTCCTCCTCGATGGTCAGTTCACGAAACGCCATGGTCGCGATACCTGCGTTGGCGCAGACGATGTCGAGGCGCCCGAAGTGTTCCACTCCGGCGTTGAGCGCGGCATTGACCGCAGCGAAGTCGCGGACGTCGGCGACCGAGCCGAGCATCTTTCCGCCCGCCGCCTCCACCAGGGCGATCGTTTCGTCGAGCTCGGCACGGCTGGCCATGGGATAGCCGTTGGAGGGAATGTCGGCACAGATGTCCACCCCGATGATGTCGGCGCCGTCTGCGGCCAACCGCACCGCGTGACTGCGGCCCTGCCCGCGGGCCACGCCCGTGATGAATGCGACCTTGCCGTCCAAAGAACCCATCTATCCTCGCTCCGTTGCGCTGGCACTCCGGCGTCCACCAAAATGAGTAACCGTGTTACATCAGGTACGGTAACTCGGTTACTCACGGACGGCAAGGGGTGTTTCCGCGGTGGTTAGTGCCGAAGCAAGCCGCGCTGATGCCCCAGAGCGTGACCGGATCCTCGACACCGTCGCCGACATCCTCGAAACCGACGGCTATGACGCGGTCCAGCTACGCGAGGTCGCGCGCCGCGCACGGACCTCGCTGGCCACGATCTACAAGCGCTACGCGACACGCGACGAACTGATCCTCGCCGCGCTAAACAGCTGGATGGATGAGCATCGGTACTCCGGGCTTGTTCACCAAGTCCCCGAACCAGGCGAAACCGTCTATGACGGCATGATGCGCGTGCTGCGCACCATCTTCGAACCGTGGGAGCAACATCCCGCCATGCTCACGGCGTTCTTCCGCGCACGGGCCGCACCAAGCGGCCAGCAGATCTTCCGGCGTGGTTCCGACGTCACCGCCCCGTCCTTCATGGCGGTACTCGCCGACGTCGACGACGCGTTCCTTCGCGACCTCGAGACGATCCTCTCCACCGTGATCTACGGACTGCTCGGCCGATTCGCCGCAGGCGAAATCGAGATCACCGACATCGTGCCCAGCCTCGACCGAACCGTGTACTGGTTAACGACGGGATACGACGCGACGCGACATCCAGAGCAGACGGGCAATCACTGTTGACAACGCCCGCGTCGCTCTCAAGGCTGACGCCATGGTTCGAGTCATCGTGCGTGCGCTGCTCGGGATCTTGGTCATCGCTGTCATCGTTGCGTCCAACCGGCAGATCTTTCGTCACGTTCCGTACGGCCCACGCCTGTCCGGGCTGGAATGGGCCTACTACGTCTTCGGAGTGACGACTGTGGTCCTGAGCTGGTACTTCGCCTTCCAGTTCATGAGCCAGCACGCGACGCAGTCGGGTAATCCGTTGTGGGGTGAGGGCAGCTGGACGGACTACCGGACCATGATGTTCGACAGTCCCGCAGCCAGTGCCGCCGCCCAGGACCTGACGATCGCGAATTTGGTACTGCTGCCGCTGTTCACCATCGTCGACGGCTTCAGACGGGGGGTGCGCCGCCCGTGGCTGTACGTCATCGCGAGCGTCTTTACCAGCTTCGCGTTCGCGTGGGCGTTCTATCTCGCCACGGTCGAGCGTCAGCGGCGCGTGTCTGGGAGCGTCCAGTTCGACTTCATGTGAGCCGTCAGTCGACGGCCACCGCGTCGACGATGTTGAGCCGGGCGGCGCGAACGGCCGGCGGGATTGCACCCAACAGCGCCAGAATGAAAGCGCCGCAAGCGAAGAGGAACGCGAGCACGCTCGGACGGAACACCACGTCGATGCTCAGCACGTTGGTCAGCGCCAATGCACTCAGGTACTGGTTCACCGTGCCGAATACGGCGCCGATCGCCGCGCCGACCAGACCCAGCCCGGTGGCCTCGGCGAGCACGGTGCGCAAGACGAACCGTCGCGACGAGCCCATCGCCCGCAGCACACCGAGCTCGCGACGTCGCTCGAGCACCGACAACATCAGCGTGTTGAACAATGCGATGCTGGCGACGAGGACGACTATCCACGCCACGACGATGACCAGCCTGGTGCCCTGAGCCATGGACGCGCCGACGGCCTTCGCCGCCTCAGTCCCCGGGTACACGTAGACGTCGGCGGGCAGTTCGTCGCGGATCGCCTCGAGCACGCTTGCGGGGTCCGCTCCCTGCACCAGCGAAACGGAGAGGATCGTCGACCCAGGCCGGTCGAACCACTGACGGAGTTGCGGCAGGCTCATCGACACCACACCGCCGAGCAGCGAGAAGAACGGGACCACCTGCAGGACCTGAACCCGCCGCTCACCGGTCGGAGTGGGCAGTGTCAACTCGTCACCGGCCCCGATCTTCATGGCGCGGGCGATGTCGCGAGAGATCACGACCCCGTCGCCGGCTTGAACCCGTTCCAACACTTCGGCATTCGTCGCACCCGAAGGTGGAGCCACCGAGCCCGGCGCGAGCCCTTGGATCAGCACGCGGGTGCCGCCGAGCGTTGCATACGCCATCTGCCCCGGAACGACGGCCCCGACTCCCGGGGTCGACGCGATCGCGGACTCGGCGTCCTGCGGTAGCAGTGGCGCGGTCGGAAACACCCCAGGGCCGGACGAACTCACGAAGAAGTCGACATCACCGAGCGCGGCGAAGCTCGCGTCGGTCGAATCGATGGCGTTGGCGTTGGAGCCGGTGCTGTGCACGGTGAGCGAGACCGCGATCATCACCGTCATCAGCGTCGCCCACACTCGGCGTGGTGCGCGTTCGATCGTGGCCGCTGCCAGCTCGCCCGGCGCACCCAACGCTCGTGCACACGCCGCCGCAGCGGCAACGATTGGACCCGCGAAGGCGAAACACAATGCGATCTGGCCGAGCACCATCAGCGCGACACCCACCACCGAGGCGCGACCCAGATCGCGGGAGGCGACCGCGATCGCCGTAGCGACGAAACCGACGCCCAAGACACCGGCCACCACCCGCGCCCGGAGCGGGACGGCATCCGCAGTGGACGTCCCGACGGGCGCCAGGGCTTCGACCGGCTCCACCTTGTACACCTGGCGGGCCGCCAGCGCCGCTGCCACCACGCTCACGACGACGCACGCGATCACACCAACCGGAATCGCATACCGCGGCAGGATGTATTCGATTCGCGACTCGTAGCCCTGGAGCAACGCCGCGGGCAGCAGGGCAATCGCCTGCCTGCCGACCAGCACACCAAGCGCCGATCCCAGAACGCCACCGACCAGCCCCACCAATCCGGCTTCCACCAGTAGATCCCCGACCATCTGGCGCCGCTTGGCACCGATCGCACGAAGCATCGAGATCACTGGGCGCCGTTGCGTGATCGCCATGCTCATCGCATTGAAGATCAGGAATCCCGCGACTACGAGTGCGCTCGACGCCGCAGACAGCATGAGGGTGCGCATGATCGCCACGGGCCCACCGGATTGCGCGGACCGAAACGTCGGCTCGGCGACGACGGCTCGCCCAGCCACCGCGTCGGTCACCCCCGCCCGAACCCGCGCGGCATCGGCGCCGGGTGCTGGCACCACCAACACCGAATCGATCATGCCCACCCGATCCGTCAGTTGTTGGATCAACGGAAGTGGTCCGACGATGAAGTTCGCGCCGTTGATCCGCTCGGCATCTGCTCCGCCGATGACGGCCGCGACGGTGACCTTGCCGTTGCCCACCGACACCGAATCGTCCTGCGCGTAACCCGTTCCCGCTCCAACCGCGACCTTGCCCGGCTGTGTGACGAGGGGGCCGAGCTGATCTTGCACCGCTCGCTGCAGGTCGCTCAGCATGGCCCTGACGTTGTCGTCCACGCCGAGCAGCAGGACGCGCTCGGACGGCTTCCCGACGGACGTCCGAAGCATCGGGACCGCGGCCGCGACGCCGGGGACGTTCGCCACCGACGCGCGCACAGCTTCCGGGAAGCCGGTGTCGGTGACCCCGGAGACCTCCAGACTCGCATTGCCGCCGATGCCGGCCACGAGCCGGTCGGACGAGCCGGTGATGGACCCGGCGATGCCCAGCACCGCGACGAGCAGGGTCGCCGAGATTCCCACCACGACAAGGGACATCGAAGTTCGGCCGGGATGCGCCCGCAACTCGCGAAGGTTGAACGCGCGCATGCGGTCGACGATCATGTCGCTTCCAGACCCGCCGGTACGTCGGAGCCGACGCGGCCGTCGGTCAGGGTGATCACCCGATCCGTCGCCGACGCGGCCTCGAGATTGTGCGTGACCATCACCACCGAGCGGCCGTGCTGGTGCGCGATGTCGGTGAGCAGGGCCATGATCGCGGCGCCGGTCTTCGTGTCGAGATTGCCCGTCGGCTCGTCGGCCAGCAGCAGCGGCGGATCCATCATCAGCGCTCGCGCCACGGCGACGCGCTGCATCTGACCGCCGGACAACTCCGACGGTCGGTGCTCCGCGCGGTCACCGAGGTCCACCATCTCGAGCAGCTCCAATGCGCGGGACTTGACCTTCGCCATCCGGGTTCCGTCGAGCACCTTCGGCACCGCCACGTTCTCCCATGCCGTCATCGTGGGCAGCAGGTTGAAGAATTGAAAGACGAACCCTACTCTGTGCCTTCTGAATTCGGACTGTTGTTCATCGTCGAGGTCGCCGATCTCGTTGCCCTCGAATCGGATCGATCCGGAGTCCGGTCGGTCCAGCGCGCCGAGCAGGTGCAGCAGTGTGCTCTTGCCCGCGCCGGAAGGGCCGACCACCGACACGAACTCGCCGCCGGTCAGCGTCAACGTCAGATCGTCGAGCGCGCGCACCGTCTGACCGCCGATGCGGTAGGTCTTGGCGACGTTCGTCAACGCCAACATCGGGTGATCGTCCAGGGCGCCCGTCATGCGGCAGTCCCAGACTCCGATGCAGGGGCGCAGTCCTCCTCGAGCTGCTCGGGCATCTGAGCGGCGAGATGTTCGGCGAGGGATTCGATTGTCGGATAGTCGAACACCGCGGTGGCGTTGATCGTGAACGCGCTACCGAACTGACCGAGCAACCGGTTGCGAAGCTCGACCGCCATCAACGAGTCCATGCCGAGCTCCAGGAAGCGACTCGCCGCCCCTGGCGGTTGCGCGAAGCCCAGGATCTGTTGCAACTCGGACTGAAGATGCTCGGTGACGAAGGCACCGCGCTGCGCCTCGGGCACGTCGTACAGCCGCCGGAGCATCGCACTGTCGCCCGGAGTCGCCGAACCTGCGCTCGGCAGCACGTGATCCAGGATCGGCGGGCGGGCACTACCCAGCAGCTTCGCCGCCCGCTGCCAATTGGCCTTGAGCGCGATCGCCTGCCCGATTCCGTTTGCGACCACCTCGCCGAGCGCGTTCAGTGCGGCGCCGGGTTCCAGCGGAATCAGGCCGCGGGCACCGAGATTGGCGCGCGCGGCCTCGGAGTCGGCCATGCCGCCGTTCGCCCACGGGCCCCAGTTGATGCTCGTCGCGGGCAGGCCCTGGGCCTTGCGATGGGCGACCAGTCCGTCGAGCATCGCGTTGGCGGTGGCGTAGTTGGCCTGGCCGGGTGCTCCCAGCACACTGGTGCCGGACGAGTACACGATGAAGAACTCGAGCTCGTCGTCCTTGGTCATCCGGTGAAGATGCCAGGCGCCGAACGACTTCGGAGCCAGCGTCGTGCGGAAACGGTCGAGGGTCTGCTGAGGCAGCAGCGCGTCGTCGAGCACGCCCGCCAGGTGTGCCACGCCGCCCAGCGGCGGTAGCTCCGCACGAATGCGCGCGAGCAGCTCGCGGACCTGACCCTCGTCGCCGACGTCGGCCGCAAAGGTATGGATCCGGCAGTGGTAGCGCTCCGTCAGCTCGTCGATGGCCTGTCGCGCGACGGGATCGGGTGGCCGCCTGCTGGTCAAGACGATGTCCGCGGCACCGAGTTGCGCCAAATACGCCGCCGTGTGCAGCCCGAGCGCGCCAAGGCCGCCGGTGATCAGATAGCACCGATCTTCGCGCGGCTTCAGCGGATTCGGCATCTGGAGCACGATCTTGCCCACGTGGCGCGCCTGCTGCATGCGGCGAAACGCCGTCTTGGCCTCCGCCAGCGGATAGATCTCGACCGGAAGCGGCGCTATCTCGCCGCTGGCTAACCCGTTGGACACGACGGCCATCAAGTCGCGGATGCGCTCGGGTTCCGTTGCCATCAGGACGTCCAGCGCAAGGATCTCGTAGTCGATGTCGGGACGGACTGCCGCCATCTGCTCCGCGGTCCAGATGTCGCGCTTGGCGATCTCGACGAACCGTCCGTTCGGTGCCGTCGCCCGCACGGTGGCCGCCACGAACCCCTCGCCGGTGAGACTGTTGAGCACTACATCAACACCGGAGCCGCCCGTGTCCGTCAGGATCTGATCTGCGAAGTCGGTACTGCGCGAGTCGTATACGTGTTCCACGCCCATCCTGCGCAGCGTCGCGCGCTTGTAGGCGCTTGCGGTGGCGAAGACGATCGCGCCGCGTAGTCGAGCCAGTTGGACGGCGGCCAGACCGACGCCACCGCTGGCGGCATGCACGAGCACCCGATCACCGGCCTGCAGCTTCGCCCAGTCGAAGGCCAGCAGCGCCGTAAGCACCGCCGTGGGTGTGCTTGCCGCCGCTATCGCGCTGATCCGCTCGGGTACCAGGGCCAGCAGTTGGACGGGCACGTTGACCCGGCTGGCCATCGCGCCCGGCCACACGCCGAAGACACGTTGCCCGAGCTCGAATTCGGTGACGTCCGGACCCATCGCCGTCACCGCGCCGGCGAAGTCGCCGCCGACCGGCCCGGGATCGCCCGGGTAGAGCCCGAGCACGTTCAGCACATCGCGGAAGTTGACGCCCGCCGCCTCCACCCGGACCTGCACCTGGCCTGCCGTCGGCGGCGCCGGCTCCAGCTCGGTCACCCGCAGGTTGTCGATTGCACCCCGTTGGGTCGGCGCGAGCACGTAGTCGGACGTTCGCGGTACCGCGAGGTAGCCGCTTCGCGCCCACGGCAACACCCGCGGCACCAGTAACTTCCCTTGTCGCAGCGCCAGTTCCGGCTCGTCGCCGGGGCTTCCGAGCAGGCTCGCCACCAGGCGCGCAGCGTCGTCGGATCCATCGACGTCGACCAGCCTGCACCGCAGCATCGGTTGTTCGCCGATGACCGTGCGGCCCAGCCCCCACAGCGCCGCCTGGACCGGGTCGACCGGCTCGCCGGCCTCCGTCGCAATAGCCCGTTCGGTGACGACCCACAGACCGCCAGCGAGACTAGTGCCCTCCTCCGCCAGCAGGACGTGGACGGCGTCGAGCACGTTGCCGAGCTCGGCCTCCAGCCGGGCCGCGAATACGGTACTCGACTCTTCGTCGTCGGGACGTCCGGTGGCCCGCAGCACGATGCCAGACACCGGCAGGCCGTCTTCGGCGGCCCGCGCGAGGAGTTGCCGCCACTGCTCGGGATCGGCGACCCTGCCGACCGCGACGGAATTCGGCAGTTCGGCCGCCAATTCGTCGAACCCGGCCACCAGCCAACTCCCGATCGAGCGCTCGGCGCCATCCGACGCGGGAGGTGGGGTCTCCCGCCAGCCGACGCCGTACAACATCCGCGTCGCATCGCCGCCGAGACTCCGCAACAACGCCTCCCGCGGTGCCCGTTTGACCGTGAACTCGCGAATTCCACCTAGGTTGCGACCGTCTCCATCAAAGAAGTCGAGGTCGAAGACCTGCACCTCGCTATCGATCCCGCTGGGCTGCCACCGTGCCCGGCAATAGAACCGCCGTGGCATCCGTTCGCGTAGCACGACCTGCCCATAGCGCAACGGCAGGAACAGATCCGAGTCGACCTCGGTCTCCGATGCCACCGCGAAGAGCGCGGCGCCTGCGATGCCGGTGCAGAGATCGAGCAGCACCGGATGGACCGGCTCGCGGCCCACGTGCTCGGCCAGCTCGTCGCCGACGGTGATGTCGCCGACCGCCTCCCTGTCGCCGACCCACAGCGATTTCAGCGACGATCGCCACACGGGCCCGAGCGCCAGTTCGTTGTCCACGAAGGCGTCGAATAGTTGTTGTGGGCGGGCGCGGGTCAGCCGCTCGAGCGTGACGTCGATGGGATCCGCGGATTCGGTCGTCGAGTCGTCCTCGACGCCCGTGCGGACCGTGCCACCGGCGTTCAACGACCAATCCGATTCCGGGTCACCGTACGGACGGCTGGATACCTGGAACGCCCACCCCTGGCCATCGTCGGACGGGTGCAGGATCAGCTGGACGTCACGGGAGTCCTTGTCGTTCAACAGAATGGGCTCGTAGAAGAACACCTCCTGAACCTGTGCGGGCGGGTCGACCGCGGCGAGCACCATGGCAGCGTAGGTGGCCCCGGGGACAACCACGGTGCCGTAGATGACATGGTCGGCGAGCCAGGGCTGCGACTTGACGCTCAGTCGGCTGGTGTAGACCGTGTCACCGGATGCGAGCTCCACTTTCGCGCCGAGAATCCCGGACACCGCGACGCCGCCGGAACTGACGCCGGATGTCTTCGGCCAGAAGGACCGGCGCTGGAACGGGTAGGTCGGTAGTTCGAGTCGGCGACGCGGCCCGCGCGCCAAGGCGGCGAAGTTGGGCCGGTGCCCGGCAACATACGCCGCGGCGACGGCTTCGGTCATCTGATGACGGGCGTCGACGCCCTTGCGAGCCGACGCGATCGCCCGCGGCGGGGTCGAGTGTTCCGGCCAGACCTGCAGCGCGGCCGCACTCAGAATCGGCTGCGGGCCGATCTCCATCAGCACCGAGCAGCCCAGCTGGGCGACGGCGCGCACGCTCTCGGCGAACTGCACGGGCTGCCGCGCATGCCGCCGCCAGTACTGTGCATCCAGCGGGGTCGCTGCCGTGAGCACGGTGCCCGCGCGGTTGCAGATCAACGGCAACGTCGGAGCGGCGAAGTCGAACTGCTGTGCGTACGCTTCGAATTCGGCGAGTGCCGGCTCCATCAGCTCGGAGTGGAAGGCGTGACTCGTGTCCAGCCAGGTGCTACGGATGTCCTCTTCGGTACACGTCGCGACCAACCGCTCCAGGTCCTCGGCGGGTCCTGACAGCACCGTGTTCGGGCCGTTGTAGGCGGCCACCGATACCCGAGGAAATTCGTCGGCGACGTCCTCCACGTGTTCGGGATCGGCGAACACCGCCACCATTCGGCCACCCTCGGGGAGACCGCCGAACAGCCGGCCCCGTTCCGCCACCAACCGGGCCCCGTCCTCGAGCCCGAACACCCCGGCCACACAGGCTGCCGCGTACTGGCCCACACTGTGGCCGAGCACCACGTCGGGCGCAATGCCCCACGACTGCCACAGCCGGGCCAAACCCAGCTCGACGGCAAAGAGCGCCGGCTGGGCAAATGAGGTGTGCCGCAACGACTCCGCGCCGGTGCCGAACAGGACCTCCAGCAACGGACGCGGCACGATCCCTTCGACCGCTTCCGCGCACCGCGTCACCGTCTCGGTGAACACGGGCTCCGCGTCGAACAACTCGCGCGTCATCCCCGCGTACTGGCTGCCCTGCCCGGTGAACAACCACGCGGTCTTCGGCGGGTCACCGCAGACACCGCGCACTACCCCAGGCGCCAGCCGATTCTCGGCCAATTCAGCCAGTGCCTCCCGCGCGCGTCCCACCGAATCCACCACGAGGGCGGCGCGGTGCTCGAAGTGCGAGCGTCCGGCACCGGCGGTGGAAGCGACGTCGGCGATGTCCACGTCGGGATGTGCGTCCAGCCAGTCCGCGTATCGCCGGGCCACCGCGACGAGCGCGTGGGGGGACCGCCCGGACAACGGCAGTACCGAAACAGATTCAAGGGACGAATCAGTCAGTGCCACTTCGGCTGTCGCGGGCGCTTCCTCGATGAGGACGTGCGCGTTCGTTCCGGAGAACCCGAAGGAGCTGATTCCGGCACGCCTCGGCCTTCCGTTGGCCTGCCAAGGGGTCGGCTTGTTCACCACCTGCACTGCGAGGCGGTCCCACGGAATGTGTGGCGACGGGTGTTCGAAGTGCAGGTTCTTCGGCAGGACGTCGTGTTCCAGCGACAGCACGACCTTGATCAAGCCGGCCACCCCCGCCGCCGACTCGAGGTGTCCGATGTTGGTCTTCACCGACCCCATCAACAACGGCACGTTGCGAGCTTCGGCACCGTAGACGGCAGCCGCGGCCTGAACCTCTATCGGGTCGCCCAGCGCCGTGCCAGTCCCGTGGGCCTCGAGGTAGTCGACGTCCCCGCCGGTGAGCCCGGCTCGCGACAGCGCCGCGGCGATGACACGTTGCTGCGCACCGCCATTCGGCACTGTCAAACCACCAGAGGCGCCGTCCTGATTGACCGCACTGCCCCGGACGACGGCCTGGATCCGGTCACCGTCGCGCACCGCGTCGCTGAGCCGCTTGAGCACCAACATCCCGCAGCCTTCACTACGCACGTAGCCGTCGGCCGCGGCATCGAAGGTCTTGCACCGCCCGTCGGGTGAGAGCATCCGCGCACGCGACGTCGCAATGGTGATCACCGGGCTCAGGAGTACGTTCACCCCGCCGGCCAGCGCGAGATCACAGTCGCCGGCGTGCAACGCCTGGCACGCCGTGTGAATGGCTACCAGCGACGAACTGCACGCGGTGTCCAAGGACACCGCCGGCCCTTCCAGTCCGAGCGCGAACGCCACCCGGCCTGCGATGACGCTGGTGGCATTGCCGGTGGCGAACTGGGCTTCGATGTCTTCGAAGCCGCTGCCGGACAGCACGTACGAGTATTCGTTGGCGCCGACTCCGACGTATACGCCACTTCTGCTGCCGCGCAACGCCGACGGCGCATACCCGGCCCGCTCGAGCCCCTCCCAGGAGGTTTCGAGGATCAGTCGCTGCTGGGGGTCGATCCACATCGCCTCACGCGGCGAAATGCCGAAGAACTCGGGATCGAATCCGTCGATCCCGTCGAGGAAGCCGCCGTAGCGGGTATAGATCTTGCCCGCTGCGTCGGGATCCGGATCGTAGAACTCGTCGACGTCGTACCGGTCGTCTGGGATCTCCCTGATCATGTCGACGCCGTCCGCCAGCAGCTGCCAGAACGCCTCCGCGTCCCGGGCACCCGGGAATCGGCAGGCCAGCCCGACGATCGCGATTGGCTCGTTCGCGGTCAACGTCACCACCGGGTCCGCCTGAGCCGGCACCCGATCGCCGAGGCCGAGGACGTCGGTCACGAGATAGCCCGCGGCATCGGTCAGATGGGGATGGTCCATGGCGAGCGTCACCGGCAGTTGCCTGCCGAACCCCCGTTCGAGCTTGCGATGCAGCTCGACGGCCATCAGTGAATCCATGCCGAGATCGAAGAATCCCGCGTCGTCGCGGATGTCCTGCGCATCGATCCGCGTGACGTCCGCGACGGCGTTGCGCAGGTACTCCAGCACGAGCTGCTTACGTTGCTGTACGGGGGCGGCCTCGAGTTCGGTGGTCAGCTGTGTCGCCGTCGATGACGTCGGAATCGCCGCGGTCTCGGGCAGCTCGCGCTCGATGTTCGACAACAACGACCGCTTGCGCTGCATCTGTTGGAACGGCACGAAGCGGGACCAGTCGATCCGGGCCACCATTCCGTGCGGTGCCGAAGACGTGATGAGCTCGGCCATCCCGGCCAGCGCGTCGGCCGACGACATCGTCCGGATGCCCACCATGTCGAGTTGTTCCCGCGTACCCCGGTCACCCATTCCCGTCGACCAGAGCCCGAACTGCACGCTGACACCGGGGACGCCGCGCTCGCGCAGCCGCCACGCCAACCCGTCGAGAAACGCGTTGGCGGCGCTGTAGACGATTTGACTCCTGGTTCCCCACAGCGCGGCGATCGACGAGGTGCACACGAAGAAGTCCAGCTGCAGGCCCGCCGCTGCTTCGCTCAAATACCAGGCCCCCCAGACCTTCCCCGCGAAGACCCGGTCGACTTCTGCGTCGTCCATGTCGAGCAGCGAGGTGGCGCCGAGTGCACCTGCGGCATGCACGATGCCGACCAACGGCGGCAGCTCCGTCCGGATGGTGGTCAGCACCCGCGCGACGTCATCCGGATCGGCGACGTCTGCCGCAAGCACCACGACCTCGCAGTTGCTCTGTTCGCGTATCGCCTCGATGCGTCGCCGAGCGTCCTGGCCCGGCGGCCGTCGTCCCGTCAGCACGAGCTGACCGGCACCGTGCGCGGCCAGATACTCGGCCAGCTCCAGTCCGACCGCACCGAGTCCACCGGTGACGAGATAGGTGGCATCACGGCGCAATTCGAGCGGTGCCGTCGCCGGTGGAGCCGACCGCCTCGACAGCCGTTCAAAGTAGGCGGCGCCATCCCGGAGCGCGAGCTGATCCTCGCCCGCCGGTGCGGCGAGGACGTGGGCGACCAAGCCGGGCCAGTCGTCTGCTCCGCCCGCAGCCATGTCCGCGAGCCCACCCCACAGTTGGGGATGTTCATAGGAGGCGGTGCGACCGTAACCCCACAGCAGGGACTGCACGGGAGAGACGGTGTCCGCCCGCGTTACCCGTTGGGCGCCGCGGGTCACCAGCCAGATGGGTGCCTCGAGCTCGGCAGCGAGCGCGGCCCGGAAGATCCGCTGCGTTCCACCAAGGACGTGGTGCTGCATCCGATCCAGCGACCGTACCGACGGAGCACCGTCGGGGTCGAGACCGGCGAGGTGCACGATGCGCAGCGCGGGTTGCTCGGCAGCGGCGGCGCGCAGCGCAGCCTCGAACTGCGCTTCGTCGGCGTCCGATCCTGGCATCGCCACGGTCCGGTGCCGGTGTCCGTGCGCGGTCAGCAGGTCGGCAAGGGGTGCAACGGTTTCGGCGTCGTCGGCGATCAGAAGCCAGGCCAGCCCCTCGATCGGGTCGAGTGCCGAAGCTGTAGTCGCCGCCTTCTCCCAGCCGAGCTCGTACCGGGCGTCGGCTATGGTCTGTGCGCTCCGTTGTTGATTGTGCTGGGCGGCCAGCTGTTTCAGGGCGCCGACGGTCTGGTCGTCACCGGCTGCGGCACCGACGAGCACGGCGAGCTCGTCGATCCGACCCTCTTCGAGAAGGCGGACCGTCTCGGTGCGTGTGGCATCGCCAGCACTCGACGTCGGGGGCGTCGAGTACCAGAACTTCCGGTGCTGGAATGGGTAGGTGGGCAGCTCGACCTTGCGGCCCTTCGCTGGTTGGACTGCGGCGAAGTCGGGGCGGTGTCCTGCCACGTAGGCCTGAGCGAAGGCGTCACTGAGCTGGCGCTGGGCAGAACCGCCGCGGCGCAGGGAAGCGATGGCCTCCGGCCTGCGCTCGGTGTCGGGCCACGCGCGCAGCGCCGCGGCGGTGAGCACCGGTTGCGGCCCAACCTCCAGGAGCAGCGCGCAGCTGAGCTCGGCGAGTGAGCGCACGCTCTTGGCGAATTCGACGGGCTGCCTCGCATGCCTGCGCCAGTAGTTGGCATCGAGTTTTGTCTGCCTGCCGATGGCAACGCCGGTGCGGTTGCACACCAAAGTGCGCTGTGGCGAACCGAACTCGAAACCGGACGCGTACGACTCGAACTCGTCGAGGATCGGATCGAGCAGCGCGGAGTGAAAGGCATGGCTGGTGTCCAGCCATTCACATCGAACGTCGTCGGCCGTCAGTCCGACCACCGCCCGCTCCAGATCCTCGGCCGGGCCGGACAGCACGGTGTTGGCGCCGTTGTAGGCCGCCACGGAGAGTCGCGGGAACTCGTCGAGGTAGCCCTCGACCCGGCCAGCATCGGCGAACGCGGCGACCATCCGACCGCCTGCGGGCAGACTCCCGAACAGTCGCCCGCGCTCCGCGAGCAGCAAGGCGCCTTCCTCGAGGCCGAACACACCGGTGACGCAGGCCGCCGAGTACTGACCGACGCTGTGCCCAAGGACCACGTCCGGTTCGAGCCCCCACGATTGCCAGAGTCGGGCCAGCCCCAGCTCCACCGCGAACAATGCGGGTTGGGCGTACGAGGTGTGACGCAGAGCCTCGTCTCCGTGTGCGCCGAGAATGACGTCCAGCAGCGGCTTTTCGAGTATCCCGTCGACCGCAGCAGCACATCGACTCACCGTGTCGGCGAACACCGGTTCGGTCTCGAACAGCTCCCGGCCCATCCCAACGTACTGGCTGCCCTGACCCGGGAACAGCCACGCCGTCTTCGGAGGGTCACCACACTCCCCCCGCACCAGACCCGGTGCCGGCCGATCGTCGACAAGCGCTCCGAGTAACTCGGTGGCGGATGCCGTCGAGTTCACGACCAATGCGGCGCGTTGCTCGAAGTGCGACCGCCCCACTCCTGCGCTGAAGCACACGTCCGACACGTCGGCATCCGAGTGCGCCGTCAACCAGTTCCGGTATCGGTGGGCGACTTCCACCAACGCCGCGGGCGTGCGTGCCGACAGTGGCAACACGGTGAAGCGTCCGTCGTCGGGCACCGCGACTTGTCCCGCCGCCGTATCAGGCTCGGCCGGTGCTTCCTCGACGATGAGGTGCGCGTTCGTCCCGGAGAACCCGAACCCGCTGACCCCGGCCATACGGGGCCGCCCGTTGCGCGTCCATGGGACGGCTTCGTCGACGACGCGCACCGGCAGCCTGTCCCACGGGATGTGCGGCGAAGCGTTCTGGAAGTTCAGGTGTTTCGGCAGCTCGTCGTGTTCGAGCGACAGGATGACCTTGATCAGTCCCGCGATCCCCGCGGCCGCTTCCAGATGCCCGACGTTCGTCTTGACCGACCCGATGAGAAGCGGTCGGTCGATGTCGCGTCCCGCGCCGTACGCCGCACCGGCGGCTTGCACTTCGATCGGATCACCCAGCGATGTCCCGGTTCCGTGCGCCTCCAGGTAGTCGACGTCGCAGGGTTCGACGCCGGCGCTCTGCAGCGCCGCGGCGATGACCCGTTGCTGCGCAGTGCCGTTCGGTACCGTCAGGCCACCCGATGCGCCGTCCTGGTTCACCGCGCTGCCGCGGATCACGGCCCGAATCCGATCACCGTCGCGGAGCGCGTCGTCCAGCCGTTTCACCACGACGACGCCGCAGCCTTCCCCACGGACATAGCCATCGGCGGCCGCGTCGAAGGTCTTGCACCGGCCGTCCGGGGCCAGCATGTGAGCCTGAGAGAAGGTGATCATCGTCGCCGGGCTGATCAACAGGTTCACCCCGCCGGCCAGGGCGAGGTCACACTCCCCGAACCGCAGGGCTTGGCACGCTTGATGAACGGCCACCAACGACGAACTACATGCGGTGTCGACCGTTATCGCGGGACCCAGCAGCCCCATCCGGTAGCTGATCCGGCCGGCTCCTGCGGCGGCCGACGTGCCGATCCCGAGGTAGGCCTCGATGTCCTCGAGGCTCATCGCGTTGGTCAGCAGACACAGATAGTCCTGCGTGGACAGCCCCATGAATACGCCGGTCTTGGTGCCCGCCAGGTCGGACGGCGCATTGCCCGAATGCTCCACGGCCCGCCACGCGGTCTCCAACAAGAAGCGATGTTGCGGGTCCATGATGGTGGCCTCGCGCGTCGACACTCCGAAGAAGGCGGCGTCGAACCCCGCAACGTCGTCGAGGAATCCCGCCCGTCGGGTCACCATCTTCCCGGCCGCGCCCGGTTCGGGATCGTAGAACTGCTCGACGTCCCACCGATCCCCCGGCACCTCCGAGATGGCATCGCGGCCCTGCTGCAACAGGTTCCAGAACTCGTCGGCATCGGGCGCGCCCGGGAAGCGCACCGCATAGCCGACGACGGCGAAGCCGTGATCCACGCCCTCGAGTTCGCGCACCCGGGCCCGCAACGTCTCGAGCTCCGCCTCGGTCTCGTGTGAAAGCGCGGTCACTTCTGGCCACCCATGATCTCGGCGAGCTTCTTGAACTTCATCGCGAGCTTCCAATCGCCCTTGATGCGCAGCCTTCCGAGGAAGAACAGTCCGCGCGGGTCGGCCCGCCCCTCGACCAACTTGACGAAGTCAGGCAGCGCCATGCTGATGGTGCACTGCGCGTCGCCGTCACCATCGATCACCCGCGGGTCGTCGGTGAGATCGACGATGAAGGTCCGCCCACCTTCACCGCTCAGCGCGAACTTGCACACCCCGCCGAACTCGCGCGCCTTGGCTGGCTCGTCGCGGATCATCGCGGACGCTCGATCCATCAGATCTTGAACTGTCGTCATGGACTCTTGCCTTCTCTCGGGGTGCTCACGCGTCGAGCCGCGCAAGCGCGGCCGAATCGGGGGTGGGGAACTTGGCGAGCGGGCGACCGGCTTCGATCGCCGCGAGTTCGCGCGCATAGAGCCTGCGCAGCAGGATGATCGCCGCATCCGAACTGCCGAGCCGGTTCTGCGACCGATCGGGTAGCACGCCCTGGCCGAGCAGCACGATGCCGTCCTCGATCAAGACTCGGTCCGGACGGTCTTCGATGTCCTCCCACCGCTCTCGGCCGCTGAGCACGGCGCGGACGACCTCGTCGACCGGCCTCAGCTGGGAGAGATACTCGCGGCTGTCCCGAACACCCTGCGCCACCATGGCTCCGACGTCAGGCGGCAGGTGGGCCGCGATGAAGAGGAAGAACATCATGTGGTTCTCGTCGTCAACCGGAACGTTCCACAGAAAGCTCTTGAAGCCGCGCAACACGCCCGCGCCCGCATTGAAGTAGAGCGTGTTCGGCATGATCAGCGCCAACCGGCGCACGAATCCGTTGTCGAACAGACTGGACTGCGTGAGTCCGAAATCCGTTGATTCGGCCGTGATCTCGGGCATTTTTCCGGCGTTGCCGTCGTCCTGGTAGACGCCGTCCGCGTGCACCCAGAATTGGTGCACGTCGTCGACGGTGTTCTCCAGGTCGTGGAAGTAGTTCCACTTGCGCAGCTCGACGATGTGAAATCGGCCGAACTCGTCCAGTTCCGGCCAGCGCGGCAACTCCGGCACCGGCGATTCACCGAGGTAGGTCCAGATGAACCCGAAGTACTCCTCCACGGGGTAGCTCGCGATCTGCACCTTGGCGGCAAAGCTCTTCGGCTCGGCGGGTTGGTCGACGCACTGCCCGGACTGGTCGTACTGCCATCCGTGGTATCGGCATCGCACGCAGTCACCTTCGACGATGCCGACCGACAGCGGCACACCTCGGTGCGCGCAGCGGCCCGCGATGACGTGCGCGCCGCCATCTTCGCCGCGGTAGAGCGTGAGCTCCTCGTGCAGGATCTTCAGCGGGACCGCACCGCCGGGTGGCAGGTCTTCCGCCACGTAGACCGGTTGCCAGCACTGCCGCAACAGATGACCGGCCGGCCGGCCCGGTCCGGTGTGCTCGAAGTCCGCGTTCTTGACACTGTCCATCCGTCGTCCTCGGGCTAGACTTTCTCGACGTCTGACACAGTCAGGGCCGCAATGAAATTCGATACGATGCCTGCGATCGACGTCTCTTCGAAGAGCGCCCCGTCGTACGTCACCGTTCCGGTGAGCTGGTCGTCTTTGGTACTCATCGCGACCGTCAACTCGCGGCGTAGGACGATGGGGGCGGGCGGGATGCGGGATACGGAGAGTCCACCGGCCGTGAGCTCGCCTGGCACCGGGTCGTCCATCAGGAAACAGAGCTCGCCGATGCCGAGCGCACTCGGTCCGTGTTGTTCCGCCAGCGCGGCGAGCACGAGATGCCACGGCGCGTCCTGGTTCGAAAGGGCGCCTAGCACGGTGGTCTTGACGTCTCGGACGAGCCCGGGCAGATCCGTCCCGGCGTCGAGGTCGATACGCAGCGGGACGGTGTTCATGAATGGCCCGATCATGAGCTGCATCGCCGGATCGGTGCGTCTGGTCAGCGGTGCGGCGATGACCACCGTGGATTGGTCCGCGTAGGTGCCCACGGCCCTCGCGAAGGCCGCGAGCAGCACCGAGTACAGCGACGCCTGCTCGAGCACGGCCAGCGCCCGCGCGGCGGCCGCAACCGCGGGCGGAAACTCGAAGGCGAACTGGCATCCGCGTCGGTGCGGCTGATCGGTGCGCGGGTGGTCGGTGGGTAGGGCAGCCGGCAGGTCCGCCGTTGCGAACTGTCGGCGGAAGTGGTCGACTCGCCTCGTCAGCGCATCACCGGTCAGCCAGGACCGCTCCCAGACCGCGTAGTCGGCATACTGCAACTGCCCGTCCAGCACGGGAAAGTCGTCGAACCCAAGCGAACTGGCGACCAGTCCGCCAAGCTCGCCCAGTAGCAGCCGCATCGAATACCCATCGGCGACGATGCGGTGCACGCGCAGCCGAAGCACGTGATGGTCGTCGGCGACGCGCATGACGTCGGCCCGAAACGGCGGTTGGGTGCCGAGGTCTCGCCAATCCCGCGCGTCGGGCGAGCGGCCGTCGGAAACGCCGTCCGTGATCGGGACCTCGGGCACGTACGAGTCGAGGATCACCTGAGTCAACATCGCCGTCGACGAGTCTTCGGAGGCCCGGAAGGTCGTGCGCAACAGTTCGTTCCGCGCCACGACGTCCTGAACACCACGTACGATCACCGCCGCGTCGAGTGGGCCGGTGATCCTGATCGACACGTCGATCCAGTGTGCGGCTGATCCGGGGTCCTCGCGTTCGGCGCGCCACATCGTCTCCTGCGCATGGGAAGCCGGCATCTCGTGGCCGCGAGCGGCCGGCCGAAGCGGCAGTGCCTCCACGGTGCCCGTCGCGGTCTCCTCGATTCGTCGCGCAAGGCCGGCCAGTGTCTGATCGTCGAAGAGCACGTCCAACGAGAGTTCGACTCCCAGGTGCTGGCGGATCCGCGAACGCACCTGTGCCGCAAGCAGAGAATGCCCACCAAGGGCAAAGAAGTTGTCGCCCGCGCCGATCTGCTCGACGTCCAGGATGCTGCGCCAGATCGACGCGAGCGCCTCTTCGACGTCCCCTCGGGGTGCGACGTACTCGACCTCCTGGTCCCGCGTGATCGCCACGACCGGCAGGGCTGCCAGATCCAGCTTGCCGTTGGGCGTTTGCGGCAGGCGGTCAATGGCGAGGAATGCCGAGGGCACCATGTGCTCGGGGAGTTGCCGCCGCGCGTGGGCCCGCAGCTCACCCACCGATACCGGCGTCCCCTGCGGTGCGAAGTAGGCGACGAGCACGCTCCCGTCCCCGTCGGGGCCCTGGACCACGGTGACGGCTTCGCGTACGCCCGGATGCTCGAGCAGCACCCTGTCGACCTCGGCCGGTTCCACGCGCAGGCCGCGAATCTTCACCTGTCGATCGGTGCGGTTGCGGTATTCGATGGTGCCGTCCCATCCCAGCCGCACCACGTCGCCGCTGGCGTACAACCGTTCGTCGGCATTCCACGGAGCGCGCACGAACCGCTCAGCGGTGAGTTCCGGATCGCCGAGATACCCGCGCGCCAACGCCGGGCCCGCGATGAACAGTTCGCCGGACACACCCGGCGGAACGGGACGCATCACCTTGTCCAGCACGTACATCGACACGTTGCCACGAGGGCGCCCGATGGGCACGATGCACTGATCGCCCCCGTCCGGCTCACCGACCCGGTGCACACTGACGATCCCGGTGGTCTCGGTCTGGCCGTACATGTTGATCCACGTGGTGCCACCGCCGAACCGCTCACGCCAGGCACGCACCACTCCGAGGCGCAGCGGCTCACTCGCGGTGAGCAACAACCTGAGTCCATTTGGCGGTGGTGTGGTGCCGGCCGCCGCGTCGACCAGCCCGCGGACCACCGTCGGAACGAGATCGGCGACGGTCACTCGTGATTCGCTGATTCGCCGGAGAAGTTCCGCCGCGTCACGACGCTCCTCGGTGGTGGCGATCACGACCTGCGCGCCGACGGCGAACGGGACCAACAGCTGCCGGATCGACGACGAGAACGAGATCGACGCCGTCTCGAGATAGACGTCCTCGGCGGATATGCCCAGCTCTCGGCCGAGGGTCTCGGCGTACTCCACCACGCTGCCGTGGCTGACCGCGACGCCCTTCGGCCTACCCGTCGACCCGGACGTGTGCATGACGTATGCGAGATCGTCAGGCGCCGTTACGGGTTCGAGTCGCTCCGCAGACTCCTGACGGACTTCCCCACCATCGACGTCGTCCTCACCGAGGAGCAACACCACGCCCGCCTCGGCGAGCATGTCGTCGACGCGATCCTTCGGGTACGACGGATCGATCGGCACGTAGACGCCACCCGCCTTGAGTATGCCGAGCATTCCAATCGCCATCGCGACCGTTCGGCCCACACACAGCGCCACGGCACTGCCTACGTCGACGCCTCGGCTTCTCAGCCGCCGGGCGAGTCGGTTGGACGCGGCGTCGAGCTCGCGATACGTGAATGATCGGCCGGCAACGGTCACCGCCACGGCGTCCGGCGCCCGGTCGACCGTCAGTTCGAAGAGCTCCCACACCGATCGGGCCGCCGTCGTACGAGGTGACGAAATGGGCTGGTAGTAGGACGATTCGGAGTCGGTCAACATCGGAAGTTCGGACAATCGCAGTCCGAGGTCGGACACCATCGCGTCGAGGACCACCTGGAAGTGGGCGATCATCCGGTCGATGCGCACGGCGTCGAACAGTTCGGCCGCGTACTCGACGTGCCCGCTCAGTTGGTCGTCGTCGACGAACGTGAACGTGAGATCGCGCTTCGCGGTATGCGTGCCGATCTCGGCGACCTCGAGGCCGAGGCCGCTCAGTTCGGCGCCGCCGACCGCGGGCTGCACGACGAGTTGAACGCTGAACAGTGGGTTGCGGTTGGCGTCGCGGTTCGGGGCCGTCGCGTTGACGATCAGATCGAATGGCACGTCCTGGTGCGCCAGGACGTCGACCATGCGCTGCCGAATTCGACTGAGCAACTTCGTGCCGTCGGGATCGCCGTCGAGTCGGATTCGCACCGGAAGCGCATTGACGAAGAGCCCGATCAAGTCCTCGGTTTCGACTCTGGTGCGGTTCGCGGTCAGGGTACCGACCACGACGTCGTCCTGACCCGAGTAGCGGGCCAGTACGGCGGCGAACGCCGCGAGCAGCGGCACCGACACCGTGACGTTCTCGGCGCGGCACAGGTCACGCAGCGCGCTGGCGCTTTCGGACCCGAGCGCGAACTGCGTCCTCGCACCGCGGAAGGTCGGTGTCTTGGGTCTGGGCCGGTCGGTGTCGAGCTCGAGTGGGGGTGCGCCGGCGAGATCGTTGCGCCAGAAGTCGAGCTGCGCGTCGAAGTCGGGTCCGCGCAGTCGAGCTCGCTGCCACTGGGCGTAGTCCGCGTACTGAATCGGCAGTTCGGCAAGCGGTATCGGATCGCCGCGTTCCAGGGCCTGGTAGATGAGGCCGAGATCGCGCAGCAGGACCCGGAACGACCAACCGTCCGTGGCGATGTGATGCATCGTGAGCACCAACACGTGGCGTTGCTCGCCGAGGCCCAAGAGTCGGGCTCGCAGCAGCGGCCCCACTGTGATGTCGAAGGGGACCGCTGCTTCCCGCTCCGCGACCGCGGCGACATCCGCTTCAGACACCCGCTCGAAGGGCAGTTCGAACGGCTGCGGCGTCCCGAGCACTGCCTGCGGAACACCCTCCACGCTGCGGCATGTCGTGCGCAAGACCTCGTGCCTCGCCATCACCGCGTCGAAACTGCGTTGCAGCACATGGTGATCCACCGGGCCGGGGATGTCGATCCGAGCGGCCACGTGGTAGGCACTCGACGACGGCAGCAGTTCGTGCAGGAACCACAACTGCTCCTGTGCATGCGAAAGGGGTAGTTCACCGTCCCGGGACGCGCGGGGAATGGCGACCTGCCGCTTCTCCTGGTCGGACGAGTTGTCCAGCCACTCCGCGAGCAGCCCTTCGGCCAGTGCCGTGACGGTCGGGTGAGCGAACAACAGCGAGGCGGGAAGCTCGGTGCCCAGCGCTGCTTGCAGTCGGCGCCGCAGGTCCATCGCCGTAAGGGAATCCATCCCCAGAGAGACGAATTCGGCGTGTGGGTCGAGCTCGGCGACGGACGTGCGCAGGGCGTTGGCGAGCTCGGCGACGATGACATCGGTGATGCGGGTCAACCGCTGCTCGGGCGGTCCCTGGAGGAGCCAATCGGTGGTCCGCACCTGCATCGGCGGAGCTTCGGCGGCTTCCGAGGACCGAGGGACGTCCGTTCCGGATTCGCCCGACCAGGACGCTCCGGCGCGCGCGCGACTGTTCAGGTCCGGAGCGGTGTACGCCGGGAACCAGTAGGTGCGGTGTTGGAACGGATAGGTGGGCAGGTCAATTGGTCGGTTCGGTCGAGTGCACCTACCGGCGAAATCCAGCCGGTGCCCGGATGTGTATGCAGCCGCAACCGCCTCGGTCAGGGAACGCCGGTCATCGGTTCCGCGGCGCAACGACGCGATGGTGTGCGGCGCCGGCGCGGCGTCGGGCCAGACCCGCATGGCCGCCGCGGTCAGAATCGGTTGCGGCCCAAGCTCGATCAACACCGTGCAACCCTGGTCCGCGAGCGTGGCCACGCTGTCGGCGAAGCGGACCGGCTGGCGTGCGTGCCTGCGCCAGTACTGAGCATCGAGGCGACTTCGCCGTGTCAGCACCTCGCCGGTGCGATTGCAGACGAACGTCACTTGCGGCGGCGAGTATTCGACATTGCTTGCGTACGACTCGAACTCGTCGAGCACGGGGTCGAGCAGCGCGGAGTGGAAGGCATGACTGGTCTGCAGCCACTCACATCGGATGCCCGCATCCGTGAACGCGGCTGCCGCGCGCTCGGTGTCTTCGTCTGGCCCGGACAGCACGGTGCTGGCGCCGTTGTATGCGGCGATCGACAACCGAGGGTACTCCGCCGCGCACTGCTCGACCTTGTCGGCGTTGGCGAAGACCGCAACCATGCGGCCCCCGGCCGGCAACGTGCCGAAGAGGCGGCCTCGTTCGGCGATCAGCCGCGCGCCGTCGTCGAGGCCGAAGACGCCGGCGACACACGCCGCCGCATACTGGCCAACGCTGTGCCCCACCACGACGTCCGGCTGGATGCCCCACGACTGCCACAACCGGGCCAGACCCAGCTCCACGGCGAACAGCGCGGGTTGGGCAAAGGTGGTGTTGCGCAACACCTCTTCGCCCTGCGGGCCGGTGTCGAACATCACCTCGATCAGGGACCGCGGCAACACCCCGTCGAGGACGTCGGCGCACCGCAGCACGGTGTCGCGGAAGACGGGTTCGCTCTCGAACAACGTCCGCGCCATCCCCGGGAACTGGCTGCCTTGTCCAGGAAACAGCCACGCGGTCTTGGGACGGTCACTGGAGCTCCCCCGCGTCAAGCCGGGAGCCGGACGGTCCTCTTGCAGTGCGCCGAGCAGACGTCGCGCTCGGCCGCGCGAATCCACCACCAAGGCGGCGCGGTGTTCGAAGTGCGAGCGTCCGGCCCCGGCCGTCGCGCAGATATCCGCAAGCGCCACATCCGGATTCGCGTCCATCCAGTCGCGATACCGCGATGCCAGCGCTGCCAAGGCCTCGGGCGTCCGCGCCGAGAGTGGCAGCAGCTGATGCTCACCGCGACCAGATTCGGCGGGGCCGTCCGCAGCGGAGCGGACGGCGGGCGCCTCCTCGACGACCACATGCGCATTGGTTCCAGAGAATCCGAACGAGCTCACCCCGGCGATCCGCGGCCGTCCGTTGCGTTGCCAGGCCGTGGCCTCCTCGACGACTCGAACCGGCAACCTGTCCCAGGGGATGTACGGCGACGGCTCGGTGAAGTGCAGATGCTTGGGCAGCACCTCGTGTTCCAGCGCGAGTGCGACCTTGATAAGGCCGGCAATGCCGGAGGCGGCCTCCAAATGCCCGATGTTCGTCTTCACCGAGCCGATCAGCAACGGCCGGTCCGGGTCTCGTCCCTCGCCGAACACCGCACCGGCGGCCTGCACTTCGATCGGATCGCCCAGCGAGGTGCCCGTCCCGTGCGCTTCCAGATAGTCGACGTCGGCTGCCTCGACACCGGCCCGGCGCAGTGCCATGGCGATGACTTCTTGCTGCGCAATGCCATTCGGTACCGTCAGCCCGCCGGACGCGCCGTCCTGGTTGACGGCGGTACTCCGTATCACCGTCCGAATCGGATCGCCGTCGCGTCGTGCGTCATCGATGCGCTTGAGCACCACGACGCCACAACCCTCGCCTCGCACATAGCCGTCGGCGGCTGCGTCGAACGTCTTGCACCGCCCGTCGGGGGCCAACATCCGTGCCCGCGAGAAGTTGATCATCGGGATCGGGGTCAGAATCACGTTCACCCCGCCGACCAACGCCAGGTCGCAGTCGCCGGAGTCCAGCGCCTGGCAGGCCTGATGCAATGCCACCAACGACGAGCTGCACGCCGTATCCACGATCACGGCCGGGCCCTTCAAGCCGAGCCGGAAGCTGATCCGTCCCGCACCCGCGGCGGCCGAACAGCCGGTTCCCGAATAGAAGTCGATGTCCTCCAACCGGGATAGCCGGATCATCATGCCCGCGTACTCGTGCGTCGACAGTCCCATGAAGACGCCGGTCGCCGTGCCCGCCAACCCCGAGGGCGCCATCCCCGCGTGTTCGATCGCCGACCACGTCGTCTCGAGCATCAGCCGGTGCTGCGGATCCATGAACATGGCCTCACGCGCCGATACCCCGAAGAACGGCGCATCGAAGCCCGAGACGTCATCGACGAATCCCGCGCGGCGGGCCACCATCTTTCCTGGCGCGTCCGGATCGGGGTCGTAGAACTCGTCGGCATCCCACCGATCGCCCGGCACGACCGATGTCGCCTCTCGGCCGTCCGCCATGAGCTGCCAGAATTCACCGGCATCGGCGGCGCCGGGGAAACGAAGCGCGTACCCCAGCATCGCGAAGCCCCGGGTCGCCGTCACGACTGAACTGCTTCCGACATGCCGAAGTCGTCGCCAGAATCGTCGATACCCCGGGGCCAACCCGAGACAGCGACGTACCCATCAGGGCTGAATTTCAGCCCATCGCCCCAGGTCATGCCGTCGGACATCATTTCACCCACCCGCAGTCACGAACGCACGCGTCAATATTGTGCGGCTTCGCTGGCGCGCGCGCACCTCTTCGGACAATTCGTAGGGTTCGCGCTCGCCGACCGCCTCGACTTCGACGCCCAAACGACCCGCTAGATTGCGAAGAAGGTGACGCCTCCCTGCCCTGATAGCATCAGTTAGACAATTAAGTGATGCTATCGTGGGAGTGTGGCATCACTTGGCGGCACGGCGATCGGCTACGAGACGCTGCACTGGGCGATGCCCAGCGAGGCAGGCTACGGGCTGGCCGAGCTGCGAGCGGCACGCAAGCAAGCCGGTGAATACCGCGCAGCGGTACCCGCCGCGATCGCCAACCTGACATTGACCTTGCCGAGCGGTGTCCTCGCCGACGCCGACGAAGCCAGCCACGAAATCGCGCGGTTCGACGCCGAACTCGGAGACGAGATCGCCCCGTTCGCCGCGGTGCTGCTCCGTTCGGAGTCTGCGGCAAGCTCCAACATCGAGAACCTCACGGCCTCGGCGCGAGCCATCGCCGAAGCAGAGATACTCGGCGACAGCGGTCGCCGCAACGCCGCGCTCATCGTCAGCAACACCCAAGCGATGAAGGCCGCCGTGGCGTTGGCCGATCGGATCGACGACGACGCCATCCTGGCCATGCACGCCGCGCTGATGCGCAAGAGCAATCCCGACCAGAGCGGCAGATGGCGCACCGAACAGGTCTGGGTCGGTGGTGGCACCTTCGGCCCACGCGGTGCCGACTTCGTCGCTCCGCGCCACGAGCGGGTTCGGCCTGCCATCGCCGACCTGCTGACCTTCACCCGCCGCGGCGACGTCCCGGCCCTGCCCCAGATCGCGATCGCCCACGCGCAATTCGAGACGATCCACCCCTTCACCGATGGCAACGGACGCACGGGACGGGCGCTCGCGCAAGCGATGTTGCGCAACAAGCGGTTGACCCGACAGATCACCGTTCCCGTCTCGGCGGGCTTGCTGACCAACACCGACGCCTACTTTCAAGCGCTGGGCGCCTACCGCACAGGCGATCCCGCACCGATCGTCGAACGGCTTTCCGCGGCATCGGTTCTCGCCGTCATCAACGGTCGTCACCTAGTGGCCGACCTGGGGTCGATACGCGAGCGCTGGAACACACAGATCACCGCGCGCCGCGACTCGGCGATCCACCGCGTCGCCGACCTACTGATCCGACAGCCGGTGTTCAACGCACTGACGCTGCAGCGCGAGCTCGGAATCACTACCGGCAACGCCCGTCGGTACGTCGACCCGCTCGCCTCTGCGGGTATCGTCGTCGAGTTCACCGACCGCGCCCGCAACCGGGCGTGGCGCGCACCAGACGTCCTCGCCGCGCTCGATGAATTCGCCGAACGAGCCGGCGCTAGTCCGGCGGCCGCCCAGTGGCGCGATCATGGAAGGCTTCGACTGCCGTCGGCAGTGTCATGAAAATGCGGTTCTCACCGATCTTTTCGACCAATCCGGCGGCATCGAGCTGGTCACGCAGGTCCTGCTTGACCCGCGCCATCGCGAAGACAATGCCGCGCGCCTCGAGGTCTTGGCGCAACTGGTCGAGTGCATCGACCGCGGTGAGGTCGACTTCGACGTTGGCTTCGGCATTGAGCACGAACCATTCGATCGGCGGCTCGCCCTCCGGATTCTCCGCAACCGCCGCCATGGCGCGTTCGCGGAAATCCTCGGCGTTGGCGAAGAACAGCGGCGCGTCATACCGGTAGACCACCAGTCCCGGCACTGGCCGTGCGTCGGGATAGTCGTCGAGATCGTGCATCCCGGCCACATCCGGCACCAAGCCGAGGACGCCGTCATGCGGTCGGGCCACCCGCCGTAGGAGATCGAGGATGGACAGCGCGATGGCCACCAGCACGCCGTTGAGCACGCCGAACCCGAGCACCGCGGCGGTGGTGGCCAACGCTAGCAGCAGTTCACTGCGGCGGAACCTGCCGAGCCTGCGGAACTCCGCGATATCGATGAGCCGGAGGGCGGCGAACACCACCAAGGCGCCGAGCGCCGCGGTCGGGAAGTTTTCCAGGAGGCCGCGTCCGAGGAACATCACCGCGATCACCGAGGCCAACGCCACCAATGAATACATCTGGGTCCGGCTGCCCACCGCGTCCCCGAGCGCGGTCCGGCTCCCGCTCGAGCTGACCGGGAAGCCATGCGTCAAACCTGTTGCCACATTGCAGATTCCGAGCGCCCGCAGTTCGGCATTGGCGTCGATGTGTTCGCCCTTCCGCGACGCGAAGGTGCGGGCGGTCAGCGCGTTGTCGGAGAAGGCCACCACCGCGATTCCAGCCGCGGGAATCAGCATCGCCAGCAGCTCTGCGGCGGGGAGCATCGGCACACTCGGCGTCGGCAGGCCCGCTGGAATCTCACCAACGACGCGGATCCCCCGGGTTTCCAGCGCGAAGACCACCACCGCGGCGGTCGCCGCCAAGACAGCCACCAAGGCGCCGGGGAACTTCGGCGCCACCCGCCCGATCGCCAGCAGCATCACCAGCACGGCCGTAGCGAGTGCGACGGTCGGCCAGTGGGCGCCACCGACACCTGCGACGAAACTCCGCACCTGGTCGACGAATTCGTCGCCCTCGACGGCCACGCCGGTCACCTTGCCCAGCTGTCCGCCGATCATGATGACCGCCACCCCGGTCATGTAGCCGATCAGGACCGGCCGCGACAGCAGGTCAGCCAGAAAGCCCAGCCGCAGCAGCCCGCCCAGCAGGCAGAACCCGCCGACCAGGACTGCCATCACCGCCGCGAGCACGGCATAGCGGGCGGGGTCGCCTGCCACCAGCGGCGCCAGCGCGGTCGCCGTCATGAGGGCGGTCGTGGATTCCGGTCCGACCGACAGCTGCCGTGATGACCCGAGCACCGCATACACGGCCAATGGCACCAACGCCGCCCACAGGCCAGCGACGGCGGGCAGACCCGCGACCGTCGCGTACGCCATCACCTGCGGAACGAGGTACGCCGCCACTGTGACGCCGGCGAGTACGTCGCCGCGCAACCAACCGCGCTGGTAATTCAGGAGCTGGCGCAACCCCGGCGTCAGCGTCGACCAGCTTGCCGGCGAAGTCCTCGGTGACGTCATAGGAGAGATAGTGCGCTGAATGCGCGAGAATAGTGTGTAGCCGACCGAGACTTGCAGTGCCCGGCGCAGGTCGATTCCCGAGCGTCAACATGAGCTGACGCCGTGGCAGGCGGTAGGACTTTCCCGCGGCGCGTTGAGCGAAGACTTGCCGCACCTCATACGACGTGGACTGTTACGTGGAGCTAAGGGGATTCGAACCCCTGACCTTCTCGATGCGAACGAGACGCGCTACCAACTGCGCCATAGCCCCTAGTGCCGGTACAGGCTATCAGCCACCGACCCCCGACCGAAAACTACTGGCCAGCCGCCCGGGCCAGGTGGTACTCCGCGTACTCCACGTCCTCGAGGTGCTCGAAGATGGGGTCCTCGTCGTCGATCTCGAGCACCACCGATCCCGGCCTGCGAAGCCGCGCCGGCACGACGTCGAACTCGGTGTCCTGGGTGTTCTCGACGCCGAGCCGCGACCGGGCCATGCGCTGCGCCCGACGACGGCGCACATGCTCTTCGATGCGGGTCTGGCGGCGCAGGTAACCCAGGTACAGCAGCGTCACCGCGCCGACCGAACCGCACGCCCACCACATCGTTGGCGTCACCACGAACGCGACGACGGCGGTGGCGACCAGCGCGACACCCATCACCAACAGCACGTTCTTGCGGAACCTGTACTTGCGCGCGCTGACGGCCGCGGCGGTCTTGGACTCGTAGCGGTTGCGACGGGCGTGCGCCATCGAATCGGCAAGCTGCGGTTCGTTTTCCGAGACCGCTTCCAGTCCCGAGGAGTCGTCGACGTACTCGTAGTCGTGTTCGGTGCCGTCGGGTGCGACCGGCTCGTAGGAGTCAGTGTCGGTGTCCTCGTCGGCTTCGGCGTCGAGGCCCTCGAGCTCGTCTAGGTTGTCGAGGTCGTCGGGTTCGAAGTCCACCTCGGACACGGTGCGGATCGCGGCGGTCGAGTCGTCGTACTCCTGGACCTCGTCCTCGGCGACGACCTCCTCGACGACGTCGTCGACCTCGTCGGGCGTGCCCACTTCGTCCTCGGCGTCGTCCAGGTCGAGGTCGAGCATGAGTTCGGACTGAACGGCCGACCCGCCGACGGGCAGCGCACCTGAGTCCTCGTCGACGATGTCGACGTCGAGGTAGTCGGGTTCGGTCGACACCGCGGTCGCCGCCAGCACGATCGTCTTGCGCGGCGCCGTGACGTCGTCGTCGCCTTCGTACTCGTCGGCGTCGTCGAGGTCTTGGCTGTGTCGCCAGTGCGGATCGCTGTGGTGCCCGGCGGCGGGGCCGCGCTTGCGTAGCAGCCGGGCGCCGCGGGCGCCGCCGTTGAGCACGCGCGTGGCCAGCGCCACGTCGCTGGTGCGACGGACGTTCTCACGCTTGCTGACCAACATCGGAACGAGCACGAAGAGCCAGAGCACGACGAGAGAAATCCACAGCAGGGATTGGGGGATGCTTGGCATGTCGCCGGGCTCCTTTCCCCTTTAGGTTAAGTCTGTGACCAGCGCCTCCGGGGGCGACGCGCCGAGGTCAATTACACACCTGTAATTCACCAGTAGCAAGCACATCAGTCCCATATGTCACATCTGCAACAGGATCAGGTCCAGCTGGCCCGACCCGCATGCACCAGCGCGGATGTTGCCGAACCCGACAACTCCTCCACGGTGAGCGCCACCAGCAGGTGGTCGCGCCACGCGCCGTCGACTTCCAGATACCGCTGCAGCAGCCCCTCCTCGCGAAACCCTGCCTTCGCCAGCACCGCCCGGCTCGCGAGATTCTCCGGACGCACCGTCGCCTCGATGCGGTGCAGCATCACCGCACCGAATCCATGGTCGAGCCCCAACGCCAGCGCGGCGGTAGCCACTCCTCCCCCGTTGACCGCCTTCTCCACCCAGTAGCCGATCCACGCCGAGCGCAGCGCGCCGTGCGTGACGTTGCCGATGGTGAGTTGGCCGCGGAACTCACCGTCCAGTTCGATCGCATACGGCAGCATGCGGCCGCGCCTGGCCTCGGCCCGCAGCCCCGAGCACATCGATGGCCACGACGAAACTGAGTGGCGCACTTCCCAATTCACCTCAGCGACCGGCTCCCACGGTTCCAGATGAGCACGGTCGGCCAGCCGGATCCGGCTCCACGCCGCACCGTCGCGCAACCGCACCGGACGCAAGCGCACCAGCCCGGCGGGCACCCTGATCGGGCCGACCGACTTCGGCCATCCCGGGTGGGCGGAGGTCGAGCGCCAGAGGTTCACGTCAGTCCTCAGCCCCGTTGGGCGAGGAAAGCGACGTCGACGATCTCGCCGGTACGGACCTGTTCGGCTTCGCTGGGAACGACCACCAGGCAGTTCGCCTCGGCGAGCGTGGCGAGCAGGTGCGACGACGCGCCCGGCGCCCCTCCGAGCGCTTGCACCAGGTACTCGCCGGTCTCCTGGTCGCGCATCAGTTGGCCGCGCAGGTAGCCCTTGCGCCCCGCCACCGACGAGATCGGCGACAGCGTGCGCGCCTGCACCACTCGCCGCATCGGTGCGCGCTTGCCTAGCGACATGCGGATCAGCGGCCGCACCATCACCTCGAACACCACTAGCGCACTGACCGGATTGGCGGGCAACAGGAACACCGGCACCCCTTCGCGGCCCAGCTGTCCGAAGCCTTGCACCGACCCGGGATGCATGGCGATCCGCGCGACCTCGACCTCGCCGAGCTCCGCCAGCACCGCCCGCACTTCCTCGGCGGCCGCGCCACCCACGGCGCCGGCGATCACGATCACCTCGGACCGGTTGATCAGTCCCTCGACGACGTCGCGCAGTTCCTTCGGCGCCGTCTCGACGATCCCGACGCGGTTCACCTCCGCGCCCGCGTCGCGGGCCGCCGCCGCCAACGCATACGAATTGACGTCGTACACCTGCCCATTGCCCGGCGAGCGCGAGATGTCCACGAGTTCACCGCCGACGCACATCACCGACAGCCGCGGCCGCGGATGCACCAGCACGCGCTCCCGTCCGACGGCCGCCAGCAGCCCCACTTGAGCCGCACCGATGATCGTGCCCGCCCGCACCGCCACGTCACCGGGTTGTACGTCGTCGCCGGTGCGCCGCACGTAGGCACCCGACCGCACGCTGCGCAGCACCCGCACCCGGGATTCGCCGCCGTCGGTCCAGCGCAACGGAAGCACCGCGTCGGCCAGGGTCGGCATCGGAGCCCCGGTCTGCACGCGCGCGGCCTGACGCGGTTGCAGCCGGCTGGGGGTCTTGTCGCCCGCCTCGATCAGCCCCATGACGGGCAGACTGACGTCGCGGACGTCGCCCGCACCGGCGTCGTCGTCTCCGTCGGCGTCACCGATGGGCTCGGCGCCGAGCACGTCGACGCTGCGCACCGCGTAGCCGTCGATGGCGGCCTGATCGAACCCGGGCAGCGGTCGTTCGGTGACGACCTCCTCCGCGCACATCAGTCCCTGCGCCTCGGCAATGGCTACTCGCACGGGTCTGGGCGCTACCGCGGCGGCAGCCACCCGAGCCTGCTGCTCCTCCACCGAACGCAATGTGCGCCTTTCTGCAGTCCGTCGGCCAGGCGCCCGCGTCAGTGCTTCAGCGTGCGTCCAGGCCCAATCGCTCGACCAGCCAGCGCCTCAGCTCCGGCCCGTAGTCGTCGCGTTCCAACGCAAAGTCAACCGCAGCCTTGAGGTAGCCGCCGGGATTTCCCAGGTCGTGTCGGCGACCGCGATGAACGACGACGTGCACCGGGTGCCCCTCGGCGATCAAGAGCGCGATGGCGTCGGTCAGCTGAATCTCGCCACCGACGCCCTTCTGCACGCGCCGCAGCGCGTCGAAGATCGCCCGGTCGAGCACGTATCGGCCAGCCGCCGCGTAGAGCGACGGCGCGTCCTCGGCCTTCGGCTTCTCCACCATGCCAAGGACTTTCAACACATTTGGGTTCGCCGCGTCGGGAACGACCTCGACGTCGAAGACGCCATAGGCGCTGATCTCTTCGCGCGGCACCTCGATGGCGCACAGCACCGAGCCACCACGCTTGGCGCGCACCTTCGACATCGTCTCGAGCACACCGGTGGGCAACACCAGGTCGTCGGGCAACAACACCGCGATGGCGTCCTCGTCGGGCAGCAACACCGACTCGACGCAGCCGACGGCGTGCCCGAGGCCCAACGGTTGAGCCTGTACCACCGACTCGACCTTGATGAGACCGTGTGCGCGACGGACCTTCTCCAGCATCACGTGCTTGCCGCGGGCTTCCAGCGTGCCCTCGAGGATGAGGTCCTCGACGAAGTGCGCAACGACGCCGTCCTTGCCCTCCGACGTCACGATGATGAGCCGCTCGCCCCCGGCCTGGGCTGCCTCGGCGGCGACCAGCTCGATACCGGGTGTGTCGACGACCGGGAGCAACTCCTTGGGCACGGTCTTGGTGGCGGGCAGGAACCGCGTCCCCAGGCCAGCGGCCGGAACGACGGCGGTACGCGGAATCCGCACCTGAGCCTGTGTCTCCATCGCTCACACCATAACGTCATCGTCCGAATACAACCTCGCAAGTCCCAGCTTCTGTGATGGGTGACATCGTTGACGCCGTGGACGGCGATCCGACGACGAAGGCGGCGTGGCGCGCCGCGATCGTTGCCGCGCGTCGTCCGGTCTCCCGCGAGCAGCGTGCGGAGGAGGCGGCGGCGCTCTGCGACCACCTCCTGGCCGCGGTACGACCAGGCACGACGGTGTGCGCATACGTGCCAGTCGGGTCCGAACCCGGTTCGCCGGACCTACTCGATGCCCTCGTCGGGGTCGACGTGCGCGTGCTGCTTCCCGTTGCCCGTGAAGTGGCAGGCACTCCACAGCCGTTGGCGTGGGGTGAGTATCGACCGGGCAGGCTCATCGAGGCGCCGTTCGGGCTGCGCGAACCCGACGCTCCTTGGCTGCCGCCCGAGGCGATCGCCGCGGCGGCGATCGTGGTCGTGCCCGCGCTCGCGGTGGACCATCGCGGCGCCCGGCTCGGGCGTGGCGCCGGCTTCTACGACCGCTCGCTCGCGCTGGCCGACGGGGCGGCCTGGCTGGTGGCCATCGTCCGCGACGACGAACTCGTCGACCGATTGCCGCACGAGGATCACGACGTCCCGATGACGCACGCGTTGACTCCGGGCGGTGGCCTCGTCACGCTGGGCGGAAGCGCCTAGCAGTCGGCGAGCACGTCGGTGATCGCGTTCTTCTCCTTGGCCGACACCCACAGCCCGTAGGCAGTCTTCACCTCGACCTGCCGAGCCACGAACTCGCACCGGAACGCCTCGTTGGGCGGGAGCCAGCTGGCCGCATCGCGAAAGGCCTTGTCGAAGTTCGCCTTTCCGCCGACGGCGATGAGGTTGCGCGGATCGTTGGCGAAGTCGCGGCGGCGTTGGTCGGTCCACTGGCGCGCGCCCTTGTACCAGGCGTCCGACAGCGACACCACGTGGTCGATCTGCACCGCATCGGAGGTCGTCGGCCCGCGGGTGAAGGCGATCGTGCTGCCGCCGTACGGGTCGTGCAGCGTCCCGCTCTGGGCGTAGCAGGTGCCGGGCCGCACGACGACCTCCGCCAGGTCGCGGCGCAGTACGTCGTCGCGGGTGTTGCACCGGTTGTGCCCGAACTCGACGTTGACGTCGTCGCTCCACGCCTCACCGAACGCGCCACGACGGAAGTCTGTCTCGCGGTCCCACCCCTTGACCGGCAAGCGCACGGCATCCACCCTCGCCTGGTCGTATGCGGGAGTCGACCGCGCGGACGGCATCGGCGCCCGCTCGGACGGTTCGCGGAAGTACAACCAGCAGCCCAGGGCGACGCCCAACGCGATCACCGTCAGCAGGACGGGAATGGCCCGGGTCACGTAGCGGTTCTAGCACTTGAGCCGGTAGAGTGCTAAGTAGTTTGACCAACTCGGAGGTTTTTGTGCCGACCTATTCTTACGCCTGCACGGAGTGCGACAACCGCTTCGACGCGGTTCAGGCGTTCACTGACGATGCGTTGACCACGTGCTCGAAGTGCGCGGGCAGGCTGCGCAAGCTCTTCGGCAAGGTGGGCGTCGTGTTCAAGGGCAGCGGCTTCTACCGCACCGACAACCGCGAATCGGTCAAGAGCGCGACCAACGGTTCGAGCTCCAGCGGCGAGTCGTCGAGCTCGAGCTCGTCGGATTCGTCCGACTCGTCGTCGAGCACCACCAAGTCCTCGTCGGACTCCTCGTCGTCCAGTTCGTCCGACTCGTCGTCGAGCTCGTCGTCGCCGGCCAAGTCGACTCCGGCCGCCGCCTCCAACTAGCCGCCGCGGGTTATCCACAGGCCCGCTCGCTAGCCCTGTCTCCTGGGTCGCCCGCTGCCTAACGTGGGCGCAATGGGGCAATCGCTCAATCCGTCACCACTGACCCGGCTCTGGTTCGGGCTGCGTCCTGACTGGACGCGCACCGTCGCGGCGCGTCGCGCGGCCGCGGGCGGCCTGGTCGTCCTCGCGGCGGTCGCCGCGCTGCGGCCGGACCCGTCGACCGGAACCACCGACGTCGTCGTCGCCGCACGTGACCTGACGCCGGGCGTCGAGCTCGGGCCTGATGACGTCAGCATCGAATCACGTTCTGCCACCACGGTTCCCGATGGCTTCCAGACCGCCATCACCGACTTGGTCGGGTCCACACTGGCGGGTCCGGCACGCCGGGGCGAGGTACTCACCGACGTGCGGTTGCTCAGCCCACGACTGGCCGAGGCCACCGCGGGGCCCGACGCGCGCATCGTCCCCCTGCACCTTGCCGACGGCGCGCTGCTCGAGTTGGTCAGACCGGGCGACGTCGTCGACGTGCTGGCCGTCGACGCGCAGGGCGGCGACGAGCAGACGACACCACGGGTGCTGGCCCGTGGCGCCGTCGTCGTGCTGACGTCCGCGACCACGAAGGCCCCCGGTGGCGGCGAGGGTGTGGTGCTCGTCGCGCTGCCCGCTCAGCAGGCCGTGGACGCGGCAGCGGCCTCGCTCTCGCAGGCCGTCACGCTGACCTTCCACTGACGGGCTCAGCGCGGCGGAGCGGGCACCGCGGTCGTAGTGGGCGCGGGCGCGCCGTGCTGGATCGCGTCCAGCACCATGTCGGCCAGGTCGTCCGTGCTCGACGTGGCGGCAGGAGGTGGCGGCGGCACCGGAGTCACCGGCTCTGCGGCGGCCGGCCCGAGCGAGAGCGCCGAAATCGCCATCAGCACAGCCGTTACCGACAACCACACCCGCTTCGTCATTCGAATCGCTCCCCAGATGGTCCACACGTCAAGGCTTTTCCGGTGAAAAGTTAGCACCGTAGTTCGGCACTCGCAGCGACTGGCCGGACTAGCGTTGACATGCCGCCTCGTCCAACCCCAAGGAAGGAACCGCTCGTGTTGAAGGGCTTCAAGGAATTCCTCGCTCGTGGCAACATCGTCGACCTGTCCGTCGCGGTGGTCATCGGTACCGCGTTCACCGGACTGGTTACCAAGTTCACCGAAAGCGTCATCCAGCCGTTGATCGACCGCATCGGCGCGGGCGGCGATGCCGAATACGGCCTCCTCAAGATCGGCATCGGTGGCGGCCAGACCATCGACCTGAACGTCGTGCTGTCCGCGGCCATCAACTTCGTCCTGGTGGCGGCCGTCGTCTACTTCCTCGTCGTGATGCCGTACAACCGGCTGCGCAAGAAGGGCGAGGTAGAGCAGGCCCAGGACACCGAGCTCAGCCTGTTGACCGAGATCCGCAATCTGCTGGCGGGTACCGAGGGTGAACACGTCACGGGCCCGGGCACCGGCCCCAGCCCCGACACCGCGAAGATCACCAGCGCCGACAGGGACTGAGCCGCTGCCACCCTCGTCGAGACTGCAGACAGATCACGATTCAGGCCTCGGATGTGATCTGCCCGCAGTCTCGGCGGAGGGGGTCAAACCACCCCACCAAACGAAACAGCCCCCGGCCGACGCCGGGGGCTGTTTCGCGAACTAGGGAATGTCAGTTCATGTTCCAGGGCTCGCCGTACGTGGTGACGGAGTCACCCGTGGAGGCGATGAGCCGAGCGAACGGACGCAGCAACACGCCACCGGCAGCACCGGTCACCGTGCCGTGAGCATTGGACACCGCGACGCCACCGGCAGCACCGGCCACGTCGACGGAGAACGTCGCGACTTCCTGGATACCCGGGCCGTTGCCCAGGTCAGCACTGATCGACACACCCGGGAACAGGTTCGGGGTGATGACCGACTCGAGGCCGAACGGCGGCGCGGTGATGTTGCCGTCGTCGATCAGGATGTTCGGCGTGGTGTAGGAGAAGTTGATACCCACGCCCAGCGACCAGGGGAAGCCGATCTGGTAG